>NZ_CP191849.1:4089000-4413250 GCF_050956135.1 Actinoplanes sp. CA-131856 | reverse complement strand
GGGCGGCAATGGTCGCGATGTTCACCGACAGCCCGGCCCGGGCCGCGGCCGCCTCGACCCCGGCGGTGACAGCGGAACGCGAGTAATAGCCCCCCGACTGGAGCAGAACGAGCCCGATGGTGTTGCTGCGCCCGGACGAGAGGCTGCGCGCCGCGTTGTTGAACCGATAGCCGAGCCGTTCCACAGCTTCGAGAACCCGCCGCCGGGTCTCCGGGTTGACGTTCGGCGAGTCCCGGAGAGTCCGCGACACCGTCTGCGCCGACACCCCCGCCTCCAGCGCGACGTCAGCCATGCTCGGCTGCCTGGTACGCGCCGCGTCATCAACCATGGGTGCCCGTCCTCCGGCTTCCGCTCGAACCCGGGGATCATATCGTTGCTGTTAGCCAAGCTATCGATAACATCGACGGCCGCCCTCGCACGCGAGATCACGCCATCCATGTCCCGCCCGGACACAGCGGCGGAGGCGAACTGCTGTCAGCTCGGACGAGCAGGGCTCCGCGCTGTGATCGCGTAGATCAGTTTGTCGAGCACTCCCGGGAACGGGGATGACGTCACCTGTGGGAGGTGCTCTCGCACGGCGGCCAGGTGGGGATATTCGGCGGCGCTGAAGGAGGCGTACGTCTGGGCCAAAGCTCTTTTGTCCGTCTGCTCCTGGCCCGGCGCCAGCTCGGCGGCGTCCATGGCGGCCAAGGACAGGACCGCGTCGATGAAGTCGGAATAGTGGCGGACCGCGTCGGCGCCCGAGAAGCCGGCCCGCAGCAGCAGGCCTATGCCTATGTCGTCGGCTCGCAGTTCGTTCGGGCCGGCGGTGAAGCGGACCGCCCGCAACTGGGCCAGGCGGGGGTGTCGCAGCATCGAGTCGTGCACGCGCTCGCCCAGCTCGCGCAGCGAGGCCGCCCAGTCGGGGCCGGGCTCGAAACCGGTCAGGGTCTCGCCGATCAGGCGGTCGGCGATGGCGATGAGCAGCGCGTCGAGGTCACGGAAGTAGCGGTAGATCGCGCTCGGGTCGGCGCCCAGCTCGACGCCGAGGCGGCGGACGGTCAGCGCGTTGCCGCCGGGGGCCTCGATGAGCCGCAGGGCCGCGTCGATGATCAGGTCGGGTTCGAGGACCACCCCGGTGCGGGTGGGCCGCCGCCGCACTCTCGCCGATCCCGCGTCCCGCATGGCCGCCTCCTTATGTCAACGCATTGACTTAAGCGTACGACAGCGGTGTCCTGGGTTCATGACCAGGCCGGCATACGACCTCGACATCCGCACCGACGCTCAACGGCTCCGCTCGGCCCTGGCCGGCGCGGCCCGCACCCCGTTCTGGCTCGAGGACCCGGGCCGGCCGGCCCCGCTGCCCGCCCTCGTGGGCGCCGTCGAGACCGACCTGCTGATCGTCGGCGGCGGCTACTGCGGGCTCTGGACCGCCCTTCAGGCCAAGGAACGCGACCCGGGCCGCGACGTCGTACTGGTCGAGGCCGAGGAGATCGGCTGGGCCGCGAGCGGCCGCAACGGCGGTTTCGTCGAGGCCAGCCTCACCCACGGCCCGGCCAACGGCCGCCGCTACTTCGCAGGCGACCTGGACGTGCTCGACACCCTGGCGGCCGAGAACTTCGCCGGGTTCCGCGACGCGCTGACCAGGCACGGCATCGACGCCGAGTTCGAGGAGGAGGGCGCGCTCTCGGTCGCCACCGAGCCACACCAGGTCGACGAGCTGCGCGCGCAGCCCGGCTTCCTCGGCCCCGGCGATCTGCCCGTGCGGTCGCCGCTCTACCGCGCCGGCGTCTTCCACAAGTCGGGCAACGCGCTGGTGCACCCGGCCAAACTCGCCTGGGGCCTCAAGGCCGCTTGCCAGGCTTTGGGGGTACGCCTCTTCGAGCACACGCCGGTCAAACACCTCACCGACGGGCGCGGCACCGTCCGCGCCACCACCGGCATGGGCACGATCCGCGCCCGGCAGGCCGTCCTGGCCACCAACGGCTTCCCGTCCCTGCTGCGGCGCAACCGCCTGCTGACCCTGCCGGTCTACGACTACGTGCTGATGACCGAGCCGCTCACCGACGGCCAGCTCGACGAGATCGGCTGGCACGGCCGCTTCGGCATCTCTGACACGTCGAGGCAGTTCCACTACTACCGCAAGACCGCCGACAACCGGATCCTGTGGGGCGGCTACGACGCCGTGTACCACCGGGGCCGCGGCATCCGCCCCGAGTACGACCAGCGCCCGGAGACGTTCAACCGCTTGGCCGACCATTTCCTGCGTACGTTCCCCCAGCTCCACGACATCACGTTCACACACACCTGGGGCGGCATGATCGACATGTCGACGCAGCTGGCCGCGTTCCAGGGTCTGGCGATGAACGGCAAGGTCGCCTACGCGGGCGGGTTCACGGGTCTGGGCGTGGCCGCCACCCGTTTCGCGGGCACGGTCATGCTCGATCTGCTCGCGGGTGCGGACAACAGCCGTACCCAACTGAAAATGGCCACCAAGCGCCCGCTGCCGATCCCACCCGAACCCCTCACCTACCCGGCGGTCCAGGTCATTCGCCGCGCCATCGCGGCGTCGGACCGCAATGCGGGGCGCGACGGCCTGATCCTCCGGGCGGCGAACCTCATGGGTTTCTCGTTCGACTCATAACAGGATCAGCGTCTTGCCTGTCGCGGTGCGGCCCTCGACGGCGGCGTGCGCGTCGGCGGCACGCTCAAGAGGAAAGGTCTGCCCGATGAGCGGCCGGACGGTGCCCGCGGCGGCGTGGTCCATCATCCGCGCCGCCCACCGGGCCACCTGCGGGCCGAAGCCGAAGAGCTGCTCGATGCCGATCAGGTCCACGCCCCGATCCCGCGCCTCGGCCGCGGTCACGTCCGTGACGTCACCGCTGGACGCGCCATGGACCGAGAACCGGCCGCCCCGGGCCGTCACGGCGAAGGCGGCCCGGCCGATCCGGCCACCGACCCCGTCGAACACGACCGTCGGCCCGGCCCCGCCGGTCGCCTCCAGCACTTGGTCGGTC
This sequence comes from Actinoplanes sp. CA-131856, assembly GCF_050956135.1. Lineage (GTDB taxonomy): Bacteria > Actinomycetota > Actinomycetes > Mycobacteriales > Micromonosporaceae > Actinoplanes. The sequence goes on along the minus strand of NZ_CP191849.1, from coordinate 4,410,254 downwards.
CAGTCGTGCTCGGAGTAGTCGACCGCGGCGGCGCCCAGCTCTTCGATGGCGGCCAGTTTGCGCGGCCCCCGCGCGGCCCCGACGACGTGGGCACCGGCCGCGAGGGCGAGCTGAGTCAGAAGACTGCCCACGCCGCCGGCCGCGGCCTCGACGAGCACGCGGTCGGCTGAGGTGACCCCGGCACGCTCGACAAGCCCGAGGGCCGTGCTGCCGTCGCTGTGGAGAGCGACCGCCTCCGGCAGCCCGAGCCCGTCCGGCACGGCGAACAGGTCATCGGCCCGCGCGACGGCACGCTCGGCGAAACCGCCGGTCTCCCCCGTGCCGGCGATGACCCGCCGCCCTCGCCAGGCCTCGTCCACGCCCGAACCCACCGAGTCGACGAGGCCGGCGACCAGACCGCCGGGGACGTACGGCAGACGCGGCCGCTGATGCCATTTGTCCGTGCCACGCCGAATCTGCGTCTCGACAAACGTCAAGCCGGCCACCGCCACGTCGACGACGACCTGACCGGGACCAGCGACGGGATCCGGTCTCTCGGCGAGCACCAGCACCTCGGGGCCGCCGAACCCGACTGCCTGAACCACCCGCATTCATCCGCTCCCCCGCTTGACGACTCAGGACGGAAAGGATGAAACATCAAGCCCGGTTGAAGTCAATTCATCGCGAAGCTGACCTTCGCGTCCCTCGAGGCGGACGGCACTCCGTCACAGGGATATCCGAGCTGGATCGATCTCGTCGGCCGGCCACAGGACGTCGTTGTTGTCCAGCACCCATGCCGGGCCCGGCAGCTCAGCCGCCATGGATCTGAAAAGGTCAGCGAACCAGCCTTCCCACCGGCACTCGACCCAGCAAGCCGTGGCCGTCGCCAGATCGGGGCCGGGTCCTCCGCCTTCAACCTGATCGTGGCCGTCCTGCCAGTCCCAGCGCTGGGAGGGCTCCACCGGCCCGAAGAAGGTGAAGAAGCGTCCCTGGTCGTCCTGCAGCTGGCTGACCCCGTCCGGCGACGAACGAGCGCCTCTTCTCGCCAGAGCGGTCGTCATCTGCTCGGCCAGGCGCGGGTCGTTCGAGATCACAAACGCGCCTTTCACTTGGCTCGCTCCTATCGCTGGAGGCGGCCGAGCTGACGCGCGAAATCCTGGTGGACCGCAACGAGCTCAGCGAGCCGGATGGGCTTGCGGGACACCGCCGACAGATCCTTTCCCTCCCGGGTCCAGGGTGGCGGCACCGTGTGGATTCCCTGGTCCAGGGCAACGCCGGCCACCTCGGCCTCCCAGCCCGGCCATCGAAGGCCCGCGAAGGACTCGGTCGTGGCGCCGGCCAGCATCGCCTCCAGCCAGTCGCCATAGCCAAGTTCCAGATCCTGCCAGGTCAGGTCGTCCGGGCCGAAGTAATGCACCGTCGGCCGCGCGCCCGACCACGCGAACTGCCCGCCCATCACATCGAAGGCGACGACCAGGCGACCGGCCCCACGTGTCATTTCGGCCGCCACGTCCGGCAGCCCGTCGTGCCCACCGCCGAGCACCCGAAGCCAGCCGTGATCGATCAGCAGCCCGCCGCTGTTGGTCACCACCGCCCCGAGCCAGGACCTGGTCGTGATCTCCAGGGCGGCCAGGCTGGCGGACGCCCGCCCGGGATCCGCCGCCAGCACCTCCACCGGATAGGGCGCCGCTTCCACCAGCGCCGAGATCTCGGGCCACGCAGACTGTTCCACCCGCTCAGCCTTCCAGAGGAACCGGACGAGTCGTGCGGGCGACCCCGCGCGGCGGGATCGTTCCACGGCCGGGGGATGACGCTCCCATGACGGTCGGCCCGGCCGTCATGCTGCGCTGATGAAACGGATCCTGTCGGTTCTGGTGCTGGTGGTCGCGACCTTGACCGCGGCGCCGCACGCCGCGAGCGCGGCCGGCCCGAACTGTGGTGACGTGCTGTTCGTCGGAGTCGCCGGCTCCGGGGAGAGCGGCATGGGCGCCGAAGTCACGGCCGTCTACAACGCCGTCAAGGCCAAGGCCAAGGGCCGCACCGTCACCGCCTACGCGCTCCCCTACAAGGCCGCCGCCGTTCCGGTCATGCTGATTCCCGGCAACGGCATCGCCCGGTACATGGAGAGCCTCATCGGCGGCGAGGAGAAGCTCAACACCTTCCTGTTCGAGCGGATCCGCCGCTGCCCCGGCGAGCGTCTCGTCCTGGCCGGCTACTCGCAGGGCGCCATGCTCGTTCACCGCAGCATGCAGATTCTCGGCACCCGCGTGACCGATCGGGTCGACGCCATCGCGCTCGTCGGCGACGGCGACCGGCTGCCCGGCGATGACGGGCAGATGCTCGGCACCGCCGGCGCCAGGGCCAAGGGCGTCGGCCAGTGGTATCCGCGCTGGTCGCAGGCCAACGGCCGCAAGTTCGGCAGCGGGCTGGGCGGCCGTGTGTTCAGCCTGTGCCACACCCTCGACATCGTCTGCGATCACAAGCCGGCCGCGCACACCACCCGGGCCGGCATCGGCGTCGGCATCGCCTTGCACACCAGTTACCGGCTCGGGTCGCAGCTGACCGATCTCGGCGCCAAGGTCGCCGGCAAGCTGCGCCGGGATGCTCTGACCGTCTACCGGCCCAGCGGCCGGGCCGGCTTCGTCTCGTACGTCACCGGGTTCAGCTGCCCGGCCGTGGCCAGCGGCTATGTGCTCGTCGTGGCGCGCGGCGCCGGCCAGTCGGCGTCCGAGGCCTTCACTGATGTGGACAGCAGCACAGCGCGGGTCGGCAGTTCCGAGAACGCCGCGCCGGGCACCTACACCGCGACGGTGACCTGTGAGGCGTCCACCGATCCGAACGTGCGGACCGGTGGTCGCACCCTGGTCACGTACACCTTCACTCAGACCGTCACCACCACCAGCTGGGGCGGGCGCTGACGGTGACCGACGGTGGCGGCTGCGGCGCCTATCCGGCGCCGGCGCAGAACGTCGAGGTCGCGGTGCACGACGCTGTCCGCGGAGGCAAACCGGTGGTGACGGCCACCACCTCGGTGACCTCGGCCGGGCGCTGGAACGCGGTGGCGCTGACCTTGCCGGCCGGGTCCGGCGCCGGCGGCTGGCGGGTGAGCGCCACCTGCCGCGCCGCGAACTTCGACACCCCCGATCAGTCCTACCAGCCCTATCCGGCGGTGACTGTGGCGGCGGGCTGACGGGCCCGGTGCGAGCGCCCTCGTGACCTCGTGGTCGACTGACCGCGAGGTGTACGAGGAGAGGCGGACCGTGATGTCGAGTGCTGAGGCCGGGGTACAGGAGCATCTTCAGGCCGGTGAGACCCTCCGGGCCGCCGTCTGGGTGAGCCGGGCCGACGGGCGCACCGTGGTCGGCATGACGCGGGCCGAGATGTCGCCCTGGCGTTTCCGGCGGCCGGTTCAGGAGCGGCGCGGCCTCAACGGCGCGCCGCGCAGCCTCGCCGTCGGCCTGGACGAGCACCTCCGCACGGTCAACGACCCCCGGATTCTGGCCCTCACCGATCAGCGCCTCATCGTGCTGGCCCAGCGGGGCGGCCTCTTCCGGCGGGCCTCCGAGCAGTCCCTGCGGCTGCGCTGGGAGTGTCCCCGCGCCAAGCTGGCCAAGGCCGCCGAGAAGGACGGCCGCCTGCGCCTCGATTTCGCGGACGGCTCCTCCATCACCCTGCTGACGCCCACCGCCCAGGTCAAACCGTTCCTCGAGGCGGCCGGCTGACGCGGTTGCCGTCGTCGTCCGGGCGCACGACCACGCGCTCGCCGATCGGCTCGCCCTCGGCCAGCAGGTCGAGGATCTCGTCGCCGTGGGCCAGGAAGCGGCTCCCGTCGGATTCCAGGCGCCCGACGACGATGCCGGTCCGGTCGCCGCCGCGGTCGTGTTTGACGGTGTACGTCTCGACGACCGCCGGTCCGGACGGTGCCACCGCCTCGGCCGGTGCCGGACGGGCGTCGAGCTCGGCCTGCAACTTCTGGCTGTCGGACGGCTTCCACGCCACCGGCGCCGTCGTGTAGACGCCGGTCGAGTATTTGCTCATCATGCCGCCGTTCGCCCCCACGAAGCCGTAGCTTCCCAGCGCGGACCGGGCGAGAGTGACCGTCGACGCGATCGCGTGCATCGAGTAGTTGTTGCCCGCTCCGCCGAAGAACGGCAGCCCGCCGGTCACGGTCAGCCCTCGCGGGTCGTCCGGTGCCAGGCCGAAGGCGTCGGTGATGGCGAAGACCGGCACCGGGAAGCAGCTGTAGAGGTCCATGCTGGCCAGCTCGCCCATGTCGGTGCCGGCGAGGTCGAGGGCGTGCCGGGTCGCCGTCACCGCGGCCGGGCTGCCCGACAGGTCGGCCCGGGCCAGCAGGTCACGTTCCCGCAGGTCGGCATGACCGGCCAGAAAGACCCACTTCTCCCTGGGTACGCCGAGACGCCGCGCCGCCGCGAGCGACATGAGCAGCACCGCCGCCCCCTGGTTGACCTTCTCCCGCGCGACCAGATAGCGGGTGTACGGGTCGGCGATGGGCCGGTTCGCCTCGGTGACGGTGACCAGTTCGGCCGCGCTCCGCACGACCGGCGCCGCCGAGTGCGGGTTCGCGGCCGCGACGTGGGTGAACGGCTCGAACAGCGCTCCCATCCCGGCGGCATAGGAGGCGCGCGACAGGCCGAGCCGGGCGCGGCGCGCGTTCTCGAAGAGCGCGTAGTACGTGGGCGCCTCCGTCAGGCCGTACGGGAAATGGTCGAAGGAGACGATGCCCTCGAGCCCGAACCCCCGGTCCTCGAGCGACCCCGGCGCGTGCTCGGTGAAGTCGGGCGGCGAGTCGGAGCGGGCCAGCCGCTCGATGGTGGAGATCGCCTCGGCGCCCACCAGCAGCACGACCCGCGCGTCACCGGCCGCGATCGCCGCCGCGAACTCGTTGACCAGGCGCTGCGGGCTCTGACCACCACCGACTTCCAGCACCGCCCGGTACGGCGCGGCGCCGACGCGGGCCGCCACCGAACGCGGGAAGTTGTCCGACCGGCCGAGCGGAGCCTGCGAGAAGGGCAGGGAGACCTCGAACTGGCGTACCGCCGCAATGGTGTCGATCTCGGATGCGGCGACCGAGGCGTCGTCCAGGGCCTCCCGGGCGGCGTCGGCCGCCAGGTCGGCCGGCGAGCGGCCCCGATATCCGGGTTCGCCGAAGCGCTCCGAGACCTGGCCTACGCCGACGATGACCGGGGTGCTGTCAGGCAGGGGCAATGAGACCTCCGAGCTCGGCGATGCGGCGCTGGCAGTCCTCGGCCATCCGGCGGGTGATCTCCCCGGCCGGGCGGATGCCCTGGAAGGAGCCGACGACCTGGCCCACGAAGAACGACTCCAGTTTGAGCGCGCCCTCGTGGCCGTCCTGCGCGGCCGCGTCGATGTGCTGCCAGGCCTCCTCGACCAGCATCAGCTGCAGGGGCAGCGGCAGCGGTTGCGGGCTGCCGGGCGCCTCCCACTCGTCGTGCCAGGCGGTGCGCAGCTGACGGGCCGGCTTGCCGGTGCGGGTGGGTGAGCGCACGGTGTCGGCGCTGGTCGCGGCCAGGAACTTGTCCTTGATGGCCTGGACCGCGATGTCCTCTTCGCTGGAGAGCCACACCGAGCCGCACCACACGCCGGCCGCGCCGAGGGCCAGCGCCGCCGCCATCTGCCGCCCGTCGGCTATGCCACCGGCGGCCAGCACGGGACGGTCGCCGGCGATGTCGACGATCTCCGGGGTGAGGACCATGGTGGCGATCGTGCCGGTGTGCCCGCCGGCTTCGGTGCCCTGCGCGACCAGCACGTCGACACCGGCCGCGATCTGCCGTTCCGCGTGCTGGGCCTTGCCGACCAGGGAGGCGACCACGACGCCGGCCTCCTTGGCCCGCGCCACGAGCGAGGGCGGCGGCGTGCCGAGCGCGTTCGCGATCAGCGCGATCGGGTGCTTGAACGCCACGTCCAGCAGCGCCGGCGCCCCATCGGGCGTGATCGCCGCCGCGACCTCACTGTGGTCGATAATCGACGACGAAACCGGAATGTCGTATTTGTCGAGCAAAGACTGGACAAAAGCCAGATGCGACGACGGGATCTGCGCGCGGAGACTGGCGACGAGAGAACCAGGATCTCCGGCGACGAACTTCGACGGCACAAGCAGATCTACGCCGTACGGCTTCCCGCCCACCCGCTCCTCGATCCAGCTCAACTGGGCGTCGAGCTCGGCCGGGGAGTACGCCGAGGCGGCGAGCACCCCGAAGCCGCCGGCGTTGGTCACCGCCGCGACCACCGCCGGCGAGCGGTTGAAGCCGACGATCGGATGCTCGACGCCGAGCAACTCGGTCAGGGCCGTGCGCATGCGGTGGTCCCCTTTCAGCTGAAGCGGCGCAGGATCTCGGTGAGGGTGTCGCGGCTGTCCCCGATCGTGTCGCCCGACCAGCGTTCCTTCACGACCAGCGTGGCCCCGCCGTGCAAGGTCAGCTCGGCGTTGAGCGGGACCGCCTTGACGATCCTGGCCCCGGTGACCTCCTCGAACGGCACGTAGCGATAGGTCCTGGCCAGCTCGGCGATGTCGTTCGAGGACAGCATGCGGGCGATGCGCTCGTCGCCCTCGTCGGTGCTCTTGGGCGCCGGCACCAGGATGAGGCCCTGGTTGAGCAGGATCAGGTCGGTCTCCTGGTCGTCCACCCGGACGTTGGCCATCGCGCCGATCACGTCGGCCCCGGCCCCGGTGGCCCGGGTCTCGACGACGCGGGCGGCCTCGACGTGGACGCCCAGCTGGGCCATCCGCGCTCGGGCCTCGCCGAGCGTCTCCGGCGAGACGGCCAGCTTGGCGATCTCGGAGTAGTCGACCGGCACGCCGGTGCTGTGCACGACCCGGGCCGGCGAGGACCACGAGTGCTCCCAGCGGGCCTGGCCGCTGCGCACGGCGGCCAGCGTGATCAGGTTCTCCATGATGTCGGCGAACTCGGTGACGGGGTCGGGGGACTCGGGCAGGAACTCGGCCGCCAGCTCGCGCAGGCGCCCCTGGGCGACCAGCTCGAACAGCTCGGGCAGCCCGGCCTCGGGAATGCCGGAGAGGCGGGACAGCGAGCGGAACACCCGGTCGGCGCGGTGCTGCATGACCAGGGTCATCGAGGCCGCGGTGAAGTCGGGCCAGGGCAGCACGGTCCGGGCGCCGAAGTCGACGACCTCGCGCTGCAAGGCCAGGCCGGCCTGGGTGAGCTGCGGGACGAGGGCGCCGGCGGGACGGTCGTCGGCCGGGTGCCGTACGGGCGGCAGCGCGCGCATCGCGGCGATCCGCTCCCCCGCCGACGGGTGGGTGTCCCAGCGCGAGGTGTGGCTTTCGGGCTCCTCGTCGCGCAGCTTGGCCAGTTCCTGGGTGCGGGCCGCGTAGAGGTGGTGGAAGCCGCCGAACACGTCGTCGGGCGCGTAACCGAGCTCCCAGCCGTACGAGATGTAGTTGTTGAAGTAGAAGTTCCAGGCGGCGCCGACGACGGGCAGTTCCCGCATCGTGGACGTCGCGGCGGCGACGCCGGCCACGCGCACCGAGACCTGGTCCGCCTCCAGCTCCTGCCGCCGGGTCACCGCGTTGCTGACCAGCAGATAGAGGCGGCCGTAGGCCTTGAAGACCCACCCGAAGACGTTCAGCGGCCCGAGGCGCCGCAGGGTCTCGTGCAGGGCGGTCCGGCCGCGATAGGTGATCGCGGCCAGCCGCGTGTGCGAGCCCGAGTAGTGGCCGAGCTCGTGCGCGATCACCGAGCGGAGCTGGTCGACGGTGAAGGTCTGCAGCAGCGGGATGCCCAGGTAGAGCCGGCGCACGCCGGCGACCAGGCCGAGCAGCCGGCTGTCCTCGGTGACGGCCGCGTTGACCTCGGGGATCAGCCGGATCTCGTCGGGGGCGCGGGTGCCGGCCGCGGCCGCCATGTCGTGCACGAGCCGCCACAGGTCGGGCGCCTGCTGCGGGGTGACGAGCAGGCCCTCGGGCTCGCCCGGCTTGGCGAACAGCGCCTTGCCGAGACCGACCACGACCGCGCCGACACCGATGATCACGAGCCAGCTCAGCTTGGCCGCGCCGTAGCCGTGCAGGTGGCCCCAGATCTCGTACAGCAGGAATCCGGCCGCCGCGAGCTGGATCAGGCCCAGCACATAAAAGCCGACCAGCATGGCGACCGACAGAGCGGCCCGCGACGCAGTGGACACGATCGATCTTCCTCCCCGTGAAAGTGGAAGGAAGATACACCGCTCAGCGGACCACCGTCACCGGGCATTTCGCGTACGAGGCGACGTGCTGGCTGACCGAGCCGAGCACCAGCCCGGCGAAGCCGCCGTGGCCGCGGTGCCCGACGACCAGCAGGTCGGCCGTGGCCGACTCGTCGATCAGCACCTTGGCTGGGCGCCCCTGCTTGACGTGGGGGCGGACCAGGACGGGCGGTTCGTCGCCCAGCTCCTCCCGGATGACCTGGACGAGGTCGTCCGAGGTGCGCTGGGTGGGCTCGGGCACGTACCGCTCGGAGACGCTGACACTGCCGGCCGGCGGCAGCAGGGTGTGCTCCCAGACGTTGACCACGACCAGGTCGGCGCCGTGGTCCGCGGCCTCGGCGGCGGCCCAGGTCAGCGCCTTGCGGCTGCCGGGTGATCCGTCGACGCCGACGACGACGGTCTTCCATGCGCTCATCACCGTCACCTCCGACGTCATTACAAGTCCGGCCACGGCGAAGGGTCAACGGCGCCCGTCGATTCAAGCCCCTGCCGAACGCATCGACACTCCGAGTTGCGACCCATGCACACCCGGTTTAGCTTCGGCCAAGGAGTGTGATGTGGATCACAAGAAGGTGAACTATGACCACTACGACGTCGGACACCGTCGAGCAGGCCCCGTCCTCGGAGCGCCGGCCCCTGATGACGGGCCCCGCCCTGCTGATGATGAACCTCGGGTTCTTCGGGGTGCAGTTCAGCTTCGGGCTCACCCAGTCGGCGGTGAACCCCCTGTTCCTTCTGATCGGGGCGGACCCCGAACAGCTGCCGATCCTCAACCTGGCCGGCCCGGTCACCGGCCTGATCATCCAGCCGCTGATCGGCGCCATCAGCGACCGGACCTGGCATCCGAGGTGGGGGCGGCGACGGCCGTTCATCGTGTCCGGCGCCCTCCTCTGCGCGATCATCCTGTTCCTGTTCCCGTTCGTCGGCGTCCTCTGGCTCGGCGTGATCTGCTTCTGGCTGCTCGACGCCGGCAACAACACCTCGATGGAGCCGTACCGGGCCTTCATCTCCGACCGGTTGCCGAAGTCGCAGCTGGCCCGCGGCTTCCTGACCCAGAGCATGTTCACCGGGGCCGGCGCCGTGCTGGCCAACCTGTCGCTGTTCGTGCTCCAGAAGGTGGAGCCCTTGCAGGGCACGGCCGGCAACGGGGTGCCGTACTGGATGTTCGCGTGCTTCATGATCGGCACGTTCTGCATCCTGCTGACCGTGCTGACGGCGATGGCCCGTACGAAGGAACTGAAGCCCTCCGAGGAAGAGCTGGCCGAGATGCGCGAGGCCCCGAAGGGCCTCGGACCGGCGGTCCGGGAGATCGCCGACGCCGTGCGGGTGATGCCGGTGGCCATGCACAAGATCGGCGTGGTCTTCGCGTTCCAGTGGTACGCCATGTTCATCTACTGGCAGTTCCTGGCGGTGAGCCTGGGCGAGACCGTGTTCGGCTCCAACCCGGAGACCGGCGGGCCGGCCTGGGACGACGCGATCGCGTGGAGCGGCCTGGCCAACGGCGCCTACAACTTCGTCACCATGATCTCGGCGCTGTTCCTGGTCGGCTTCGCCCAGCGGATGGGGGCCAAGCGGGTCCACGCGATCGCGCTCGGACTGGCCGCCCTCTCGCTGGTCTGGCTGGCCCGCATCGACAACCAGTGGGTGACGCTGATCCCGATGATCGGCGTCGGCATCTTCTGGGCGAGCGCGGTCGGCGTGCCCTACCTGATGGTGGCCAGCATGGTCCCGGCCAAGCGGACCGGCGTCTACATGGGCATCCTGAACATGATGATCGTGGTGCCGATGCTGGTGCAGACGGTCACCTTCGGCTGGATCTACGAGCACTGGCTGGACAGCAAGGGCTCACACGCGATCACCCTGGCCGGCGTGCTGCTCGGCATCGGCGCGATCGCCATGCTGTGGGTGAATCCGCCGGACGAGGCCGACGAGTCGCCGATCGTGCCGCTGGGCGGAAAGCGGAGCATCACGGTGTACGACCGGGTGGTGGTCGGTTCGGACGGCACGGCGACCAGCCTGTACGCCGTCGACCGGGCGGCCGAGGTGGCCCAGGCGGCCCAGGCCCGGCTGATCGTGGTGACCGCCTATCGCACCGGCGACGCGGCGCCCCCGGCCGAGGGCGTGCACCGCGATCTGTACGGCGCCGCCGTCGCGCGCGAGGCCTTGGACAAATCGGTCACCGGGCTGACCCGGGAACGCGCCCGCTACATCGAGCAACGGCTGGTCGAGGGCGACCCGGCCCAGGCCCTGCTGGACACGGTCGGCACCAACCCGGCCAACCTCATCGTGGTCGGCAACCGCGGCCTCGGCGCGTCACAGGGCGCGCTGCTGGGATCGGTGCCGGCCGGGGTGGTCCGCAACGCGGTCTGTGACGTGCTGGTGGTTCAGACGTCCGCGCTCGACGAGGAGAGGCTCTTCACGAGCAGCTCGGTGACCCCCGACGAGGAGAGCGGCCGCGAGAACAGCCAGCCCTGACCGGTGTCGCAGCCGAGGCGGCGCAGCGCGGCCTCCTGCGGCGCGGTCTCGACGGCCTCGGCCGTGACGCTGATCCCGATGGCGTGGGCGAGTTTGATGATCGTCTCGACGATCCGCTCGTCCACGCTGTCGCTCTCCCGCAGCCCTTCGACGAACGGCCCGGCCAGCTTGAGCACGTGCACAGGCAGACGCCGAAGATAGGCCAGGTTCGAATATCCGGTGCCGAAGTCGTCGATGGCGATGCGGATGCCCCGCTCGGCCAGGCCGTGCAGCGCGGCCGTCCCGTCCGGATCCATGACCGCGCTCTCGGTCAATTCCAGAACGAGAAGGGCGGGGTCCCATCCGGTACGCATGAGGATGCCGTCGACATCGGCCAGCAACCCGGGATCGTGCGCCTGCGAGACGGTCATGTTGACGCTCATGGCCACCCGCCGGCCGGGAAAGTCCTTCGCCCACTCGGCGGCCCGCGCGCACGCCTCCTCGAGCACCCAGCGGCCCAGCGGCAGGATGACGCCGGTCTCCTCGGCCAGGGGGATGAAGGCGTCCGGGCCGAGCCGGCCGAGCCGCGGATGGTCCCAGCGCACCAGCGCCTCCACCCCGCGCAGCTCGCGGTCCTGGAGCGAGACCAGCGGCTGATAGACCAGCGTGAACTCGCGGCGGTCGAGGGCGTCCGGCATCTCGGCGGCCAGCGCGTACCGGGCGGCCTGGCGGGCGTCGCGCTCCGAGTCGTACATGACGTAACGGCCCCGGCCGTCCGACTTGGCGGCGTACAGAGTGAGGTCCGCGGCTTTCATCAGCTCCTGCGGGCTGGTCGCGGCCACCTCGCTCTCGACGACGCCGATGCTGGCCGAGATGCGCAGCCGGTGCTTCCTGATGACGTACGGCCGGGAAAGCTCCTGAAGAATGCTCTCGGCGAGCTTGCGCATGTCCTGCGGGTCCTCGACGAGGACGACGAATTCGTCGCCGCCCATGCGACCGGCGACGTGGTTCGTGCTCCGCTCGAGGCGGGTCGCCACCGCGGCCAGCAGCTCGTCGCCCACCTGATGGCCGAGCGTGTCGTTGATCCTCTTGAAACCGTCGAGATCGAGGTAGCAGACGCCGACACTCGCGTGGTCGCGGAAGATGCGGACCAGGTCGGAGGCAATCTTCGTACGATTCGGAAGGCCGGTCAGCGGATCGTGGGTGGCCTGATGTTCGAGTCTCTTCTTGAGCCGCCGCCGGTCGGTGATGTCCTGCACCATCGCGATCGTGAACTCGGGCGCGCCGTCGTCGTCGCGGATCAGCGAGACGGTCAGGTCGGTCCAGATCTCACCGCCGTCCTTGCGGTAGTAGGCCTTCTCCATCCGCACGTGGTCGACGTCGCCGTTGATGACCCCCTCGTACATCCGCCACATGTCGTGCGGGTCCTCGGGATGGGTCAGCCCCGGCACGAGCAGGTGGCACATCTCGTCCCGGGTGTAGCCGAGCAGGTCGGCGAAGGCCTGGTTGACCTGCACGATCCGGCCGTCCATGGCGCTCACGCCGATGCCGATGGCGGCGTTGTCGAAGACCGCGCGCAGGCGCGCCTCGCTGGCCCGCAGGGCCCGCAGCACCGCCTGGTTGAGCTCCTCCTGGTCGGCCATGGTGGCGGCCCGGATCGCCTGGGCGTACCCGGCCGCCACCCGCGCCGCGACCTTCTCGTCGCCGATCACCTCGACGGTGGCGGCCAGCATCGCCGGGTCGGTGAGGCGGGCCTCGACCAGGGCCGCGCCCACACCCTCACCCGCTTTTTCGTTGAGCCGCGACGCGAGCCCGGTCAGCAGCTCGTCCAGCTGATCGGCGTCCAGCGGCACGAATCCGGCGCCGGCGAGCTGCCGGCGCCACCGCTCGACGAAGCTCATTTCTTCTTTCCGACTCCCGCGTACGCCCCGATGCGCTCCGGGTGCTCGTCGGCCGGCTCCTGCGGGTCGGGCCGCCACAGCGGAATGAAGACCAGGCCCGGCTCGGCCAGCTCGAACCCGTCGAAGTAGGCCCCGATCTCACCCGCCGTCCGCAGCGTGATCTCGGTGGCGGTGCGCCCCGACAGCCGCTGCGCCTCGATCACCTCGGCCGGCTGCCCGTCCGCGGTCGCGTGCGAGACGAGCAGATAGCTGCCTGTCGTCACCGCGTCCCGCAAGGCCCGCACGGTCGCTCTCGGGTCGTCGCCGTCCGGGATGAAGTGCAGGACCCCCGCGAGCAGCACGGCGACCGGTTCGTCGAAGTCGAGGAGCTTGCCCGCCTCGGCCAGGATCCGCTCGGTGTCGCGGGCGTCGGCCAGGATCACGGCGGTGTTGGCGGTGCCGGCGAGAATGGCCCGGCTGTGCTCGACCGCCACCGGGTCCACGTCCACGTAGACGATCTTGGAGTCGGCCGCCGCCTCCAACGCGATCTCGTGCACGTTGCCGGCGGTCGGGATGCCCGACCCGATGTCGAGGAACTGCCGGACACCCTGGGCCACCAGGAACCGCACGGCCCGGCGCAGGAAGACCCGGTTGGACCGCATCGTCTCGGCGATGTTCGGCGTCATCGCCTCGATCTGCTCGGCCAGCTGCCGGTCCACGGCGAAGTTGTGCGCCCCGCCCAGAAAATAGTCGTAAACCCGCGCCGCCGACGGCCGGCTCACGTCGACGCCCGCCGGAACCCAGTCTTCCGCCACCCTGACCCCCCAGTCTCAAGAACCACAACTGTCTATCGAATGGGAATCCCTGGTGCAACCATCTTCAGGTGCCACACAGAAAGAGCTGACAGGCTGATCCCCGATGATCGCCTCGCCCGCCCGCCTTCTCCCCCGGCTCGCGCTGGCCTGCGTGGCGGTCTGCCTGGCCCTCTTCGCCTGGCTGCACGCCACGTCCGAGCTCGACTGGCGGACCCGCACGATCAGCCACTATGCCCTGCTCACCCACGGCTGGGCCTTCGACGTGGCCACCCTCCTGCTGGCCGCCGCCTCGATCGCGGTCCTGGCCGCCCTGATCCGGTCGCGCCTGATCGGGCCGTCCTCGGTCACGGCGATCGGCCTGGTCCTGTGGACCGTGGGCCTGATCGGGGTGGTCGTCTTCGAGAAGCACAACTGGGCCGCCGGCGGCCCGTCGGTCAGCGGCGACATCCACCGGGCGGCCAGCCTGCTGGCCTTTCTGAGCCTGCCCGCGGCCGCGATCGCGATCGGCCGCCGCAACCCGCTGATCCTGGCCTTCGGCATCGTGTCCCTGCTCTGCTTCAGCCCGATCCTGTGGGCCCTGATCTCCGAGCCGTGGACGGGAGTCCGCTGGTGGCGGGCCATCCCGCTGGGGACGGTGGAGCGCCTGCTGTGCGCGGCCGAGGTGGCCACTCTGGCCCTGATGGCCCACTGGGCCCGAGGGCCTCGGCGAGCTGCGTGCGATAGGTGATGTTGAGCTTGTGCAGGAGCCGGTGCATGTGCGAGCCGACAGTGCGGTGCGACAGGTAGAGGCGGGTGGCGATCTCCTTGTTGGTCAGGCCGGTCGCGGCGAGCTCGGCGACCCGGCGCTCCTGAGCCGTCAGCAGGCCGGCCGCGACCGCCGCGCGGAGGCGGTCACCACCGGCCGCAACAGGCGCTCCAGCCCGCCGTAGGGCAGATTGACCTCGGCCTGCACGCCCGCCGCGCGCAGCACCCGCCAGCCCCGCCCGCGCGCCTCGGCGGCGGCGTGGGCGAGCAGCGTGGTCTTGCCTATGCCGGCCGGGCCGCGCAGGACGAGCGCCTGCCCCTGGCCGGTGGCGGTCTCGTCCAGGACGGCCGTGAGCCGCTCGAGCTCCTTTTCCCGGCCACGAAGATGCGGCGTCACCCGGCCAACCTACCCTGACCAGGCTGTCTAAACTCCGGACGGATGAGCGAAGTCTCCCTGCGCCCGATGCGGGCCGCCGACGCCGGCGCCGTGCTGGCCATCTATCAGACCGGGCTGGACGGCGGCGATGCCAGCTTCGAGACGGCAGCGCCCTCGTGGGAGGCGTTCGACAGGGGACGGCTCGCCGCGCACCGGTTCGTGGCGGCCGGGCCCGCCGTGCTGGGGTGGGTGGCCGTCTCGCCCGTGTCGAGCCGTCCGGTGTACGCCGGCGTGGTCGAGCACTCCATCTACGTCGATCCGGCGGCGCGGGGCCGTGGGGTCGGCCGGGCGCTGCTGCGGGCGCTCATCGACTCCACCGAGCGGGCCGGCGTCTGGACCATCCAGTCGGGCATCTTCCCGGAGAACGCGGCCAGCCTCGCCCTGCACCGGGCGGCGGGTTTCCGCACGGTCGGCGTCCGCGAGCGCCTGGGCCGCCAGGGCGACCGCTGGCGCGACGTCGTCCTCCTCGAACGCCGCAGCCCTCTGTTCTAGGCTTTCCACGGCAACAGCACCACACCCCCGATCAAGATCGTCGCGAGCACGGCCAGCGCGGTCCGGACCGAGGTGGCCGCGGCCAGCGCGCCCGCCGCCGCGATGACGACCGGCTGCACGACCTTGTTCGCCACCGACCACGACATCACCACGCGCGCCATGTGGCCGTCGCCGGTGGCGTTCATCCGGTACGTCGCGAAGGTGGGGCTGAACATGCCCGCGAAGAACACCATCAGCGTCTCCGACGCCACGACCAGGACCAGCCCGCCCGTCGACGCCGTGGCCAGCGGCATCAGCCCCATCCACAGATTGCGCCCGGCCCCGGCCACCAGCAGCACCCGATGCTCGCCGATCCGCCGCCGCAGCGGCTTCACCAGCATCGACCCGGCGATGCCGGCCACGCTCGCGACCCCGGCCATCAGCCCGTACTGCCAGGCCGGAAAGCCCAGGTCCCGCAGCACGAAGACCGCCAGCAGCGGCACCGAGGCGAGCACGCATCCGCCGAAGATCATCGAGTTCCAGAACAGCACGGCCAGTCCCCGGTGCCCGAAGATGTGCCGCCAGCCGCCGGCGAGGTCCCGCTTCTGAAGTACGGGTGGTGGCGGCTCCGGCACGCGCATCCCGCGCAGCAGCAGCGCCGACACGAGGAAGCTGGCCGCGTCCACCACCATCGTGGCCGTGGCGCCCAGCCACGAGACGAGCACTCCCCCGGCCGCCGGGCCGGCCGCGTTGGCCGTCCACAGTGTCGTCTCGAACCGGCCGTTGGCCTCGGCCCGATGCTCCGGCGGCACGAGGCTGCGCAGCTGGGCCACGCCGGCCGCGTCGAAGGCGAGCCGGGCCACCATCTGCACGACCGCCACCACGCACAGGTGCCAGTAGGTCAGCACGCCGAGCAGGGCCGCCGCCGGCACCGAACCGACGGCCACGACCCGTACGAGATCGGCCGTGACCATCACCGGCAGCTTGCGCCGATGCTCGATCCAGGGCCCCAGCGGGAGGGCGGCGACCGCGCTGACCACCCCGGCCAGCACCGTCAGGAGCGACACCTGGAAATCCGAGGCGCCCAGCACGAGCACCGCCACCACCGGCAGGGCCGTGTAGCCGACGGCGCTGCCGAACTCGCTCACGCCGAACGCGGCCCACCGCCGCCCCAGGTCCTTTTGCCGATCGCGGTTCATCGATATGGTCGGACGCGTGAGACTACGCATCGTCGCTGCCCTCGCGTCCCTGCTCGTTGTCCTGTCCCCGGCCGGCGTGGCCCGCGCGGCCGGCGATCCGCTGCTCGATCAGCTGACCGCGATACCCGGCCTGACCGTGGTCTCGCAGACGCAGGGCACGGGCTACCGGTTCTTCGTGATGACGTACCGCCAGCCGGCCGACCATCGCCACCCCGGGCAGGGCAGCTACGAGCAGCGCCTGACGCTGCTGCACCGGTCCACCGACAGCCCGGTCGTGCTGTCCACGAGCGGCTACGGCCTGGCCGCCACCCCTCGTCCGTCGCAGACGGAGCCGACGGCGCTGCTGAACGCCAATCAGGTGTCGGTCGAGCACCGTTTCTTCACCCCGTCCCGGCCCGCGCCGGCCGACTGGTCCGACCTGACCATCTGGCAGGAGGCGAGCGACGAGCACCGTATCGTGACCGCCTTCAAGACCGTCTACGCCACCAAGTGGATCCAGACGGGCGGCAGCAAGGGCGGCATGACGTCCGTCTACCACCGGCGGTTCTATCCGAACGATGTCGACGGCGTGGTCGCGTACGTGGCTCCCAACGACGTCATCAACCCGGCCGACACGGCCTACGACAAGTTCTTCGACACCGTGGGTACGCCCGCGTGCCGCACCGCCCTGGACGACGTGCAGGCCGAGGCGCTGCGCCGGCGGGCCGCGCTGGTCGCCCGCCTCCAGGCCGACGCTGCCGCGAACGGATGGACGTTCACGCGCACGATCGGCACCGCCGACCGCTCGTTCGAGATGACAGTCCTCGACTCGGTGTGGGCGTTCTGGCAGTACAGCGCGGAGGCCGACTGCGCGGCCGTTCCGGCGGCCGCCACGGCCACCGACGAGCAGTTGTACGACTGGATCGACGGCGTGGCCGGGTGGAGCTTCTACACCGACCAGGCCCTGGAGTACTACTGGCCGTACTACTACCAGGCGGCCACCCAGCTCGGCTGGCCCAGCCTGCGCTTCGAACACCTGCGCGGCCTGCGCAACTACCCGGGCCTGTACACGGCCAACTCGTCACTGCCGAAGGAACTGCGCCGCCCCCACAATCCCCTGCCGATGATCGACGTCGACCTGTGGGTGCGCACGAGCGCACAGCGGATGCTGTTCATCTACGGCGAGAACGACCCGTGGGGAGCGGAACGCTTCACCCCGAGCCGCCGCGACTCGGCCCTGTACTTGGCCCCCGGCGCCAACCACGGCGCGAACATCGCCCGCCTGAAGCCGGAGGACGCGGCGGCGGCCACCGCGACGCTGCGCCGGTGGGCCGGCGTCCCGGCGACCGCCGCCACGGCCCAGTTGGCGGCGCCGTTGCCGCTGGACGACATGCTGCCGGACCGTCACCGCTTCTAAGAGGTCACAGGGGTGACCGCACGGGTGACCGTGTCATAGCTCCGGGCCGCGACGAAACGCCCCACGGCCCGGGGCAGGTCGCCGAGAGCGGCCCGCACGGCATCGTGCTGGTCGGCACGCACCCGAAGGGCGAGGCTGACGTGCGGAACCCATTGGCCGGGCGGGGGCCAGGCGCCGGGAAGCGACGACCAGACGCGCGCGTGCAGCTCCCGTAACGCCTCGGTGGGCCGCACCTCCCAGACGGCCGCCCGCCCGAGAAAGGTGACCGCGCCGAACTCGGCGGCCAGCGGCAGGTCCACGGTCGCGAGCCCCGCCAGCGATTCCCCGGTGGCCACCGTCAGATGCGGCCGGTTGCTCGCGTGCCCGTGCGTGGCCAGGCTCGGCAGACCGGCTTCCCGGAGACAAAGCCATTGCCGTCGTACGAGGGACTCGAGCCCGGAGTCGAGCAGCAGCTCAACGGTATGCACACGACACCTGTACCCGGGTTGCCCTTCGCCACGCCCGCCGGCGGTCATTCATGGCGCGGCGCCCCTTCCGCGGGCGCCCCTTCCGCGGGCGCCCCTTCCGCGAGTGCCTCTCCCACGAGCGCCTTTTTCGCGAGCGTCGACGGGGCGGCCGTCGCGCGCGGCTCGGCCTATAGTGGGCCGATGCCGCACGGGAGGCCGACGCTGGCCGATGTCGCCCGCCGGGCCGGAGTCTCCAAGGCGGCCGTCTCCCGGGTGATCAACGATGCGCCCGGCGTGGCGCCGCAGACGCGCGAACACGTACGGCAGGTCATCGCCGCCCTGGGTTTCCGGCCCGACCCGGTCGCGCGGGCACTGGCCTCGGGCCACGGCGAGGTCATCGAGCTCGTCGTCGTGGACGAGCCGTCCCTCTTCGGCACGAGCCCGTACTACGGCCGGGTCACCGCCGGCATCCTCCAGGAGCTGGCCGGCGGCAACGCGCAGCTGCGGGTGCACGTGGTCGACGAGGCCGGCGCGCGGGCTCTGCTGACCCGGATAGCCGACACGGTCACGCTGGGCGTGCTGCTCATCAATGTGCCACCGGAGATCGCCGGCGAGTTCTACGCCCGCTGCGACCGGGTGGTGTCGATGAGCCCGTCCGCTCCCGGCGTCCCGTACATCGGCTTGGAGAACGCCGAGGGCGCCCGCGCCGCGATGATCCACCTGCACGAGAGCGGCCGCCGCCGGGTGGCGGCCCTGCACGGCGAAAACGGCAACGCGTGCGCGGAGGGCCGTCGCGAGGGTCATCGCCGCGCCGTGCTGGAGCTGGGCCTGCCCGACATCGCGGCCAGCGGCAAGTTCCGGCGCGAGGACGGCTACACGTTGACCCAGCGCCTGCTGGCCGAGGAGCCGGAGATCGACGGCATCTTCGTGGGTTGCGACCTGATGGCCACGGGCGCCATGCAGGCCCTGGCCGACGCGGGCCGGCGCATCCCCCAGGACGTGGCCGTCGTCGGCTTCGACGACAGCGTCATAGCGGAATGCGCCACCCCACCGATGTCCTCGGTCCACCAGCCCGTGGAGGCCATGGCCGCCGCCGCCACCCGAGCGATGGTGTCCCGCCAGCTGGCCCCGCATTGGCGCTGCGTCTTCCCCGCCGAGCTGCGCGTCCGCCAGAGTTCCCACCCCAGCCACGCGTGACCCGGCCCATTCCCCGTCCCACCCCCACTCCCTGCCCAAGCACGCGCACGATCCCAGAGCTACCCGCTCGACGCCCGAGGCGGCCTCCTCACGGCCGCGCACGCCCGTGAGGCGGCCATCAACCGCCGGCAGAACCCGCGCGAACGCTCAGGAACCGCCGGAAGTCCCGCGCGAGCGCGCGGGCAGCGTCAAGAACGCCAGACCTGCGGTGAGGACGGCCAAGCCCGCCCACGACAACGCCGGCAGGCGCTCGCCCAGCAGGGCGACGCCCAGCAGCGCCGCGACGGCGGCCTCGGCCAGGGACAACACCGTGGCGGTGGTCGCCGTGGTGTGCCGCAGGCCGTAGCCGAAGAGCCGGTACGCCGCGTAGGTCGGCACGAGCGCGAGATAGACCGCGACCGCCGCGCCGCGCGCCGAGAGCAGCCAGCCCGGGTCGCCGGCCAGGACGACCGGCAGGACCAGCAGGCCGGCCAGGCCGAACATCGTGCCCATCACGGTTCCCGACGGGTGCCCGCGGGCGATGAGGTTGCCGCCGACCATCGTGTACGCCGCGTACGACAGGCCGGCCACCAGCGCCAGCGCCACACCCAGGACGTCCATGCCGGCCCCGCCGCCCGCGAGCTCCGGCCCCAGCACGAGAACGGCGCACCCGGCGATCGCCGCGACCGTGCCGATCGTCCAGCGCCGGGCCGGGCGGGCGCCCTGAATGAGCCAGGCCAGCAGACCAGCGAAGACAGGAGCGCTCCCGAGCGTGATGACGGTCGCTACGGCCACGCCGGAACGCGCCACCGCCGGGTAGAAGCTCAGCGGATAACCCGCCACCGTGATCGCGCCGAGCAGCACCAGCGCCCATTCGCGCCGAAGCAAGGACGACCGCCGAGGAAGCGGAGAGGACTGCCGCAGGTCGGTCAGGAAGAGGAGCAGGCCGCCCAGCACCAGGCCGGCGGCGCCGATGGCGGCCGCCGGCGCGGCGGACGGGGCGAACGACGCCGCTGTGCCGGTGGTTCCCCACAAGGTGGCGGCGGCGAGGACCGGAACGGGGCCGGCCAGCGGGTTGACGTGGTGGTCAAGGGCAGCGGGACGAGTCGTGACAGACAAGAGAGTGAACTTCCGTGTCGAATTCCGGGACAGGGCTGGATTCGTCACGGGCGCACGGAACAAGAACCCGGGCCGATGTGAGCATCGGCGGGGCCGCGGAACAGATCGTCAGCGGGTGCGCCCGGTTACGGGCGGACCGGCGGGGAGACGACGTGCCAGTACTTGTTCACGCCGCGATGCTACCTCGTCACGGACGGAGAGCGGCCATCACGTGGTCGCGCGCTCCCACGATGTGGTCGACGATCACCCTGGCCAGGGCCGTGACGTCGCCGTCGCGCAGGGCGGCGACCATCTGCCGGTGCTCCTGGTCGATGCGTTCGAGGTCGCGGCCGGAGCGGACCCATTGCCGGCTGTACGGCTCGACGAGATGCAGCAACTGGTCGATGAACCGGATGGTCAGCGGCCGCTCGGACAGCTCGTAGATGCGCGAGTGGAACTGGTAGTTCAGCGCCGCTCGGGCCGCCGCGTCGGCGCCCTTCTCGTGGATCTGCTCGGCCAGGTCGCGCAGGGCGTCGACGTCGCGGGGCCGGCAGCCCCGCACGATCTCCTCGGCCAGGCTCGGCTCGAGCTGGAGGCGCAGCCCGAACAGCTCGTCCACCTCGCCGGGGCTGAGCTCGGCCACCACCATGCCCCGGTTCGGCTTGTTCACCAAGAGGCCCTCGGCGGCCAGCATGTGCAGCGCCTCGCGCAGCGGGATGCGGCTCACGGCGAGGTCGGAGGCGATCTTCTCCTGGACGAGGCGCGTGCCGGGAAGGAACTCGCCGCGCCGCAGGGCGGAGCGCAGCTGGTCGGCGATCGCGTCGGCACTCACGGCGAAAGCATATCGTGCATTTACTACAGGCGCTGCGTCTGTATACATTCGCAGCGTGAACATTGACGTCGCCATCATCGGAGGCGGGCTGCTGGGTCTCGCCACAGCCCGCGCGCTTCTGCGCGAACGGCCGGGTCTGACCGTCACGGTGCTGGAGGCCGAGGACCGCTGGGGCGCTCACCAGTCCGGGCACAACAGCAACGTCATCCACTCCGGGCTCTACTACAAGCCGGGCGGCCTCAAGGCCCGGCTGGCCCGCGCCGGCGGCGAGGCGATGATCAGCTACTGCGAGGCCAACGGCGTCCCGGTCAAGCGCACCGGCAAGCTCGTCGTGGCCACCGCCGAGCGGCAGCTGCCGCAGCTCGAGATGCTCGCCGAGCGGGGCCGAGCCAACGGCGTGACCGTCGAGCGCCTCGACCGGCGCGCCATCAACGAGCGCGAGCCGAACATCGCCGGCGTCGCCGCGCTCTGGGTCGCCGAGACCGCGATGACCGACTTCGGCGCCGTCGCCCGCACGATCGCCACGGAGCTGACCGGTCTCGGCGCCGGCCTGCGTCTTCGTACGCCCGCAAAGGTCTTCGAAACGCGGGCCGACCGCACGGTGATCAATGGCGAGGTGAGCGCCCGCGTCGTCGTCAACTGCGCCGGCCTGCACAGCGACAAGATCGCCGAGGCGCTCGGCGAGAGGCCGCCGGTGCGCATCATGCCGTTCCGCGGCGAATACGCCGAGTTGCGGCCCGGCCTGCGCAACCTCGTCACGAACCCGGTCTATCCCGTGCCCGACCCGGAGCTGCCGTTCCTCGGCGTGCACGTGACCCCGATGCTCGACGGCACCGTCCATATCGGACCTAACGCGGTGCCCGCCCTCTCCCGGCACGGATACCGTTGGCGCGACGTCGATCCGAAGATGATCCGCGAGCTGCTCGCCGATCCGGCGCTGCGGGGACTGACCAAACGCTTCTGGCGGTACGGCGTCAGTGAGATCAGCCGTTCACTTGTGTGGCCGTTGTTCGTGCGCGAGGTGCGCAAGATGGCGCCGAGCGTCACCGGCCGCGACATGCGCCGGCACGGCAGCGGCGTGCGCGCCCAGGCCGTGACCCGCGACGGCGCCCTGGTCGACGATTTCGTCATCCAGCGCACCGAGCGCGCCGTGCACGTGCTCAACGCCCCCTCCCCCGCCGCCACCTCCAGCCTGCTGATCGGCCGCCGCGTCGCCGGCGACGTCTTCGACCAGCTCGGCGACAGCGACGCTTCCCGGGCCGCCCTGGCGGAGGTGCCATAGGCCGGCCGGTCGTCAGGAAGGGCGGCCGGCGCCCCTCGAACGGACGAGGGGAAGGTAGACCTCGTCGACGATCTCGTGCAGGACCTCGTCCGGAACGGTGGGAACGCCCCGGGTGACGAACTCGTTGCGCAGCAGGTCGATCGCGACGGTGGCCACGCGCGGGTGGAGGGCCTCGGGCGGAGCCTCGCCGCGGGCCACCGCGCGGCCGAGGATGAGCAGCCAGGCGGCGGCCGTGGTGTCGGTGGAGCGGTCGGAGAGCTGGGCGAGCAACTCCTGCGCGGAGCCGGCGGCGGCCATCAGCTCGCGCAGGATCGCGCCCAGCGGTGAGCTCCAGTGCCGGTTGGCCAGGCGCAGGGTCTCGAGCACGTCCTCGCGCAGCGCACCCGTGTCGGGCGGCTGAAAACCCTCGGCCAGCTGGCGGTACGCCGCGACGCCGAGCGCCAGGCGGTCGGGCCAGCGCCGGTAGAGGGCGTTCTTGTTGGTGCCGGCCCGCCGGGCCACCCGGTCCATGGTCAGCCCCGCGTAGCCCGATTCGAGGAGCTCGTCGGCCGCCGCGCGCAGCAGCGCCTCCTCCAGCTCGGCACCACGGCGCCGGGTGGCCGGGCTTTTCGTCATGGCGCAAGTATCCCCGCCGGGCGTAGGGTACGTCCAGTACCTAATCTAGGAGGCGTCGTGCGCGGTCAGGGCATCACCTACGACACCGGGTTCGTGCTGCGCGGGCGCAACTCGCGGCCGGTCTTCGATCTGGCGCAGGTCGAGCGGGAGCTGAGCGTCATCAAGGAGGATCTGCACTGCACGGCGGTGCGGATCAGCGGCGGCGACCCCGAGCGGATCGAGGCGGCGGCCACGATCGCCCTGCGGGCCGGCCTGGAGGTGTGGTTCTCGCCGTACCCTCTGGAGCTGTCCGAGAGCGCGATGCTGGCGCTGTTCGCCGACTGCGCTCGGCGTGCCGCGGCACTAGACGGTGACGTCGTCTTCGTCACCGGGGCCGAGCTGAGCCTGATGAATCAAGGGTTCCTGCCGGGCGGCGACACCCGGGAGCGGGTCGCGGCGCTGCGCCGGCCCGAGGGCGTACGGGAGACGATCGGTACCCTGACCGCGCGGATCAACGACTTCCTCGGGCGGGCCGTGGCGGTCGTGCGCGAGCATTTCGCCGGCCCGATCACGTACGCCTCGGTGCCGCTGGAACGCGTCGACTGGGCGCCGTTCGACTTCGTGTCCGTGGATCTTTATCGCTCCGCGCGGGTGGCCGACGTCTTCGCCGAGGGCGTACGAACCCTCGTCGCCCAGGGAAAGCCGGTGGCCATCACCGAGTTCGGCTCGGCGACCTACCGGGGTGCGGGCGACGCCGGCGCCGAAGGCCTCGACATCGTTGAGTACGACCCGGAGGGCGGCCCGGTGCGGCTGACCGGCGACCACGAGCGCGACGAGGAGGGCCAGGCCCGCTACCTGCGGGAGACCCTCGAGGTCTTCGACGCCGAGGGCGTGGACACCACTTTCGTCTTCATCTTCGCGCTCGGCGACCACGTGCACCGCCCGGACGGCGACCCGCGCGACGACCTCGACCGCGCGAGTTACGGCATCGTGAAGGTCTACGAGGACCGCACCGGCGAGACGTACCCGGACATGCCGTGGGAACCGAAGGCCGCCTTCCACACGGTGGCCGCCTTCTACCGCTGACCGCGCGGGCGCAGGGCCGGCGCGCTGGCCGCGACGAAAACCGCCAGCAGCACCGGGATCCCGAGCGCGACCGGCAGGGTCGTCACGGTGGCCACGGCGCCGATGAGCACCGGGCCGAGCAGGAAGCCCAGATATCCGATGCTGACCACCGTGGACAGCGCCCGTGCGGCCCGCTCCGGGTCCCGCTCGCCGGCGGCGGTGAAGACCTGCGGGGCGATGCAGGACAGCCCCGCGCCGAGCAGCCCGAAACCCACGACACCGGCGACCGGCTGGTTCACGAGCAACGCGGCGCCGAGGCCGCCCGCGGCGACCAGCCCGCTCAGCCGCACGAGAAGCACCGGCCCCAGCGCACGGGTCAGCCGGTCGCCGAAGATCCGGCCGACGGTCATCATGATGGCGAACGCCGCATAACCGTACGCCGCGAAGCTCGCGCTGGTTTCCAGGTTGTCGCGCAGATAGACGGCGCTCCAATCGGCGGCCGCCCCTTCACCGACGAGCGTGCACAGCACGAGAACGCCGAGAAACATCAGGATGAGCGAACGCCGCCCACCGGCCGGACCCGCTTCCGGCACGGCCGGCCGCCGCGCCGACAGCAGCCAGGGCGCCGAGCAGACGGCCAGGGCCGCGACGCCGGCGCCCACGGCGAGCAGGGTGACGCCCACCCCGGCCCCGGCGCGGGCGAACAGGCTGCCGATCATGGCGCCGAGGAAGCCGCCGACGCTGTAGACGGCGTGGAACGACGACATGATCGGGCGGCCGGCCGCCCGCTGCACCTCGATCGCGTTGGCGTTCATGGCGATGTTGAGCGTCCCGTGCGTGGCGCCGAACAGGAACAGGGCCACACACAACGCGACCAGCCCGCCGGCGAATCCGGGCGGCACCAGCAGAACACCCTCGAGAACCATCGCCGGCACGAGCACCCGCGCGCTGCCGAACCGGTCGCTCAACCGCCCGATCACCACCATCCCGGCGATGCACCCGGCGGCGAACGCCAGCAGCGCGATGCTGAGGCGCCCGTCGGTCAGGCCGAGGTTGCTCTTGACCGCCGGAATGCGCGCCGTCCACACCCCGAGCGCCGTCCCGAAGCCGAGGAAGGCCAGGGACGCCGCCACCCGGCCCCGTCGCACGTGCTGATCGACAGACGTCAGTTCCATAGCGACCACTCAAGGTCACATCGCGTCTTGAATCAAGCCCTGACGGCGGCTATCGCGCGAGCAGGACGGAGGCGACCTCCTTCGCGGTGGGGCCGGTGTGGGCGGTGTCGAGACCGTCGCGGAGGGCGGCGTCCGGGTCTTTCAGGCCGTTGCCGCTCAGGGTGACGACGACGCGGGCGCCGGGTGGGACGGCGCCGGCCCGGTGCTGCTTGAGCAGGCCGGCGACGCCGGCCGCGGAGGCGGGCTCGGCGAAGACGCCGTCGTGGCGGGCGATGATGCGGTACGCCTCGAAGATCTCCTCGTCGGTCACCTCTCCGATCAGACCGCCCGATTCCTCGCGGGCGGCCACGGCGGGATCCCAGGTGGCCGGGTTGCCCACGCGGATGGCGCTCGCTTCCGTCCACGGCCGGGCCACAGCCTCACCGCGCACGAAGGGCGCCGCGCCGGCCGCCTGGAAACCCCAGATGCGAGGAAGGGCCGGCGACGAGGACGCGGCATACGCGCGGTAGCCCTGCCAGGTCGCGGTGATGTTGCCGCCGTTGCCCACCGGGAGGCAGTGGATGTCGGGGGCGCCGCCCAGCGCGTCGACGATCTCGTAGGCGACCGTGCGCTGGCCGGACAGGCGCATCTCGTTGTTCACCGAGTTCACCAGGGCCACCGGGTGGTGGGCGGCCAGGTCGCGGGCTATCCGCAGGCAGTCGTCGAACGTTCCGGCCACCTCGACGACGCGCGCTCCGTAGCGGACGGCCTGGCCCAGCTTGCCCTTGGCCACGCCGGATTCGGGGATCAGGACGGCGGCGGCCAGGCCGGCCCGGGCCGCGTAGGCGGCGGCCGAAGCGCTCGTGTTGCCGGTCGACGCGCAGATCACCAGCTCGGCGCCGCCGGCGGCGGCCTGGGTGATGGCCACCGTCATGCCCCGGTCCTTGAAGGAACCGGTCGGGTTGGCACCCTCCACCTTCAGCCAGACGTCACCGCCGGTCACCTCCGACAGATACGCCGAGTGCAGCAGCGGAGTGTTGCCCTCATGGAGAGTGACCGCCGTCGTGCCGGCCGCGATCGGCAGGAAGCGGCGGTAGGAACTGTTGATCAGGCCACGCCAAGGGGTCATGGCAGGCCGGCGCTGGGGTCGTTGCGCGCGCTCGCCGATCG
The DNA here is from genome assembly GCF_050956135.1 of Actinoplanes sp. CA-131856. Classification (GTDB taxonomy): domain Bacteria; phylum Actinomycetota; class Actinomycetes; order Mycobacteriales; family Micromonosporaceae; genus Actinoplanes. The sequence continues at coordinate 4,383,822 of NZ_CP191849.1, read as the reverse complement.
GGCCGGCGTCAGCCCGCCGACCGCGTCGCGGCTGGTGGCCCGGCTCGGGTTCGACGGCTTCGCCGATTTCCAGGCGGCCGTACGGACTCAGGACCGCTCACGACTACGTTCGTTCGTCAGCGAGCCGTCCGGTCTGGACAGCGCCGCGACCAGTCTGCGCACCGGTCTCGATGGCTCGCTGGCCGCCGTGCCGGACGGCGCGCTGACCGAGATCGCCCAGATTTTGACAGCGGCCGGGAGGGTGTGGGCGCTGGGTGGGCGGCTCAGCGAGCTCGCGGCCGAATACCTCGTCCGGCAGCTCGCGAGCCTCCGGCCGGGTGTGGCTCATGTTCCTGGTCCGGCCTCCGCACGGGCCCGGGTGCTGCTCGATCTGCGAGCGGGGGACGTCGTCGTCGCGTACGACTTCCGGCGCTACTCCCCCGAGACCGCGCGTTTCGTCACCGCCGCCAAAGGGCGCGGGGCGCGTCTGATTCTGATCACCGATGAAGGCGGCACGGGGCAGGCCGACGTGGTGGTGCGGCTCCCGCGCGAGGCGGCCGGCCCGATCGACCCGATCACCCACGAGGTGGCCGTGACCGAGCTGATCCTGGTCGCGGTCGCCGCCCACCTCAGCCCGGCCGCACGCCTGGCCGAGCTGGAGGAGCTCACGCGCACGCTCGAGGGCCGAGGCTAGGGCACGGGGGTGGGCTTGTCGGCGACGACCTCGTAGACCAGGTCGGTGGTGATCGGGCCGATCTGGGCCAGGTCGTCGGTGATCTCCTCGAGGTCGCGCAGGCCGGTGGCCACGATCTCCATCATGTAGCAGGACTCCCCGGTCACCCGCAGGCAGCGCACGATCTGCGGATGCCGCTCGAGCACCGTCGCCACCTCGGCGTCGAACAGCGGGCCGTTCACCTTCATGCGCACCACCGCGCGCAGCGCGTAACCGACCGCCTCGGGGTCGACGTGTGCCGCGTACGCCGTGATGATCCTCTGCTCCTCCAGCGCGCGCAGCCGGGCGCGGGTCGCCGAGACGCTGAGCCGGATCTCGACGGCCAGGTCACTCAGGGTCGCGCGGCCGTCGCGCTGCACGGCCTCGAGCAGCGCGTGGTCTGTTTCGTCCAGCTCTTTCAGAGCGCCGCCGTTCGTCACCCGGCGATGATGCCGCAGAACCGGCGGCGCGTCGGTAAATGTTCGGCAAATGTGCGGCGCGGGTGGGCCGGATCACGGCGCCTGAACCCCGGCGGCCGGGACGCGTCATCGGAATTATGAAGATCGGAATCGGACTGCCCAACCACGTCCGCGACGTCGACGCCGCCACCATCCCGGCCTACGCGGCCCGGGCCGAGCGGGCCGGGTTCGCCACCCTCGGCACGATCGGCCGGATCGCCTATCCGGGCGTCATGGACACTGTGGCCCTGGCCGCGGCCGCCGGCGCCACCACCACCATCGGCCTACTCAGCAACGTGCTGCTGGCGACCGTGTGGCCGCCCGTGCTGCTGGCCAAGGAGGTCGCGTCGATCGACGGCGTCTCCGGCGGGCGGCTCACCCTCGGCGTCGGCATCGGACAGCGGCCCGACGACTTCGTGGTCGACGGGCTCGGTCCGCGCGGGCTCGGCCGCCGCATCGACGCCGACCTGGAGATCTACCGGTCGGTGTGGGACGGCGAGCCGGTCGGCGGCGGCGACAACGGGGCCGTGCCGCTGGCCGCGCGGCGGGTGCCGATGATCTTCGGCGGGCGCAGCCCGGCCTCGTACGAGCGGATGGCCACCTGGGGTGACGGTTACATCGCGCCGGCCGTGCCGCCCGCCTATCTGGCCGAGAACTTCGACACCGCCCGCAAGGCCTGGAAGGACGCCGGCCGCGAGGGGTCGCCCCGGCTGATCGCCATCAACTACTTCGCCTTCGACGACCTGGAGAAGGGCCGGGCCGGGGTGGCCGACTACTACGGCACCGCCCCCGCCGACTATCGCGACATCGTCGTCGGCAGCATCGCGGGCGGCGCCGCGGCCGCCTGGGACGTGGTCCAGGCGTTCACCGACCTGGGCGTCGACGAGCTGGTCTTCCAGCCGTCCACGGCCGACCCGGACGGCATCGAGCGCTTGGCCGCGGCCGTCCTCTGACTCCCCGCCGCACGAGATCGCACGAACGGGCACCATCGAGCAGCCGGCGGCTACCCGCGGCCGTCCTCCAGGGGCTCCATGGGGTGGCGTTCCTCCTCGCGGAACGCCACCCATGCCATGGCCCGCAGGTACTGAGGCTGGGTGATCGCGCCCGCGGCCAGCTGAGCGGCGAGAGCACCCTCAAGGCTTTCGGGCGACGGCGACGGCGACGGCGACGCGGACGGGGACGGGGACGGGGACGGCAGCGCGGGCGCCGACGGCAGCTCCCGGAACCAGGACACCATCACGCCGATCATCAGGGCCAGCAGGATGACCAGCACCGCGACCACCATCTTCACGCACCTCCGCCGTCCAGCCTCGTCCCGGGACGGGCCGGACGACAGGGTCCTAAGTCCCACCCTCCCCGAGCAGATCGCCTCTGCCACGCACCCTGGCGGCGGCCGACGATCGAGGTGAGGGAAGGGAGAACGGCCATGAGGAAACCGGCAGTGGTCGTCGGCACGGACGGCACCGCCTGCGGCACCGCGGCGGTCGAGTGGGCGGCGGGCGAGGCCCGGCGGCGGGGCACGGCGCTGCGGATCGTGCTCGCCTACGACTGGGACATGCACGACGCGCGGTTCGCCGTCGGCAGCGAGTACGCCGACGTGGCCCGCAACCTCGCCGAGACGACGGTGGCGGCCGCGCACAGCCGGGCCCGGGCCCTCGAGCCGGGCATCAAGATCGAGACAGACGTTCTTCCCGGGTACGCCGTACCGAGGCTCCTCGAAGCCTCCACAGGAGCCGCGCTCCTGGTGGTCGGCAGCCGCGGCCACGGCGGCTTCGCCGGCATGCTGCTCGGCTCGGTCGGGCGCAAGATGGCCCTTCAGGCGCCGTGCCCGGTGGTCGTCGTGCGGGGCCGCAACGCGCCCGCCGGCCCGGTCGTGGCCGGCCTCGACGACTCGGACGCGATGCTGGCCACGGCGTTCGAGGCGGCCGCCGCCCGCGAGACGGGCCTGACCGTGGTCCGCGCCGTGCGGCCCGCCGTGCCGCTGTGGCTGGGAGTGCCGGCCGCCGCCGTGCCCCTGCCCGAGGACGACGAGGCGGAGCGCCGGCAGCTCTCCGCGCAGCTCGCACCCTGGATCGAGAAGTACCCCCGGGTGCCCGTCACGACCGTGCTCTCACACGACAGCGCGGCCGCCGCCCTGGTCGCCGCCTCGGCCCGGGCGCAGCTGGTGGTGGTCGGCAGCCACGGGCACAGCAACGTCAGCGGCGCCCTGCTCGGCTCGACCGGCCTCCAGCTGCTGCACCACGCGCACTGCCCGGTGCTGATCGACCGCCCGGCCCAGCACCGGGCCGGGCCGGTCAGGCCTTGATCTGCTTGAGCAGAGCCTCGGCGGCGGCGGCGGACGACTGCGGGTTCTGCCCTGTGACCAGGTTGCGGTCGACCTCCACGTGGGAGGACCACGGCGCGCCGGCCTCGACCTTGACGCCGGCCTCGTTGAGGCGGTCCTCCAGCAGCCAGAGCGCCTTGGCGGCGTGTCCGGCCTGGGTCTCCTCGGCGTTGGTGAAGGCGGTCACCCGATATCCCGCGAACGCGTTGCGGCCGTCGCTGTCGACGGCGGCCAGCAGCGCGGCCGGGCCGTGGCAGACCACGCCGAGCGGGGTGCCGGCCCGCAGCGCCGCCGCCAGCAGCTCGCCGGAGCGGGCGTCGACGGCCAGGTCCTCCATGGGGCCGTGACCGCCGGGCACGTAGACCGCCGCGTAGTCGTCCAGGTTCACGTCGGCCAGGGCGATCGGGTGCCGGAACTCGGGCGCGGCGTCGAGCACCTCGCGGAACTTCGCGGCGTCGCCGGCCAGGCTGCCCTCGTCGACCGGGGGCACGACGCCGCCCGGCGTCGCGACGACGACCTCGTGGCCCGCCTTGGTGAACTCCTGGTACGGCACCGCGGCCTCCTCGGCCCAGAAGCCGGTCGGGTGCTTCGAGCCGTCCTTGAGGGTCCACGCGTCGGCGCCGGTCATGATGAACAAGATCTTCGACATGCCTCAACGCTAGGCCGCGAGCCCATAGGCCGGCCAATAGTCGAGGGAATGCCTGCCATCGGTTTCCCGATGGCAGGCTACAGCGTCGGTGTGGCCGCGCCCGGCATCGCGATGTCGTCGACCTTGACGTTGACGCCGGTCACGGTCAGGCCGAAGCCGGAGACCGCCGACGACACCTTGTCCTGCACGGCCTTGATGACGTCGGCCACGACCGCGCCCGACGCGATCACCAGCACGACGGTGACCTCGACGGCCGCGCCCTTGACCGACGCGTGTACGCCCCGGGTGGCGTCGCCGACCTCGTCCAGACCGATCCGGTCGAGCACCCGGTCGAAGAAGCGGGCCACGTCGCCGCCCAGGTCCGACACGCCGGGCACCTCGCGGGCCGCGGCCGCCGCGATCTTCTCGACCACCTCGCGGGAGACGCTGTTGACACCAGCCACGCCGTCGCTCATGACACTCCCCATACGCCAAGCCGGAAACCCGGGCAGCGTATCAACGATCATGGAATGTCGTTGCTCTGCGGGGCGACCATCGGCGTCATCGCCCGCCATCCGTCGCCGTTGATGGCGCGGGCCCGGCCGGCCAGCCGTTTCAGCGCCTCGTCGGCGGCCGCGGTGCGCAGCGAGCCGCTGTAGCCGATGAAGGCGATCAATCCGGGTTTCGGCTCCCAGGCGATGGCGCCGTTGCCGCCGAAGACCGAGGTGAGCTCGCCGGTGGCGTACAGGTGATCCTCGTAGCCGCCGGCCGCTGCCACGCCGGTGAAGGTCAGGCCGCCGCCGAGGGCCTCCCGCTCCCCCAGCTCGGCCGATCCGTACCGGACCTCGTGGATCGACGCCGGCCGGTAGGTGCCCGAGGCGACCACGGACAGCCCCGGCGGTGGGCTGACGACCGGCCGGCCGCCGGAGAGCCGTACCCGGTCGGCGATCGCCCGCAGGTCGGCCGCGGGCAGGTCGCCGCGGACCCGGACGTGGCCGCCGCCGAGCGCCTTGACGACCACCCCGCGCGAGGTCGCGGCAGGGGCGACCGGATAGGTGATCACCGCGCCGTCCCGCCCGAGCGCACCACCCGCGCGCCGGACCACGATGGTCCACGGACCGGCGCCGGCCACGGCGTCGCGGCGGTCGAGGGCGGATCCGGCGGAGCACGCGCCCTCGATCACGATCGCCACCGGCGAGGCGCCCGTGACCGCCGCCGGGGCTCCCGAAGAGGGACCCGTACACAGGGAAGTGGGGGTAAGGGTGACCGGAGCAGGCTGCTCGCCCCCGTCGCGGTTGACGAAGAGGAAGACGCCGAGAGCCGTCAGGAGGACGGCGACCGCGCCCACCACGCGAAAGCGCCTCGGCGGCCTGTCCGATCCGAAGGTGACGATGTCGGCCACGTACTAATTATCGTTCAGCTTCGAATGGTGGCGGCTGTAGAGGAAGTACACGGCCGCGCCGAGCAGGAACCAGACCAGGAAGCGCAGCCACGTGACCGGGTCGAGGAACGTGATGAGCCAGATCGAGAAGAGCACGCCGACGGCCGGCACGACCGGCATGCCCGGCACCTTGAACGAGCGCGGCAGCTCGGGGCGCCGGTAGCGCAGCACGATGATGGCGACGCAGACCACGACGAAGGCCAGCAGGATGCCGATGTTGGTCAGCTCGGCCGCCTCGCGGATCGGCAGGAAGCCCGCGATGATCGCCGAGGCGATGCCGGCGATCCAGGTCACCCGGGACGGCACGCGCCGCCGCGGATGCAGGCCGGCGAACCAGGCCGGGAGCAGGCCGTCACGGCTCATCGAGTACCAGACGCGGGTCACGCCGAGCATGAAGGTGAACATGACGGTGAGGATGCCGATGATGGCGCCGACCGCGATGACGTCGGCCAGACCGGAGAGGCCGACCGCGGCGAAGGCCGACGAGAAGCCGCTCTCGGGGTCGATGTCCTGGTAGTTCTGCATGCCGGTGAGCACGAGCGTGGCCAGCACGTAGAGCACCATGGAGATGGCCAGCGAGTAGATGATCGCGCGCGGCAGGTGGCGCCGCGCGTCCTTGCTCTCCTCGGCGGCGGTGCTCATGGCGTCGTACCCGAAGACCGCGAAGAAGACGGTGGCGGCGCCGGTGACCGCGCCGCTCCAGCCGAACGGGAAGAACGGCGAGTAGTTGTCGCTGTTGATGTGGAAGAACCCGACGACCACGACCAGCAGGACCACGAAGATCTTGATGCCCACGACCGCCGTCTCGGCGCGGGCGGCCGCCCTGATCCCCTGATTGAGCAGATACGCGATGAGCAGGCACAGGATCATGGCGAACAGATCCACCACGTGTCCCTCGCCGCTGCCGGGAGCGCCCAGCATCCAGGCCGGCAGATCGAGGCCGATCTCGCCCATGAGGAACGAGAAGTAGCCGGAGATGCCGATGGCGACGACCGCCACGATCGCCGTGTACTCCAGCAGCAGGTCCCACCCGATGAACCAGCCGACGATCTCACCGAGGACGACGTAGCCGTAGGTGTAGGCGGAGCCGGCCTTGGGGATCATTCCGGCGAATTCGGCGTACGACAGCGCGGCCGCCGCCGAGGCGATGCCCGCGATGAGGAACGAGATCAGCACGGCCGGCCCGGCCGTCTCGTGCGCGACCGCCCCGGCCAGGGCGAAGATCCCGGCGCCGATGATGCCGCCCACCCCGATGGCCGTGAGCTGCCACAACCCGAGCGACCGTTGCAGGTCGGTGTTCCGCTCGTCCTCGACGTCCTCGACCGGCTTGCGCCGGAAGATGCCCTCCATTTCCTCACCTTGCATCAACATCCATGGATGCGCCAGACTTAGAACGTTGACAGTTAGAGCCCTAACGTTTAGAGTTCTAACCATGGACGCTCCGAAGCTCACCACCTCCCTCGACCTCATGCGATGGATCGGATGGGCCCAGCGCAAGGCCGGCGAGGACTGGGTCCGCGACCGCGATCTCACCCACGAGCAGGCCTTCGTGCTGGGCTATCTGGTGCAGAGCCCCGGTGCGATCCAGCGCGACATCGCCGACGTCACCCGCACCAGCGCCGCCAGCGTGTCGAGCCTGCTCCAGGGGCTCGAGCGCCGCTCGCTGATCGAGCGCCGCACGGAGCCCGGCAACGAGCGGAGCAAGCGGGTGTACGCCACCTCGGCCGGCGCCGAGCTGATCGCCGGGTTCACCACAGCGATGGCCGCCACCGACGAGACCATCCTGGCCCCGCTCACCGCCGGCGAGCGGGACACCCTGCACGCCCTTCTCACCAAGATCACTGCCGAGCTGGAACCGCCCACCCGGTAGCCGCCCCGTTCCACCACCACGCGACGGCCGAGCGCCGCCGCGCGCCCGACCCTGCCCTCGCGACGGCGCCCGCCGCCGCGCGATGGCCCCTGCCCGGAAGAAGGCACAGCCATGAACAACCGCTGGTATCTCTCCTCAGCCCCGATCCCCCGCGCCCTGGTGCACTTGTGCGTGCCGATGGCCGCCGGCTTCGTCATCGGCGCCCTCTACAACGTCGTCAACTCCGGCTTCATCGGCTCCCAGCACGACACCGCCCTGCTCGCTGCCATCACGTTCGGCACACCGGTGTTCGCCCTGGTCCTGGCCTTCGGCGGCGTGTTCGGCGTCGGCGGCTCGGCCCTGATCGCCCGGCTGCTCGGCGCGGCCGAGAACGACCCGGCCCAGGCGGCCGAGGTCAAGCACGTCTCGTCGTTCGCCGTCTGGGGCTCGGTGATCTCCGGGGCCGTGGTCGGCGGGGCCGGCCTGCTCCTGCTGCACCCACTGGTGTCGCTGCTCGGCGCGGACGCCGCCGCGGCCACCGCGACCAGGGAATATGTGGCCGTCATGCTGGCCTTCGTGCCCGTACTGGCCGCCGCCTTCTGCCTGGAAAGCCTGGTGCGGGCCGAGGGCGCCGCCCGCCAGGCCATGATCGGCCTGGCCGTCTCGGCGGCCGGCAACCTCGTCTTCGACGTGCTGTTCATCCTCGTCCTGCACTGGGGCGTGGCCGGGGCCGCGCTCTCGGTCGGCCTGGCCAACCTGCTCAGCATCGGATATTGGGCCGTCTGGCTGCACCGCCACAGCGAGCACATGAGCCTCGCCCCGCGCTGGTTCACGCTGCGCCCGGCCGTGCTCAAGCCGGTCCTCGGCGTCGGGGTCGGCCAGCTGCTCCAGGGCGGCTTCCTGATCGTGACCGCGCTGATCCTGAACAACCTCGCCGCCTCGTACGGCGACGGGCCGCTCGCCGCCATGGGTGTCGCCGTCCGCATCGCCCAGGTGCCGGAGTTCCTGCTCATGGGCGTGACGGCCGGCGTGCTGCCGCTGCTCGCCTACGCGTACGGCAAGGGCGACCGGCAGCGCCTCACCTCGGCCCTGCGCTCCTCGGCCATCGTGGTCGGCGGCATCGGCCTGCTCTTCCTGGTGACGCTGGTGGTCTTCCGCGAGCAGGCGTTCGCCGTCTTCTCGGCCGACGACTCGGTCCTCGCGATCGGCGTCACCGTCCTCGTGGCCCAGCTGACGGCCATGATGGCCAACGGCTTCACCGGCCTGCTCACCTCGCTGTTCCAGGCCACCGGCCGGGCCCTGCCGGCCACGATCATGTCGACCGCACAGGGCGTCCTGTTCATCCCGGCCGTGCTGCTGGGCAACCTGTGGTTCGGCCTGAGCGGCATCATCTGGGCGCTGACCTTCACCGAGTGCGCCGTGCTGGTGGTCGGCGCCGGCATGTGGCTGGCCGCCCGCCGGTCGATCGACCGGGGCCTGGCCGGGGGCAGCACCGAGCGTGCCCTCGCGATGGCCGAGGCCTGAGCGGATCCTTCACAGATCGGCCACCCGTCCTCCCCGTCCGGTCCCTAGCGTTCGCGGCATGCGCGTCACGATGATCCTGCCCGCGTTGACCGAGGCCACCAGCCCGCTGTTCCGGCCGATCAAGTACTCCCTCTTCCCGCCGCTCGGCCTGGCCACGCTCGCGGCGTATCTCGGCCCCGGCGACGAGGTCAGGATCCTCGACGAGCACGTGACGAGGCTCGACGTGGACGACGACACCCCCGACCTCGTGGTCATCCAGGTCTACATCACCTCGGCCCGGCGCGCGTACGAGTTGGCCGACGCGTACCGGGCCCGGGGCGTCAAGGTGGCGCTCGGCGGCCTGCACGTGACGTCCCTGCCGGACGAGGCGGCGGCCCACGCCGACGTGATCTTCATCGGTCCGGGCGAGGACACGTGGCCCCAGTTCCTGACCGACTTCCGCCGCGGCTCTTTCGCAAGCAGATACACCAGTTCCCGCCGTACGCTCGTAGGGCTCCCGCCGATCCGCAGGGACCTGATCCAGCGGCACCGCTACCTCGTGCCGAACTCGATCGTGGTGACCCGGGGCTGCCCGCACCACTGCGACTTCTGCTACAAGGACGCGTTCTTCGAGGGCGGCAAGTCGTTCTACACGCAGCTGGTGGACGACGCCCTGGCCGAGATCGACCGCCTGCCCGGCAAGCACCTGTACTTCCTCGACGACCACCTGCTGGGCAACAAGCGGTTCGCGTCGGCCCTGTTCGACGGCATGCGCGGCATGGGCCGCCTCTGGCAGGCGGCGAGCACGGTCGACGCGATCCTGGCCCCCGGCCTGCTCGAGAAGGCGGCCGCCGCCGGCCTGCGCAGCATGTTCGTCGGCCTGGAGACGATAAACGCGGCCAACCTGCCCTCCCAGCGCAAACGCCAGAACGTGGGCCGCGACTACGGAGCGGTGGTCCGCCGCCTCCACGACACCGGCGTCATGATCAACGCAAGCTTCGTCTTCGGCATGGACGACGACGGCCCCGACGTCTTCGACCGCACGGTCGCGTGGGGCGTCGAGCACGGCCTGGAGACGGCGACGTTCCACATCATGACGCCCTATCCGGGCACCGCTCTCTACAAGCGCATGGAGCCCCGCCTGCTCCACCGGGACTGGGACCTCTACGACACCCGGCACGTCGTCTACAAGCCCCGCGGGATGACCGCCGCCCAGCTGGAGGAGGGCTATTGGCGCGCCTACCGCGACTTCTACCGCTGGCCCAACATCTGGCGCGGCGCCGAGGGCAAGCCCTTCCGCCCCCGGCTGCGCCACCTGGCGTACGCCGGCGGCTGGAAGAAGTTCGAGCCACTGTGGGACGCCCTGATCAGATCCGGTCAGGTGCTGCGCGCCCTGCCGCTGCTGGAGCGCGCGCTGTCCTGGCGCGACCAACCACCCAGCGGCCGGATCCCCCACGAGGCACTCCCGGCCTCGAACGCCCGCCGTCGTGAAGTCGTCGAGACCGAGCACGCACACCAGGCTCGGCGCGGGCCGGAATCGCTCTGACCACCCGCAGCAGGCCGGCGTGGCCGATGGCCCAGCTCCGCGCCCCCATCACGCAAGGTGATGGGCGGCACCGTGTCCGCGACATGCGAAGACTCGATCGTCCGTGCGAATGTGGCACGTTTTGCCTATTACCGCTCCGCTGATTTTCGCAGGACAATGACTCATGCGCCAGATACGGGGTCAGATGCAATTCTTCAGCCACACCCAGATAGCACAATGGCGCGACCCCAGCACCGAAGAATTCCGCCGCGAGCATCACGAGCGCCGGCAGTACGGATTGATACAACGCCACACCCGCACATGGCGCAGCCTGCACGGCAACACCCCGATGCCGCCGCTGGCCTCACCCCGGCCAGCCTCTGGCCGGTCGGCCCAGCGCCTCAAGCCGTACCCGCACGAGCCACACAAACCCCGACGGCAGCCACCAAGAGCGCCCCACATGGGCCACCGGTCATGGCGCTGCCGAGGAGGTCTACCGCGTACCCGCCACCACGACGACGGCCCCCGACCGCATGCCTCATCACGCCCCATCGAAAAACCAGGGGACGGCGCCGATCGGCACACGCCAAGCCGCCGGCGCCGGACAAAATGAAAACGGCTGCACGGCGCCCACCGTGACCATTCCACGACGACATCAGTCGCCATGCCGAACGAGCCGCCCAGGGACAGGAAGGCGGCTCACGGAGCAGTGCATCACCCGACAGGAATCGCTGCAAATACCGAAGGGATCGCCCTCCGCGAGGCGGCGCTGCTGGCGCGCTTCCGCCGGGTCGAAAGCCGGCCGGAAGGACTTGGAACGTCTCACTGTCATCGCGGCCGGGGCCCAGCACTCATCGGCGTCTGGCGCTCCGGCCGAACGGTGGGTGGCCGTGAGCGTGGTGGCATCCGGCTAGTCCCGCGGGAGGTGGGGGTGGCGGTCCATCCAGCGCTGGGCGTACACGCCTCCGGCCAGGGCCACCGCGGCCGGGACGAACAGCAGCAGGGCCGCGATGAACGAGTAGTCCTTGCCGTCGGCGGCCAGCAGGGCGATCGGGGGCAGGAGCAGCAGGCCGACCATGACGTACAGCCAGACGGGCTGCTCGCGGGGAAGGCGGCGCAGGAATCCGGTGTGGTTGGTCATGGTTCCGACATACCCGAAAGGCCGGGGACCTATCGTTTCGCGAGTGACATCGCACCAAATCACCCTGGCCCGCGTCATCACCGAAGTCTTCGCCCCGGCGGTTCTGGTCACCGCCCTCCTGCTGGTGGTCGGGCGGTGGTGGGGTGTGCCGGCCGCGGTCTTCACGGCGGGCATCCCCATGGCGTACGTCTTCCGTGGCGTCCGCCGGGGCGACTGGGCCGACCACCACATCCCCGAGAGGGCCCACCGGAGGGCCCCGCTGTTGTTCGGGGTGGGCTCGGTGGCGGTCGGGCTGACCGCGCTCATCCTGCTCGGGGCGCCGCGCTCGCTGCTCGCCCTGATGATCGCCGGCGTGGCCGGGTTGCTGGTCTTCGGCGCGGTCACCGCGTTCTGGAAGATGTCCATCCACGCCGGGGTCGCCGCCGGCACGGTCGCCGTGCTGGTCGCCGTCTACGGGCCGTGGGCCCTGCTCAGCGCCCTCCTGCTGCCCCTGATCGGCTGGTCGCGGGTGCGGCTCACCGCGCACACCCCGGCCCAGGTGATGGCCGGGACGCTGACCGGCGCGCTGATCGCCGGCATCGTCTTCCCCGCACTGCGCTGACGCGCCCGGCCGCCCTGCCCACCGTGCCCGGTATCGATTATCATCTCCGCCCGTGAACGAGGTGATCTCGCGGCCGGCGCCGCGCGCGGTGCGGATCAGTTCGGCGCTGTTCGCCGGATCGGCCGCCCTGGCCGCGCTGATGCTGCTCACGACGGCGATCGCCTGGGATCATTTCGGGCCCGCCTCCGAGGTGTATGCCGCCATGGTCGAGCACCCGGAGAACCCCCTCGGCGAAGTACGCGGCTATCTGCGGCTGACGACCGGCATCGCCGTGCTGGTGATCGTGCTCGCCGGCCCGCTCGCGCTCGGCGTCCGGCGGCCCCACCGGTGGATCCAGGTCGCCGCCTGGGCCGCTACCGCCGTCCTGGCGTACCTGCTGTTCACGGTCCTCATGGCCTCGCTTCAGGTGGGCCTGGGCAACCCGGATCCCGGGAGCGACCGGGCGCTGTACAACGCCCTGCTGCCGTCCTGGTGGCCCGGTCTCACGGCCGTCGCGGGGCTGATCCTCGAGCTCGCGGTCCTCGCGGCGGGCGTCGCGCTGCTGCACTCGCCGGTGCTCGACTTCTACCGCCGGGCCAGCAACGTCGCGGACGATCCACGGCGGGTCGCCTTCATGCAGAGGCAGCTGTCGCGGCAGGACAACAGGGAACCGCCGCCCCAGGGCCGGTGAAGAGCGCTCGGAGGAGAGAGAATCAACCGTATGACGTATCCTCCGCCGCTGTATCACGGGGACAAGGGCGAGGTCAGCGCGACCTACCGCCCGGACGGCACCGCCCCGGAGCTCGTCTATCCGACAAACGGCACCCGCGTGCACTATCTGTCCACGGGCGCCTCGACCAACGGGCTGTTCGGCCTCTACCGCTGGGAGTGCGGTCCGGGCGTCACCGGCCCCGACCCGCATTTCCACCACTCCCTGGCCGAGAGCTTCTACATCCTCAACGGCGTCATGAGCATCTACAACGGCGAGCGCTGGATCGAGGCCGAGCCGGGCGATTACGTGCACGTCCCGCCGGGCGGCATCCACGCGTTCAAGAACCGGTCGGGCGCACCGGTCTCGATGCTGCTGCACTTCTCGCCGGGCGCGCCCCGCGAGGGCTACTTCGAGGGCCTGGCCCACCTCGCCGAGATGAGCGAGGAGGAGAAGGCCGCCTTCTATCTGGAGCATGACAACATCTGGCTGTGACCCAGTCAGTGATCGATCTCTTCGACCGTGTGGCCGACCGCTACGACGAGGTGCTGCCTTTCTTCTCCGAGCTGGGCCGCCTCGTCGCCGACCGGCTTCCCAACGGCGGCGGCCGCCTTCTGGACATCGGCGCGGGCCGGGGCGCCATAGCGCTTCCCGCCCGCGACCGGGGTTTCACGGTGACCGCGACGGACGCCGCTGCGCGCATGGCCGAGCTGCTGGCCCCGCAGGTAGCCGTCGCGGTCGTCGACGCCGAACACCTGCCCTTTCCGGACGCCACCTTCGACGTGGTCACCGCCGGCCTCGTCATGCACCTTCTGGAAAAACCCGATTCGGCCGTACGGGAGGTGCGCCGCGTCCTGAAGCCCGGTGGGCTGTTCGCTTTCACGACGCCGGGTCGCGTGCCCGACGGTTTCGCGTTCGCCGACGGGGCGAACGCCCTGTTCGCCGAGTTCTCCCAGCACCTGCCGCCCGGCGGGGGCATGGGCGCGCCCTTCGACGAGTTCCAGTCCTTGGCCGCGGCCGGTTTCACCGCCGTCGAGGAAAGCGACCTGCGGGTGGAGATCCCGGTCGACCGGGCCGAGACCCTGTGGGAGTGGTTCCGTACGCACGGCACCCGCAAGTTTCTCGACGACCTCAGCGACGAGCACCGGGCCCAGTTCCGGGCCCGGCTGCTCGCCGACCTCGAGGCCCGCGACCGCGTCGTGCTACGCCGTTACGCGTGGCTTTACACGGCCCGGGCCTGACCGCCGCTCAGTCGTCGTCCCCGTCGTCGCCGCCGTCGTCATCGTCGTCGTCCCCGTCGCCGCCCGGGCAGCCGGAGAGGGTGAGCACCGTGGCGACGCCGCCCGCCGCCAGCAGCACCCGGCCGAAGAAGGCTCGCCTGCCGATCCGTTCCTCATCGTCCATACCGGCATTCTGGCAAGCCGGGCCGCCCGCCGGAACCCACCGATATCGTGAAGCGGCGGTACGGGCCGGGCGCACCGTGGTCGATCTCGGTCATGCCGAGGCTCTGCAGGATCCGGACCGAGGCGATGTTCCCGGTGAGCGCCTCGGCCCAGATCTCGGTCAGGCCGAGCACGCCGAAACCGTAGGCCAGCCCGGCCCGCGCCGCCTGGCCGCCCAGACCCCGGCCCCACCGGGTGGAGTCGCCGACGACGTAACCCAGCTCGCGCCGGCGCGGTTCGTGGCCGTGCAGGTCGACATAGCCGACCAGCTCCCCGTCGTGGACGGCGCCGAGCCGGATGAGGTCGGCCGGCGGGTCGGTCACGATGCGGAGCTGGAACGCCACGTGCACGTCCAGGGTGAGACCGGGCGTCCAGTCGGCGCCCGCGACGAAGCGCGGGTCGAGCGACCACGAGGCGATCGTCGCGGCGTCGGCCCGGGTCAGCGGGCGCAGCTCGACGCGGGGTGGGGTCAGCGGAGCAGGGACGGCATGGCCTCCTGGAGCATCGGGCGCCAGTCCGGCAGCGGGGCCACGCCGGTCGCGGCCCAGCGGTCGTGGCCGAGGACGCTGTAGGACGGGCGCCGGGCCGGGCGGACGAAACGGTCGCTGGTCGTCGGCCGCACGCGGCCGGGGTCGTGACCGGCCTCGGCGAAGACCGCCTGAGCCAGCCCGAACCAGGTGGTGGAGCCGGCGGCCGTGCCGTGGTAGATGCCCGGATCGGCCTGGGACAAACCCAGGGCGACGAGCTGCCGGGCCAGGGCGTACGACCACGTGGGCGGCCCGGTCTGGTCATCGACCACGTCGACGGTGTCGCGCTCGCGGGCCAGCCGCAGCATCGTACGGACGAAGTTGTTGCCGTGTTGGCCGTAGAGCCAGGCCGTGCGCACGACCGTGCCCCCGGCGGCCAGGACGGCCCGCTCCCCCGCGGCCTTGCTCCGGCCGTACGCGTTGACCGGGGCCGGAATGGCGTCCTCGCGATAGGGCGAGGTGGCCGTCCCGTCGAAGACGTAGTCGGTGGAGACGTGGATGAGGCGCTTGCCGGCGGCCGCGGCCAGCACGGCGACCGCGTGGCCGTTGACGGCGGTGGCCGCCTCCTCGTCCGCCTCGGCGCCGTCGACGTCGGTCCAGGCGGCCGCGTTCAGCACGACATCGGCGCCCTCGACCGCCTCGCGCACGGCCGCCACATCGGCGATGTCAAGGGAAGCCCGCGTCGCGGCGACGACGTCCGTCTGGCCGGCTTCCCGTAAAGAAACCACCAGGTCGTGACCGAGCATGCCGCCGGCGCCGGTGACGAGCCAGCGCATCAGAGGCCGGCCCGGTCCTTGAGCGGCTCCCACCACTCGCGGTTCGACCGGTACCACTCCACCGTCGCGGCCAGGCCGGCGGACAGGGTGACCGCCGGGGCGTACCCCAGCTCCTCGGAGATCTTGGTGATGTCGAGCGAGTAGCGGCGGTCGTGGCCCTTGCGGTCCTCGACCGGGCGGACCATGTCCCAACCGGCGCCGCAGGCGGCGAGCAGCATCTCCGTGAGCTCGCGGTTGGAGAGCTCGGTGCCGCCGCCGATGTTGTAGACCTCGCCCGCGCGGCCCTTGGTCAGCGCGAGCTGGATGCCCCGGACGTGGTCGGAGACGTGCAGCCAGTCCCGGACGTTGCCGCCGTCGCCGTAGAGGGGAACCTGCTTGCCGTCGAGCAGGTTCGTGACGAACAGCGGGATGACCTTTTCCGGGAACTGGTAGTGGCCGTAGTTGTTCGAGCAGCGGGTCACCACCACGTCCATGCCGTGCGTGCGGTGGGCGGCCAGCGCCATCAGGTCGGAGCCGGCCTTCGAGGCCGCGTACGGCGAATTGGGCGCGAGCGGCCAGGTCTCGGTCCAGGAGCCCTCGTCGATCGAGCCGTACACCTCGTCGGTCGAGACGTGCAGGAACCGGCCGACCCCGGCCCGGCGCGCCTCGTCGAGCAGCACCTGCGTGCCCAGCACGTTGGTGGTGACGAACGGCGTGGCGCTCTGGATCGAGCGGTCCACATGGGACTCGGCCGCGAAATGGACGATCGCGTCGTGTCCCGGCAGAAGTTCGCGAAGCAGCGCAGCGTCGCCGATATCGCCCTGAACGAACCGGAGTCGCTCATGCGACACCGGCAGATTGGCCCGATTGCCCGAATAGGACAGGAGGTCGAGCACGGTGACGTCGGCGTATTCATCCTGAAGGATGGCGCGGACGTACTCCGATCCGATGAAACCGGCACCCCCGGTCACGAAAATGTGCACGGCTGGCGAGTGTAGACGCGCGCCGCACTCTGCGTAACCTGCGCGGGTGCGAGGAATTCTGCTCGCCGGGGGAACCGGCTCACGTCTCTGGCCCATCACCATGGCCATGTCCAAGCAGCTCATGCCGATCTTCGACAAACCGATGATCTACTACCCGCTGACCACCCTGGTGTCGGCCGGGATCCGGGAGATCATGATCATCACTACGCCCGAGGACCAGCCGCACTTCCAGCGGCTGCTGGGCGACGGGTCGCAGTTCGGCCTGGCCCTGACGTACGCGGTGCAGCCGCGCCCGGAGGGCATCGCGCAGGCGTTCCGGATCGGGGCCGACTTCATCGGCGACGACCCGGTGGCGCTGATCCTGGGCGACAACATTTTCCACGGCGTCGGCCTGGGCCGGCAGCTCACCCGCTTCGCCCAGCCCGAGGGCGGCCGCGTGTTCGCCTATCCGGTGGCCGATCCCGAGCGCTACGGCGTCGTCGAGTTCGACGAAACGGGCAAGGTCCTCTCGATCGAGGAGAAGCCGGTCAAACCCAAGTCGACGTACGTCGTCCCGGGCCTCTACTTCTACGATGCCGACGTCGTGCGCATCGCCGAGAAGCTCGAGCCGAGCGCGCGCGGCGAGCTCGAGATCACCGCCGTGAACGAGGAGTACCGGCGCCAGGGCCGGCTGGACGTCACCGTGCTCGACCGGGGCACCGTCTGGCTCGACACGGGCACCTTCCAGTCGATGGTGCAGGCCTCGGAATACGTGCGGGTCATCGAGGAGCGGCAGGGCCTCAAAATCGGCTGCGTCGAGGAGGCCGCGTGGCGGCTGGGCTTCATCGGCGACGAGCGGCTGCGTGAGCTGGCCCAGCCGCTTCTCAAGAGCGGCTACGGCCAGTATCTTGAACGCCTGCTGGACATGGGAGGTCCCCGGTGAAGATCCGCCCCTTGAGCATCGAGGGCGCGTGGGAGGTCACACCCGTGCAGCACGGCGACGACCGTGGCACGTTCCTCGAGTGGTACCGCTTCGACCGCCTGGCCGAGGCCGTGGGCCATTCGCTCGATCTGCGGCAGGCCAACCTCTCCACCTCCGCGCGCGACGTCGTGCGCGGTGTCCACTTCGCCGATGTGCCGCCGGGACAGGCGAAATACGTGACGTGCGTGTCCGGCTCGATCCTTGACGTCGTGGTCGACCTGCGGGTCGGCTCGCCCACCTTCGGCTCCTGGGAGGCCGTGCCGCTCGACGACGTCGAGCGCCGCGCCGTCTACCTCGCCGAGGGGCTGGGCCACGCCTTCTGCGCGCTGACCGACGACGCGACGGTCACCTATCTGTGCTCGGCCACCTATCGGCCCGGCCACGAGCACGGCGTCCACCCGCTCGACGAGGAGCTCGGCATCGACTGGCCGGCCGGCGCGGCGCTGCTCTCACCCAAGGACGCGGCCGCGCCGACGCTGGCCGAGGCGCGCGCCGCGGGGCTGTTGCCGCGCTACGACGAGTGCCGTGAATTCACCGCAACCCTTCGTCGGGTTCAAGACATTCATCCATCCCCGCCGGACGATTGACCCGGCGCCCTTCAGTTGGTATGCAGCAAGCAATTCGGCGACGGTGTGCGGGCATGCAGGACGAGAACCGAAGATAGTCCGATGTGACCACTTTGGAGACTGTTTCTTCAGCACCCTCATCCGAACCGTCATCGGACTCACACGGAAAGGCGTAGCGCGAACGCCGTCCGTTCGAAAGTCTTTCTCGTGTGTGTCCGGCGGGTAACCCGCAGCGCCGCGTGTCCGGCATGTCCGATACGTCGGGGCTCAGGGCATTGATCGAAGAAAGTCGATGACGGAGGCACGGAGTGCAGACAGTCGATTCAGTGTCGACCCTTGACCTCAGTGACAGAGTTCCGCAGCTCAACGGCCGTCCACAGGCCGGGCGGGCCCGAGCCGGGTGGCAGAACAAGTATGTGCTGGCCCTCTACCTCATCGACTTCGCCGTAGGGCTGGCGGCCGCCAACTCGGCGCTGCTGCTGCGCTTCGGCACGCCGAACCGGGATCCGTTCGCCACCGGCTATTTCCTATTGACATTTCTCATTCCTGTTGCCTGGCTGGCCTGCCTCGCCCTCAACCGCGCGTACGAGCCCCGGCACCTGTTCGTCGGCACCGACGAGTATGCTCGCGTATTCCGTTCGGGATTGGCGCTGACCGCGGTCCTCGCCATTGTTTCCTTCGCCTTCGACCTGCGTTTGGCCCGCGGTTACGTGATTATCGCGATGCCGTTGGCGGTGGCCGTCGGCCTCGCCTGCCGATTCGCGCTGCGGCAGCTCCTGCACCGCACCTGGGCCCGCGGCCGGCACCTGCACCGGGTCATCCTGGTCGGCCACGAGCGGGCGGTGGCCGACATGGCCCGCCGGCTGGGCCGAGAGCGTCACCACGGCCTCGACGTCATCGGTGCCTGCCTGCCCGCCGGCCCGAGCCGTGGGGGCTTCGTGCTCGGTCTCCCGCCCGTCTACGGCACCTTCGACGGCGTGGCCACGGCGGTCTCCCGCTCCGACGCCGACACGGTGGTCGTGCTCTCCTGCCCCGAGATCGACGGCCCGGCCCTGCGGCGCCTCGCCTGGCAGCTCGAACGCGACGACATCGACCTCATCGTGGCCAGCACGCTGGTCGACGTCGCGGGCGACCGCACGACGATCCGCCCGGTCGACGGCCTGCCGATGCTGCACGTCGAGCACCCGCGGCTCAAGGGCAGCGCCCGGCTCGTCAAGGCCGCCTTCGACCGGGTGGGCGCCTTCGTGCTGCTGCTGCTCGCCTCACCCGTGCTGGCCGTGGTGGCGGCGATGGTGGCGTTCGACCCGCGCGGGCGCGGTCCGGCCATCTTCCGCCAGGAGCGCGTCGGCAAGGACGGCCGGCTGTTCACCCTCTACAAGTTCCGCACCATGGTGGTGAACGCCGAGGCCCGCCTCATCGAGCTGCGCAACCTCAACGACACCGACGGCGAGCTGTTCAAGATGCGCAAGGACCCGCGGATCACGCCGATCGGCCGCTGGCTGCGCCGGTTCTCCATCGACGAGCTGCCCCAGCTGGTCAACGTGCTCAAGGGCGACATGTCGCTGGTCGGCCCCCGGCCGCCCCTGGCCCGCGAGGTCGCGGGATATCCGTCCGACATGCTGCGGCGCCTGGCCGTCAAGCCCGGCCTCACCGGCCTCTGGCAGGTCTCCGGCCGCTCCGACCTCTCCTGGGAGGAGTCGATCCGGCTCGACCTGACGTACGTCGAGAACTGGTCGCTCTCCATGGACCTGGCCATCCTGGCCCGCACGGTCAGCGCCGTGGCCCGCAGCTCCGGCGCCTACTGACCCGCCAAGCCACCGGCCCCGGCTCCCGCAAGGGCGCCGGGGTTTTTCGTGCGGCACAACGAAATCCGGCCCGGTCCCCGCGAGGGGGCCGGGCCGGTTTCCCTTGCCTGTCAGGCGGGCGTGCCGACCGCCGTGTCCCGGGCGTCGGTCGGGCGCAGCCGGACCGGCGCGGCCAGGTGCGCGAGCAGCACGTCGGCGATGCGGTCGCCGGCGTGGCCGTCCCAGAGGGCCGGAGCCCGCTTGGCCGGCGGATCGGCCAGGACCCGGCGGGCCGTGGCCACGATGAGCTCCGGATCGCGCCCCACGAGGATGTTCGTGCCCTCGGTCAGCGTGATCGGCCGCTCGGTCGAGTCGCGCGTGGTCAGGCACGGCACGCCGAGCGCGGTGGTCTCCTCCTGGATGCCGCCGGAGTCGGTCAGCACCATCCGGGCCGACGCCTGCAACGCGATGAAGTCGAGATATCCGGCCGGCGGGATCAGCCGGATGCCCTCGGGCAGGCCGGCCGTCTCGAGGCGGGCGGCCGTGCGCGGGTGCACCGGCAGGATCACCGGAAGCTCCTTCGCGACCTCGCCGAATGCGCCCAACAGCGCGCCGAGGATCTCCGGTGAGTCCACGTTGGCCGGCCGGTGCAGCGTCGCCAGCGCGTAGCCGCCCGGGGTGAGCCCGTGCCGGTGCAGCGCGTCGGAGCCGAGCGCCCGGTCGAGGTTCGCGTGCAGCGTGTCGATCATGACGTTGCCCGCGAGGTGGATCTGGTCCTCGTGGTAGCCCTCGGCCCGCAGGTTGTCGACCCCGTCCGGCGACGGGGCGAACAGCAGGTCGCTGAGCCGGTCGGTGGCCAGCCGGTTGACCTCCTCCGGCATGCTCCAGTCGCGGCTGCGCAGGCCGGCCTCGACGTGGGCCACGGTGATGCCGGCCTTGGCCGCCACCAGCGCGCAGGCCAGCGTCGAGGTGACGTCGCCGACCACCACCACCGCGTCCGGCTCGAGCTCGTCGACCAGCGGCTCGAAGGCGAGCATCACCCGGGCCGTCTGCTCGGCGTGGCTGCCCGACCCGGTGCCGAGGTGGCGGTCCGGCTTGCGCAGCCCCAGATCGGTGAAGAACACGTCGTTCATCGCGGCGTCGTAGTGCTGGCCCGTGTGCACCAGCACCACCTCGGCGCCGCGCGCCTCGAGCGCGTCCATCACCGGCTTGACCTTCATGAAGTTGGGCCGGGCACCGGCCACGCAGATGATCCGTGGCATCAGATCACCTCGACCGTGTCACCGGTGACGCGCCGGCGGGTGTCGAGCAGGCACGTGGCCTCGCGGGCGATCAGGTCGTAGTCGAACTCGTCGTGGTCGGCCAGCAGCACCACCGCGTCGGCCGCGCGGATCTCCTCGGCGTCGGCCGTGACCATGGTGAGGTCGTCGGCGCCGTGCACCGCCTCGACCACGTGCGGGTCGGCCACCCGGACCTCCGCACCCATCTGGCGCAGCAGCTGCACCACGCGGACCGCGGGCGACTCCCGGGCGTCGCCGGTGTTCTTCTTGTAGGCGAGGCCCAGCAGCAGGATCCGGCTGCCCGAGACCGAGCGCTGCTGGCGGTTGAGCGCCTCCATGAGCCGGCGCACCACGTAGTCGGGCATGTGGTTGTTGATGTCGTTGGCCAGGTCGACGAAGCGGAAGCTCTGGCCCAGGGCCCGCTGCACGCGCCACGACAGGTACGACGGGTCGATCGGCAGGCAGTGACCGCCGACGCCGGGGCCGGGGGTGAACTTCATGAACCCGAACGGCTTGGTCGCGGCGGCGTCGATCGCCTGCCACACGTCGATGCCGAGGTCGTGCGAGATCATCGCGATCTCGTTGACCAGCGCGATGTTCACGTGGCGGAACGTGTTCTCGATGAGCTTGGCCAGCTCGGCCTCGCGCATCGAGGTGACGGTCACGGTGGTCTCCACGACGCTGTCGTAGAACGCCTTGACCCGCTTGAGCGACTCCTCGTCGAGGCCGGAGACGACCTTCGGCGTGTTGACCAGGCCCCAGGTCGGGTTGCCGGGGTCGATGCGCTCGGGGCTGAAGCCGAGGTGGAAGTCGGTGCCGGCGGTCAGGCCGGACGCCTTCTCCAGGATCGGCAGGACGACCTCCTCGGTCGTGCCCGGATACGTCGTCGACTCCAGCACGACCAGAGCGCCCGGGCGCAGGTGGCCGCCGAGCATCTCGGAGCAGGCCTCGACGTACGACAGGTCGGGCGCGCCGTCGCGCAGCGGCGTCGGCACCGTGATGACCGCGATGTCGAAGCCGGCGCAGTCGGCCGGATCGGTGCTGGGCTTGTAGTTAGCGCCCGACAGGACGGCGCGCAGCCGCTCGGCCGGGATGTCCTCGACGTACGACTCCCCCTCGACGAGACGGCCGACGCGGACGGTGTCGACGTCGAAGCCGACGACCTCGTGACCGACCTCGGCCGCGCGGACGGCCAGCGGCAGCCCCACGTATCCCTGGCCGGCGATGACAACTCGCATGGTGCTTTCCCCTTTAGTTGCGCTCGGCGGCCGGTGCGGGCCGGACGGTCCGCACCCACTCGCGGGCGACGAGCCCGACGAAGGCGACGTTGGTGGTCAGGTAGCGGCGCCCGAGCCGGCGCGGCTCCTGCAGTGCCCGGTAGAGCCATTCGCAGCCCACGCGCTGCCAGGCGGCCGGCGCGCGCTTGACCACGCCGGCCAGCACGTCGAAGGAGCCGCCGACGCCGTGCACGACCTTGGCCCCGGTGCGGGCGCCGTGGGTGGCGACGAAGACCTCCTTCTTGGGCGAGGTCATGCCGAGGAAGAGCAGATCGGCGCCGCTGGCCTTGATGCCGTCGGCCACCGCCTCCGACTCCTCGGCGGCGTAGTAGCCGTCGCGGTAGCCGGCGATCTTCAATTTCGGGTGCTGCTTGCGGATCCGCTCGACCATGGTCTCGAGCACCTCGGGCTTGGCGCCGAGGAAGTAGACCGAGTGGCCGCGCAGCTCCGCCATGTACATCAACCGCTGGAACAGGTCGATGCCGGCCACCCGCTCGGGCAGCGGCTGGCGCAGCACCTTGCTGGCCCAGACCACCGACTGGCCGTCGGCCACGATGAGGCCGCAGCCGGTGACCGCGTCACGCAGGTCGGCGTCGGCGCGCATCTTCACGATCTTGGCCGCGTTCACGACGCCGACCTCGAGCAGCTCGCCCTTGCCGACCGAGTCGAGGCAGCGCTGGACGGTCTCCTCGAGGGTCAGCGCGTCCAGCGGCATGCCGAACAGGTCGCGGCGCCCCTCGGCGGTGGTGCCGGTCGTGGTGCTCATCGCGCGATCCCTTCCGCCGGGACCTCGACCGAGGCGAGCCAGGCGAAGTAGAGCCAGCCGAACTCGTAGGGCCGGCACTCGCGGTCGAGCGAGAGCGGCTTGTAGACGCGGTCGATGACCGGCAGCTTCAGGCCGGAGCGGGCCCGAGTCGTGACCGTGTGGGCCGCGCGCACGATTTTGCGCGGGTCGCCACGGAAGACCTTCCGGACGGTGAGGCCCTCGTCGTCGAGCAACATGGGGTTGTCGACCGGGCCGAGCTCGGCGGGGCCGAGCAGCCAGAGCAGGCCCTTGCGGATCGGCTCGTCGTAGTCGGTGATGCCGCCGGCCGCCTCGGCCAGGTCGAGCAGCGCCATGGGGCCCATCGCGTGCTGGTGGACCGTGTAGACCGGATATCCCTCGACGACCTCGCCGGTGCGGGCGTCGTAGTGCCACCACCACTGGCCGTCCGGGCCCTGGAGGCGGCAGATCTGGTCGGCCGTGGTGCGGGCCGCCGTCAGCGCCTCGGCGTCGCCGCCGTCGGCCGAGTGGTGCAGCCGGGCCAGCGCCTGGATCGGGTAGACCTGGTCGGCGAAGCAGGCGACGTGGTCGCGGTACGCCTTGACGAGGCCGGGGCCGGTCGCGTGCGGGAACAGCGGGCTGCCGGGCCGGACGCTGTCGAGCAGCCGCCGGCGGGCCTGTGCCAGGTGGTCCTCCACATCGGCCTGCTTGCGGGCGGTGGCCAGCGCGGCGACGACCCAGGAGGCCTCGACCACGTACTCCGCCGCGGTGCGCCGGTCGAACGTCCGCAGCCGCTCCAGGGCCTCGGGAAGGCGCGGGTGCCCGATCTGGGCGGCCGCCCACGCGACGAGCGCGATGTCGCCCAGGTTGGTGCTCGTCGCCTGCCGGTCGACGAGCAGCGCCACGAACTTCTCCAGGTCGTGGCCGCCGAGCAGCGCGGGCACCTGGCCGGCCGGGAGCCAGGCGACGCCGAGCGCCACGATCGCGGCGTAGCGCAGGCTCGTTCCGGACAAATGCGCACTCACCAAGCCATTTTCGGCCGTAAATACCCTGGTGAAGGCGAACTCGTCCGTTTCGGTGCGGTACATCGTGGGCAATCCGCGCGACGCGAGCGCGAGAAGCCGGTTGGTCAGGTCGATCGTCTCGCCGTCGAGGTGGACGTATCTCGCTGGTGCTGACGTCATGGCGTCCTTCCGGAGGCAGGGCGACCGGCGGGCTGGAACAGGGTGCCCGCCAACGTTTTTTGCGTGGCCGACGCTGAGGCTACTGAGGACGATCCACCCGCCGGAAGGTATGACGGGTTGCTGACTCGCCGTTACGGGCGATTCGCGCGGAGCCTTCCGATTACTCCGACCGTACGGCAGACGCCTCTTTCAGAATGGTCAATGCGGATTCGACGTTTCGGGCCGCGCTATCACACCTTCGGCCGATGGCCGAGCCAGCGAAAGAGGGCCCGCCGTACGGCGGGCCCTCTTCGTTCAGCGGGGCTACCTCCGGGCGACCGTCACCGTTGACGGCGCCGACACCCGGACGTTGCCGGACGAGTCGGTGACCAGGGCCAGAAGGGTCACCTTACGGCCGGCGTACCGGGCCGAGGGGATCCACGAGAACTCGTACGGGGAAACCGATGTGGTCCCCGCCTTGACCCCGTCGACCAGCAGCGTCACCGATCGCACGCCGAAGTCGTCGGTGGCCCGCACCAACGGGTGCAGCACCTCGCCCACCTTGACCGTCGACCGGCTGCCCGGATCGACGATCGACGCCACCGGACGGGCGTCGGCCACCCGGCCCACACCGCTCGGCAGGGACTTCGGCTTGGGCGTCGCGACGGCGCCCGCGTCGGTCTTCAGAACGCCGCCGCTGACCCGGCTGTCCTTGACGTAGCCGTCCGCGCCGTAGGTGTACGACACGGGACCCGTGACGACCGAACGGCTCACGTAGCCGTGGTTGCGAATGCCGCTACGGACCGTGTTCTCCGGGGCGCCGTCCTTGCCGCGCGCCCCGTCGATCAGGATGCCGCCGGAGACCACGCTGCCGGTCACGGTGAGCTCGCTTTCGACAGTGCCCGGGCCGGAGCCCTGGATTACTCCAGTTTTGACGACACCCCAGCCGCCGGCCTTGACGACGCTGTTGGACAGGCGCCCGGCCGCTCCGAAGTAGGCGACGCCCGCCTCGGCCGCGACCTTGCCCGAGGTGACCGTGACGCCCGAGATGTCGACGAACATCTCATTGGTGTCGGTCGAGCCGAGCGACTGCCGCGACACCGTGATGACGTTGCCGCCGCCGTCGCGCAGGTACGGCTGGTCACCGGCCAGGGTCGTGAGCGACTGGTCGGGCTCGATGACGACCTTGTCGGCGCCGGCGCCCTTGATCTTCAGCGGCTTGGTGATGGTCAGGCCGTTCTTCGCACCGGCCTGCACCGGGTTGGAGTTGTGGTTGACCGGGGTCGACGACTCCTGGTAAATGCCCTGGCAGACAACGATGGTGTCCCACGGCGAGGCGAAGTCGACGGCCGTCTGCACCGACGTGAACTGCGCGTTCGGGCACTGCTGACGGTCGTCGTCCACGGTCCACACCGTGCCGCTGTCCTTCAGGGCGACGTTGCCGGGCGAGTTGTCGTACGCGGCCAGGGTCGCCGCTGGAGTCGTACCACCGAGGTGGTATCGCCCGTAGCCGGCGCCGTTCGCCTTGCTCACACCGTCCGAGAGGATCTGAGCGCCGGAGGCGCTCTCCTGGAAGCGCACGTCGGCCAGCTGGATCGAGCCCGACTTCGGCATGGCGCCGGTGCCGAAGCGCAGCTCCAGCGACGCCAGCGAGCCGACGTCGACGCCCTGCCGGGCGAACTCGGTCAGCGGGACCCGGATCTGGTCGAGCACGATGTGCGTGTTCGGGGTGTTCGTGCCGGTCGACATGTGCAGCGCGTTGCCCCAGCGCGGGTCGCCGGCCGCGACGACGGCCTCACGGCCGTTGGTGTCCTTCAGCGCGATGACGAAGTTCTGCGTGGTCGACGCGGGGTCGTACGAGGTGGGCTTCTCGTTGGGCCAGACCGGGCTGGCGGCGGTGCCGTTCACCGTCGTGTCACGAGTGTTGTCGCCACGGTTGTCGGCGCCCGGGTTGCGGGTGTCGAAGAAGTTGACAGCGGCGTCGAGCGCGAGCGCCTCGAGACCCTTCATGTTCCGGTCGGCGGCCGGGATCCGCGCGGTCAGCTTGGCGGCCGAGCCCGGCTCCCAGGCCAGCGTGAGCTGGCGGCCGTACGAGTGGTTGACCGGCGCGTTCTCCCGGGTGCCGTTCTGTCCGCCGAGCGCGGTCGCGGCGGGCAGCGGGCACTGCTTGGCCGCCGCCGGCAGGCCGGTCTTGCCGAGCTGGGCCGGCGCGAAGTCCTGCGGCTCCGGGTTGCACCAGTCGAAACCCTGCGGGGTCGCCGCCGGCTTGGTGGGCACTCCGGCCGCTTGGGCGTACGGATCGGCGAAGCCCGACCCGGACAGCGAGCCACCCAGCGCGTTCAGCGTCAGCGGGTTCTCCACCTCGGGATGGATCAGGTCGACCCGGGCGCCGGCGCCGGCGAAGTAGGTCGTGTTGACCCGCTCCTCGCACGGGATGGCCGTGCCCGACGGGCTGGTCGGGCAGGCGCTCGCGGGCACCTGGAGCTTGGACGAGGTGTTCGAGAGCTCGCCGGTCATGTACGGCTCGAACGCGCCCTCGCCACCGATGTAGCGCCGGAAGAACGCGGCCATCGTGGCCAGACCGAGCTTCTCCTGGTCGCCCATCCGCTGTGGGTCACCCGAGATCTTCGTGTTCTTCGCCGGGTTCAGCGGGTCCGAGTTGTCGATCGCGTAGTTCAGCGCCGGGTCGGTGTAGGAGGCCGCGCCGCTGAGCCGCAGGTTGTTCGGGTGCACGTTGTTCGTCGCGAACGGCGCCGAGTTGCCGCAGGCGGCGTCGTTGTTGGCCTGCCCGTCGGCGCCGCCGTCGGCGTACCAGACCGAGTTGTACCAGTTGTGGATGGCGCCGAGGTGCTCCACCTGGATCCGCGGGAACGGATCGCCGGGGCTGACGTACTGGGAGCGCTCGAACTCCCGGGCGCCCATCAGGTTGGAGACGTCGCCGTCGCACATCGGCAGGATCGTCATGAACGGCATGCCGTACGGCGCCTTGCGCTCGTAATCGGTCGGCGCGAGCGAGATGACGCCGTTGATCGGGTAGCGCGGCCCGTCCGTGCGGATGCGGTTGTAGTCGAGGAAGTTGGTGACCGCGTCGCCGCCGCGCGAGTGGCCCATCAGGCCGATGCGGGTCATGTCGAGGTGGCCGGCCAGTGCTTTGCCGACGGTGGTGTGCTCGTCGACCGGCAGGCCCTTGGCCTTGTTGGCGGCGGTGATGGCGTCGAGGGCGGCCGACAGGAGCATGCGGCGGTTGTGCATGCCTTTGCCCTTGGCGTTGTCCTGCCGCATCATCAGCTGGTCCTGCGAGATGGAGAACGTGGTGTAGCCCCAGGTCGCCAGGTTCTCGGCCAGATAGGCGTAGCCGCTCTCGTTGTGCTTGTACTGCGCGCACGTCGCCGTGGTGGAGTCCTGACCGGAGTCGCAGGAGCCGTGGTTGCCGTGCACCAGCACGATCAGCGGCGACGGCTGCGTCCGCTTCTTCCAGTCGGGCATGTAGAGCTGGCCGCGGATCTCGACGTCCATGGGCGCCTGCGACGTTCCCGCCGTGGGCGCCGCGCCGTCGGAGTTCGGCTCCTGAATGGTGGCGAGGCCGAACTTGGCCTCCTGGATGACCTGGTGTCCGTACGGCCCGCGGGCCGTCGGGTCGGGCAGGGAGGCCGGCTTGGTGGTGGTTGCCGTGGCCGGGGCGGCGATGCCCACGAGCGAGACGACAACCGGCAGAGCGATACCGAAAACGCGCCTAAGTGTTCCGTGCACGCATTTCTCCCCAGAAAGGAGTGAAAGAAATTACGTGCGGAACGCTAAGAGTCAGACGTTTCTCAGCTGTTTCTTGTTCAATGCGAAGGTGGGAAGGGTAGCGTGGCCGGCCGGACCAGCGCGGTCACGGCCCGGCGGCTCCGCTGGTGACCCAGCGCAGCTCGGGACGCCTCGCGGAGGAAGACGGCCGACCAGTAGAGCGCGGCCGCCGGCGCGGAATGCCGCATTCGGTAGAGCCTGACCCGGTTGACGGTCAGCAGGCTCCACAAAGCCGGCGACACCCGCGACTCGCCTCCGATATGGACAACCTCGGCATCGGCCACCAACTCGGTCACGAAACCACGATCCCGGGCGCGCAGGGCGAATTCCGTTTCCTCGGAATAGAGGAAGAACCGCTCCTCCCACGGCCCGCACGCCTCGAGGCAGGCGCGCGACATCAGCATCACGGCGCCGGTCGCCCAGTCGGCCGTGCCGTCGGTGAAGTACGCCTCGCGGTCGAGCACCGTCTCGCCCAGCGCCGGGAACCGGCCGGCCCGCTGGCCCAGCACGGCCTCGCCCAGGGCGCGGCGCACGGTCGGCTCGCGGCGCAGCGAGAACGCCACGTGGCCGTCCTCGCCGAGGATGCGCGGCACCGCGATGCCGACGTTCTTCTTCTCCAGGCGGGCCGCCAGCTTGGCCACCGAACCCGGCGTCAGCCGCACGTCCGGATTGAGGAGCAGGACGGCGTCGTACGGATCGGCGACGCGCAACGCGGCGTTGAAGGCGGCCGCATAACCCGCGTTGCGTCCCGTCTGCTCGATGTGGCAACTCGGGACGAGCTCACGGGCGACGGAGACGCTGTCGTCGGCCGAGTTGTTGTCGGCCACGTAGAGGCCCCAGTCGAGACCGCTCAGGCCCTCGTCCAGCGAGCGCAGCAGCCCGGGCAGCACCGCGGCGCTGTTGTAGGTGACTACGACTACGGCGACTCTCATGCTGTCCTGCTGCTTTCGTCTCGGAGCCAGGTCGTGAAGTCACCCGCGCGCACG
The DNA here is from genome assembly GCF_050956135.1 of Actinoplanes sp. CA-131856. Taxonomy (GTDB): domain Bacteria; phylum Actinomycetota; class Actinomycetes; order Mycobacteriales; family Micromonosporaceae; genus Actinoplanes. The sequence continues at coordinate 4,354,698 of NZ_CP191849.1, read as the reverse complement.
GCCCGCTTGGCCCGGCGCCGGGTGATGAGGGTGACGGCCAGGAAGACACCCAGTTTGGGCGCGGCCAAGGGATTCGCCCGGACGATCCCGATCAGGTCGGCCTTGGTGGTGCGGGCCTCGTCCACGGCGTCCGGCAGGGCCTGCTGGAGCTGCGTGGTCGCGGTGACCGACCGGACCCGCCGGCGGATCAGGTCGCCCAGGGTGCGCGGCGGGTGCACGACCACCCGGGAACCGGCGACGATGCGGCGCTCGGACGGCGCGAACGCGACCGAGGCGGCCAGGTCGTCGCCCATCACGTCGGGCACGGCCCGCAGCCGCTCGCGGGCCTCGCCGGTCACCGCGATGACGCCCCGGCCGAACAGGCCCTCGCGCACCACCGGGAGCTGCTGCCAGACGTCGTAGTACCACCGCACCGGCAGCGACGACTTCCCGGTTGGGACGACCCGCTCGGGCGCGACCGCCAGCACGCCCGGCTCGCGCAGGGCCTCGGCCAGCCGGCGGATGTCCTCGGCGCCCATCTCCACGTCGGCGTCGAGATAGACGACCTCACTGCCGGTGGCCCGCTCGTCACCGGCCCGCATCGCCGCGTATTTGCCGGGCTGCCGGAGGTCGACCACCTCGACGGGCGGGCCGAAGGAACCGGCCACCGCCGCGGTGTCGTCGGTGCACCCGTTGGGCACCACCACGACCTGCATCTCGCCCGGCCGCGCGCCGGACACGAGCGACCGCAACAGCCGGCCGATGACGGGCGCCTCGTTGTGCGCCGGGACAACCACGCTGATCACGCTGGCAGTATTCCGGTGGCCGCCGATCGGCACCACCCTCTGTCGGATGCCCGCCCAAGGACACGCCGGACGGTCACCGTGGACGGACCGTCGGATATTCAGCCTCGACCGGACGGCCGACTGCCGCGCACCGGGGGTTATGCGAAAGGGTGGTGGAGCAATCAGGTAACACCAGGAAAGGCAGGGCAATACGTGTACGTCTCGGTACGCGACCGGCCGGCAGCCCAGCCGGGCCGCACCGCCGGACGGGTGGCGACGACCGTGGTGCTCCTCGGCGTGGTCAGCATGTTCACCGACGTCTCCTCGGAGATGGTCGCCGCGGTTCTGCCGCTCTACCTGACCACCCAGGTCGGCCTCGGCTACCTGGCGTACGGCTTCGTCGACGGCCTCTACCAGGGCGTGAGCGCGGTCGTCCGGATCGGCGGCGGCTACGCGGCCGACCGCAACGGCCACCCCAAATGGATCGCCGTGCTCGGCTACGGCGTCTCCGCCCTGAGCCGCATCGCCCTGCTCCCGGCGCACGGCTTCGCCACCATCGTCTCGGTCATCTCGGCCGACCGGCTCGGCAAGGGCCTGCGCACGGCGCCCCGCGACGCGCTCATCGCCGCCTCGAGCGACCCGGCCCAGCTCGGCCGGGCCTTCGGCGTGCACCGCACGCTCGACACCATCGGCGCGGTGCTCGGCCCCCTGGTGGCTTTCGCCCTTCTCGCCATGGTTCCGGGCAGTTACGACTCGGTCTTCGTGGTGTCGTTCGCCTTCGCGATCGTCGGCCTGGCCGTCCTGCTGCTGTTCGTGCCGAACATGCGCACCCACGCCGCCACGGCCCGCACCGGGCTGCGCGTGGTCTTCCGCGAGCTGGCCGGCAAGGGCCTGCGCAAGCCGCTGATCGCCACCGCCATCCTCGGCGTGCTCACGGTCGGCGACGGCTTCCTCTACCTCTCCATCCAGCAGCGCGACGACCTGACGGCCAGTCTGTTCCCGCTTCTCTACGTCGGCACGAACGTCGCCTATCTGGCGTTCGCGCTGCCGCTGGGCCGCCTGGCCGACCGCGTCGGCCGGGCCCGCGTCTTCGTCGGTGGCCACGTGGCCCTGCTCGCGGCCTATTTCGCGGCCGGCGGCCAGTTCGGCGGCATCGCCACCACGGTGCTGGTGCTGCTGCTGCTCGGCACGTACTACGCGGCCACCGACGGCGTGCTGCCGGCGCTGGTCAGCCGGCTGGTCAGCGAGGAGACGCGGGGCAGCGGCATCGCGGCCGCGCAGACCGTCGTCGCGCTCTCCCGGTTCGTCTCCGCGCTCGCCTTCGGCAGCCTGTGGGTGCTCGTCGGGCGCGGCAACGCGCTGCTGATCGTCGGCGGTCTGCTGGCCGCCGCCCTGCCCGCCGCCTGGCTGCTCCTGCGACCCTCCGAGGCGCGCTCGTGACCACCCGCGTCCGCGTGGCCGTGCTGGCCACCATCGTCGTGCTGTCGCTGGTGGCCGCCGGCGTCTATGTGCTGCGGGTCCAGCGCGAGCAGGCGTCGGAGGCCGAGGCGGCCCCGGCCGTGCCGGTCTCCGACCTCTCCACGGCCATGGCCGGCCCGCATCTGCTGTTCCGCAACACCGCGCTGGGCAACGGTTACGGCAAGTTGGCGGTGGTGCCGCTGAGCGATCCGGGCGGACCGCGGGCGCTGACCGACGTGTCCTGCGAGCGGGCCTACTCGGCCGCCGACCGCACGGTCTGCCTGTCGGCCCGGCGCGGCATCACGAACACGTACAAGGCGCAGGTCCTCGGCGACGACTGGAAGGCCACCGGCGACCTGCCGCTGACCGGGCTGCCGAGCCGGGTCAGGCTCTCCCGCGACGGCGCGCTCGCCGTCACCACCACGTTCGTCTACGGCGACTCCTACGCCACCGTCGGCCAGTTCTCGACCCGCACGCTGGTCACCCGCATCGGCGGCAAGGGCTCAGCCGACCTCGAGACCTTCAAGTTGTACGTCGACGGCAAGCGCATCACGGCGGCCGACCGCAACTTGTGGGGCGTGACGTTCGCCGACGACGACACCTTCTACGCGACCGCCGCCTCGGGCGGAAAGACGTGGCTCGTCAAGGGGAGCCTCTCCGGGCAGAGGCTCGATGCGATCCGTACGGACGTGGAATGCCCCTCGCTCTCCCCCGACCGCACCCGGATCGCCTTCAAGAAGCACGGCGACCTGCCGAACGGCGAATGGCGGCTGGCCGTCTACGACCTGCGGACCGGCAAGGAGACCGTGCTGGCCGAGACGCACAGCGTCGACGACCAGGCCGAGTGGCTCGACGACAGCACTGTCCTCTACGGCCTGCCGCGCACCACCGACAGCGGCGCGGCCACCAGCGACGTGTGGGCCGTGCCGGCGGACGGATCGGGCAAGCCTCGCGTACTGGTGCAGGACGCCTGGTCCCCGGCGGTGATCCGCGGATGAGTGACACATTGAGTACCCCATTTGATCACCGTCCGAGGCTATCGTTCCGCAGGACGCGTACCGCATCGATGAGGGAGCACGATGACCACCGACCCTGGCAGTCACCTCCGCGAGCCGAAGCGGGGCCTGATCATCCTGGCCGGCGCCCTCGCCGTGGCGGTGGTGACCGCGCTCGTCGTGATCGGCACCCGGCCTGAGCCGCCCCGGACCACCGGCGCCATCGTCGGCGGGCAGTCGCCGTCGGCCGTGGGCCCGGTGACCACCCCGGCCACGGCGCCGTCACCGCCGCCGTCGGCCGTGCCCAGTTCCGTGCCCCCGTCACCCAGCAACTCCGTACCACCGTCGAGCGCCGCCGAAAGCACCAAGCCCGCGCCCAAGACGACGTCGGCGAAGCCGGCGGCGCCGCCCGCCGCCGCCCGCCCCACGTCGTTTCCCAACGCCTCCAACACCGGCGTCCGGCCCGGCGTGAAGCTGAAGGCGCGCGGCGACATCACCGTGACGAAGAACGGCACGGTCCTCAACGCGCTCGACGTCACCGGCGTCATCACGGTCCAGGCCAGCAACGTCGTCATCTCGAACACGCGGGTGACGAACAGCGCCAAGGCCGACTGGGGCATCGTGCAGACCGCCGGCGCGAGCAACCTCGTGGTGATGGACAGCGAGATCCGCGGCAACGGCAGCACGAGCATGCATCAGGGCATCTACAACATCGGCGGCCACATCACGGTCAAGCGCACCGAGATCTCGCGCATCGCCGACGGCATCGCCACCAACCGCGGCCTCATCGAGGACAACTACCTGCACTCCCCGCAGGTCTACGACGGCGACCACGTCGACATGATCCAGTCGACCGAGGGCCCGCCGTCCGGCGCCTCCCTGACCATCCGCCACAACACGATCATCAACGACGAGACGCAGACCTCGGCCATCGCGCTGTTCCAGGACTTCGGCGTGGCCCGCAACGCCCTGATCGTCGACAACTACCTGGCCGGCGGCGGCTACACGGTGTACGGCGGCGAGGGCGACCACGGGCAGTCCAGCAACATCCGGATCGAGAACAACACGTTCGGCAAGGACGTCTTCCCGAAGGTCGGCCAGTGGGGCCCGATCGCGCACTTCGACGCGAACGGCCCCGGCAACACCTTCACCGGCAACGTCTTCGCCGACACCAAGAGTCCCGTGTCCCTGTCATGAGGCGGTTTCCGTGACCACATCCACGCTCGAGGGCAGCCGCGGCGACCTCATCGTCTACTTCTCCGGCAGCCGCTGGGACGGCCCACCCGGCCACGACCGCAACATGGCGTCGGCCCTGAGCCGCTTCAACCCGGTCCTCTTCGTGGAACCACCGGTCTCGGCCCTGACCGCCCTCAAGCGGCCGGAACTAGGCAGCCTGATGGACGGCCCGCGCCTGCGCGTCCTCAACCCGCGCCTGGCCCACCTGGTCACCCCGGTCGTGCCCGGCCACAGCCGCCCCGGCCTGCACCGCCTGGTGCCTCCGATGGTCCGGCGAGCTGTTGTCAAGGCGGTCGACCAGCTCTATCCTTCACCGGCTCCGCTCGCCGCCGTGGTCTCCTCCCGCGTCGAGGACCCCGGCTTCGACATGCCCGCGCGGCGCCGCGTCTTCTACGCCACCGACGACCTCGTGGCCGGCGCCGGCATGCTGGGCCTGCCCCGCGAGCGCCTGCTCCGCGAGGAGGCGCGCTCGCTGCGCCGGGCCGACGCGGTCGCGGTGGTCTCGGAGTCACTGCAGAAGAGGTACGCGGGCGACGGCTTCCCGGCCGAGTTCGTGCCCAACGGCTGCCGCCCCGACCTGTACGCCTCGGTCGACGAGGCCCCGCTCCCCACCGACGTCCCCCTTTCCGGCCCCATCGCGGGCTTGCTGGGCCACGTCAACGACCGCATCGACCTGTCCCTGCTCGAAGCCGTGGCCGACACCGGCGTCTCCCTGCTCATCGTCGGCCCGGTCGCCCCCGGATATCAGGCCGACCGCTTCACCGCGCTCGCTCAGCGCGCCAACGTCTGCTGGACCGGCCCCAAGCCGCACACCGACATGCCGTCGTACCTGCGCCTGATCGACGTCGGCCTCACCCCGTACGCCGACAACGAGTTCAACCGGGCCAGCTTCCCGCTGAAAACCCTGGAATACCTGGCCGCCGGCCGCGGCGGCGTGGCCACGCCCCTGCCCGCGGTCACCTGGCTCGACACCGACCTGGTCACCCTGGCCTCGTCCCCAGCTTCCTTCGCCGCCGCCGTGCAGGCCGAGCTGGCCGTGCCCCGCACCGCTCCGCTGGCCGGCGCCCGCCGCGCCTTCGCCCAGAAGCACAGCTGGGACCGCCGCGCCGCCCAACTGGCCGACCTCCTCCACCTGGACGCCTCGTGAAGATCCTCGTCTACGCCCACCGTCTCGAGGTCGGCGGCACCCAGGTCAACGCCATCGAGCTGGCCGCTTCCTTGCGCGACAACCACGGCTACGACCCGGTCCTGTTCGCCACCCCCGGCCCGATGGTGTCCCTCGCTTCGGAAAAGGGCCTGCGCTTCCTTCCCGCCCCCGAGCCCGGCGCCCACCCTTCCCCGGCCCGGATGCGCGCCCTGCGCGCGGCCGTCCGCGACGAGAAGCCCGACCTGATCCACGCCTGGGACTGGACGCAGACCCTTGACGCCTTCTACGGCGTCCACCTGCCTACCGGCCTCCCCCTGCTGGCCACGGTCATGTCGATGGCCGTCCCCCGCCTGATCCCGCGGGCCGTCCGCACCACCTTCGGCACCTACGAGCTCCTCGACCAGGCCCGAGCCGCCGGCCGCGACCGCCTGGGCCTGCTGCTCCCCCCGGTGGACGTCCACCTGAACGCCCCGGATCCCGCCCTGGGCAAGGAGTTCCGCGCCACCCACGGCCTCGACCCCGACGACATCCTCGTGGTGACCGTCTCCCGCCTGGTCGAACACCTGAAACTGGAGAGCCTGCGCCGCACCGTCGACGCCATGATTACGCTGGGCGCCGAGCTCCCCCGCCTCCGCCTGGTCATCGTCGGCGACGGCACCGCCCGCCCCGCCATCGAGACCCAGGCCGCCGCGGTGAACGAGTCCCTCGGCCGCCCCGCCGTCCTCCTGGTGGGTGCGATGTCCGACCCCCGCCCGGCCTACGCCGCCGCCGACGTGGTGGTGGGCATGGGCGGCTCGTCCCTGCGAGCCCTGTCCTTCGCCAAGCCCACAGTCGTAGTGGGCGAAAAGGGCTTCGCCGCGGCCTTCACCCCGTCCACGGCCGACCGCTTCCTCTACACCGGCATGTACGGCCTGGGCGACGGCGACGAGGGCAACAGGGGCCTGATCGCCGAGATCCGCGAACTGGCCACCGACCCCGCCCCATCGCTGGGCGACTTCTCCCGGAACTTCATCCTCCAGAACTATTCCCTGGAAGCCGTAACGGCCAAGCTCGACGAGCTCTGCCACGAGACCGTCGCCGACCGCTCCCCCATGCGATCCCGAGCCACCGACGGCCTGAGAACAGCCGCCGTCCGCACGGCCGGCGCCGCCCGGGACCTGCTCCCGTCCCGCTGAGGGTGTGCCCGCCGCCCCTCGCCGGGTCGGGCAGTCGGGGCACCGCCGTGTCGGCGACCGTCGAGTGGTCGTACCGTCTGCTCCCACGCCGCCGTATCCGTTGTGCTGCGGGGCTCGGCCGGGCCCGCCTCCATCACACCGCGCCCACGACCGGCATCAGTCAAACAACCCCGACAAAACATCAAGCACCCTTGTCTTTTTGTCGCCTCGGCTTGTCTCCCCCCGCTTCACCGACAGTGCCGCGTCGACCGTGGCGAGCCTGACCAACGAGGCGCTTCAAGGCGCGGCGGGTGGCCGAGTTCGGAGGCGCGCGCCTGGAACCGGAAGCCGCCGGGTGGAGGCCGCTGCCAGTACGGCCTCGTGGAGGGCCGGATTTCTCGCAGCCATCGACGGCACGCGACCGGGCAAATGCGGTTGACCGACGTACCCGGTGGCCGAGACGCTTGACGTCATGGATCCGACGTCGCTTGCCAACCGTGGCGCCTGGGAGGAGGCCTACCGGGGCCAGATCCAGGCCTTCGGTGGGCTGCCGTCCGACGACACGCTGACCGCTGACGAGTACGAGTTGCTGGCCGACATCCTGGCGGCCCGCCCCCTTGTGGTGCACCCGCAGAGCGGCAACGGCGAGGACGACCTAGCGCTCGTCCGGGCCGGCGCCCGCGCCGTGATCGGAGTTGACTACAGCCGGATCGCTGTGGAAGCCGCGCAGGCCCGCGCCGATCGGCTCGGCGCCGAATGCCGCTACGTCACGGCCGCAGTTCCCGGCGTTCCCCTGCGCGACGGCTGCGCCGACCTCGTCTACACCGGCAAGGGCGCCCTCATCTGGATGCCCGACATCGATGCCTGGGCCACCGAGATGGCCCGGCTCGTCCGCCCCGGCGGTCACCTCTTCGTCTACGAGGGCCACCCCGCCACCGAGCTCTGGACCTGGGACCTCGACGAGCCGCGCATCCGCCCCGACCGCGACTACTTCGGTCGCTCGTTCGTCTGTGACGACTCCAGCTTCCCCGCCCACGGCGCCGTCATGTGGCAGCACACCCTGGGCCGCACAGTCACCGCCGTGGTCGACGCCGGCCTGGAAATCCGCCACCTGGCCGAATATCCCGAACCGTTCTGGCGTATGGGTGACGTGGACGCCGCCGCGTTCCGCGGCCGCCTCCCCAACGCCTTCTCCCTCCTGGCCCGCGCCGGCCGTCCACCAGAATCGCGATGAGCCCCGAGGCCGCAGACCTGCCCATGCTCCTATTGACCCGCCACGGGTGATTGGCGGAATTCCAGCCAGCGTTTGCCGAGCCGATCCCAGATGGCCTGGTACTCGTCGAACAAAGCCCGGATCCGGGCCGGATCGAGGTCCGCCGGCTGGGTCGCGGCGATGTAGTAGCTGACTTCATCGCGCAGCCGATAGAACTCGTACTGTGTCTCCTCCATCAACACCCACCGGGAACGCCAGGCGAAGAACGGCTCCAAGGTGTTGATCACCGTCACGACGGCGACGAGTGAGAATCCGAGCCCGGCCCAGAAGTCCAGATCCTGGAGACCCAGGATGATCGTGGAGGCGACGAGCAACGTCAACGTCGTCAGCCGGACCACAGTCGAGCTTCGCTTGAAGCGCTTCTTCCGCGTCCGGGCGTAGGTGTTTGCCGTCTCGATCCGAGCCATCAGGTCCTGCGCCAGTTCGAGGGGTGCGAGCCCGGGCACCGGCACGGCCGATTGGAGCGGCGGATCCTTCGCACTCATTGACGGATCGTAGCCGGACAAACACAGCCGTCTCCCCACCCGCACCCCCGCGCGGCAGCGAACGACCTGAACCTGGCCGGACCGGCCCTCCAGCGTCTCAGCGTACGAGGATCTGGCTCACCGAGCCGTGACGACCGCCGACGCCTCCACCGGCTCCTCGGCCGGCGCCGGCGTGCGGATCAACCGCAGCGCCGGCCAGGCCACAGCGGCGAAGGCCGCCGTGCTGAGGACGGCACCCAGCAAGAGCGTCAGCAGGTCGCCGTCGACCAGGCGCTGGACGCCGATGCCGACCAGCGCTGCCGCCGCGCCGGCCAGGACCGGGCGGATGCACGCGCGGATCGAATCCCACCATGGGATCGGCACCGTCGCCACCGCCGCCAGGTGCAGCGGGATCGCCACCGCCAAGGCGACGATCAGGTGCGCTATGCCCGCTCCCCGGATGCCGCCGTGTGACACGCCAATGATCAGGGCCGGGAGCAGCGCCACAATCCACGCCGCCTGGATGTACATGTTCAGCCTGGCCTTGCCCACCGCTGTCAGCAGGTCGGCCGCCAGCTGCATTGCCACCCGCAAGCCGCCCAGGACGGCCAGGAAGGTCAGGGCCGCCGCCGCGCCCGACCACTCGGAGCCGTAGACGACGCGGGTGGCCGGCAGGGCGTACACCGCCAAGCCCGCCACGACCAGCGACGTCGGTATCAGCATCAGGGTCAATGACCGGCTGAAGGCCGATCTCAGCGCCGGCAGGTTGTCCTGCAAGCGGGCGAACGCCGGCACCGACACCCGGGCCACCGCCACCGACAGGATGCTGACCGGCCAGCTCGACAGGTTGAAGGCCATCAGGTAGAGGCCCAGGGCCTCCGGGCTCATCAGACGGCCGACCACGATGTAGTCGAGGTTCATCAGGCCCACCGCCAGCAGCAGCGTTCCCGCGATGGGCAGGCCGCCGCGCAGGACGTGGCCCGCCGCCTCGCGGTCCCAGCCGGGGCGGAAGCGCTGCGGGGTGAAGACCAGCAGCAGGACGCCGTTGACCAGGTTGCCGACGAAGCGGCCCCAGGCCAGGCTCCACGCGCCGAAGCCGAGCGACGCCAGCACCACGGACAGGCCCAGGGTGACGATCATGCCGGTGAGGTCGGCCGTGGCCCGGCGGCCCTGCATGAAGTTGCGGGTCAGCATGGCCGACGGCACCGCGAACAGGCCGTTGATGACGACCGAGACGGCCAGCAGGCGGACGATGCCCGCCGCCTCGGGCGCGTTCAGGGCCGACGCGATGCCCGGCGCCCCGAAGAACGCGGCCGCCGCGACCAGGCAGCTGGCGCCGAAGATCAGGGTGGTCGCGGTCGGCGCGATCTTCTCGATCTTGCCGGCCCAGCGGACCAGTGTCGGCTCGATGCCGAGGTCGTTGATGTTGACCAGGATCATGAGGACGACCAGGGCGACCGTGAACTGGCCGTAGTCCGCGGGCGAGAGCAGCCGGGCCAGGATGATGCCGCTGAGGACCGTGCCGGCGCGGGTGGCCAGGCTGCTGACGAAGCTCCAGCCCAGGCCCCGCTTGACTAGTTTGCCGAGCGGCTCTTCCACCGATTTGTTCCTTTCACACCCGGGACCAGCGCGGAGCCGAGGTCCGGATCTCCCGGGACGGGTGGGTGAGGCGCCACACCGCGCCGCAGAGGCCGACCGTCATGCCGAGCGAGAGCGAGTACGTCGTGTAGGTGAGGCAGTCGAACGTGTACGTGATGAACAGGGCCATCACCTGGGTGGAGATGAGCACCAGGCACAGGTGCTTCTGCTCGCTGGTCTCGGCCCGGCGCATGGCGATGGCCGCGACCGTGATGGCGGTCAGGTGCAGGCCGGCCAGGACGACGATGCCCACGATGCCGTTCTCCAGGGCGGTGCGCATCCACTGGTTGTCCAGGAACTGGTACATGGGCCATTCCCACGTGCCGGATCCGCGGCCGAACCACGGGCGCTGGCTGAAGTACGTGCCGACCATCGCATAACGCTCGGTGCGCACCTGGATGCTCGAGTCCTCGCTCGCTCCGGCGAAGATGTCGTAGATGGTGCGGACCGTCGACGGCTGGATGGCCGAGATGGCCACGACCGCCGTGATGCCCATCGCGATGATGTTGTAGCGGGTGCGCCACGTCCAGAGCGGCATCAGGATCAGCAGGGCGATGAAGATCGAGATGATTCCCGTACGGCTGATGGTGACCAGGATGCCGGCCACGATCAGGAACGCCGCCGCCCCGTACAGACCACGGACGATCTGCTTCGCCGAGAACTTGGCGAAGTGGATGGCGATCGGGACGGCCAGCGACAGGGCGGCCGCCAGCTCCAGATAGTGGGTGGTCGTCGACGGCACCCGTAAACCGCTGCCGCGCACCTGGAATCCGGGCACGCCGAGGTTGGTCAGGCCGGGCACCTGCATGTATTCGACGATGTTGACCGGCAGCACCCGCTGCAGGAGGCCGATGACCGACATGTAGACGCAGCACCAGATGAAGACCTGGAGCAGGAAGCGCAGCCGGCTCCAGTTGGAGATGCCGTCGGCCGCCACGAGTATGACCCCGAGGAACGCCGCGCCACCGGCCAGCAGTGACCGGTCGGCCGCGTTCGCCTCCAGCGGGGTCAGACCCCGGGCGAAGGCGATGACGTACGAGATCAGCAGTGACAGGAAGAAGAACAGCGCCGCCCAGCGGATCGGCTGGGGCCCGGGCATCACCAGCTCGGGGCTGAGACGCGTGGCGAGCCACCAGCAGAACAGCAGGACGCACAGGACCGTACCGGGCCGGCCGACGTCGGCCGTGGTGCCCGGGATGATCAGCCGGGACGGGATGAGGGTGAGCCAGCCGAGGACGAAGGCCAGACCGAACGCCGCGTCCAGCACGACCAGCCGGCGGCGGGTCGCGTACATCTGGTCGGCGAACAGCGCCGGTTCTAGGTCTCTCGCCGAGATCGGCGGGGCGCTCAAGTGCGCCTGCCGCGATCGTTGCCCCGCTCACCGCCTTGACGGGCCCGCGGCATGGACGGGATCACGATGGTCTCAGCACCGGGGTCGCGGCCGTTCTGCTGCTGGGCGCCGCCACGGGCGTACTGGCCGAGGGGTTTGGTCTTGTCGGCGTCGCCGTTGACACTGGGCCGGTTGATCTGCGGAACGGACGGGAAGGTGCCGTTCAGCGGGATCGCGGCCGAGCCCGGCGGCATCTCGGGCGTGACGTCGGCGTCGCCGCCCTTGCGGCGCTTGCGGCGCCGCAGGAGCGTGTCGACGAGGATCGTGATGCCGCCGGTGAGCAGGATGCCGATGGCGAAGATGACCACCACGGCCCGCTTGACCTTGCCGCCCGGGCGCTTGAGGTTCTCACCCTTGTCGAGCCGGTAGGCCGTGATCATGTCGGCTTTCTTGACGTTGTACTGCTTCTGCAGCGAGTCGACCGACTTCTCGTACTGCGTGGTGACCTCGGTGGTGGCCGACTGCGCCTCCTCGAGGGTGGGCGCGACGACCGCGATGATCGCCACCGGGTTCTTGTCCGAGATGGTGATCTCGAAGCTCGCCGTCTCGTCCTTCTTCTTCAGCGCGTCGAGGAAGGTCTGGTCCTGCGTGGCCACGGTGGCGGCGTTGCTCAGCGACGACAGCCCGAGCGCGAGCCACGGGTTCTGCACCGAAATGACCTTGTTCGGGTCGGAGGCCACCGTCGGCGGGATCAGTTGGACATACGAGGTGATCGCGTAGTCCGGCTTGATCTCGGTCGCGGCGTAGCCCGTCGCGGCTATCGTGACCAGCAAGAGCGTAACCGAGACATACCAGCGGCGAATCATGAGCTTGGTAAGGTCCCAGAAATCCATGCCGTTCCCCTCGGCCGGTCACACCCCCCGGTGCACCGGCATGTCGCACATTCCGCTGACGCCGGGATGACACTAACGTCCTCCGACGGCGCCAGGCCATCCGTACTTCGGGTCCAGTTTGGATCGGACAACTGACACCCGTCGTCTTCTTCTACCGCATTCTCATCTTCCGTTCATCGAGAGCTCAGCTGTTGGGCGTGAAGACCGGGTCGACCCAGAAGTTGTGGCTCGACCGGGTGGCCGGGAAGCCCGATCCGTACTTGAAGACACCGCCGGTGGCCGGCACGTGCAGCGGCGCGTTGTGCGTGGCCGAGGCCAGGCCGCCCGAGGTCACCGCGTAGTGGCCGGTCGTGGTCGCGTACGACACCGTGTAGACGTTGCCGGGCGTGATGGCGTACGGCTGGGAGAAGAGCATCGTCTGCCAGCCGGTCGCCGTCTCGCTCACGAAGGTGCCGGTGACCAGCGGGTCGCCCGCGGCGTTCCACAGCGTGCCGGTGTGCGTGCCGTTGTTGCCGGCGCCGCGGTAGTAGCGGATGCCGTTGACCACGCCCGCGACGTCGGTCGTGAACTGGACGCCGACCGAGATGGAGGCCGAGTCGTTCCAGCTCGCGTTGGCCGGCGTGGCCGTGCTGGGCCAGACGGTGACCGCGCCCTGCGGGACGGTCGGCTGCGGCGGCTGCGGCTCCTCCGGCGCGGCCACGAACATCGGGTCGACCCAGTAGTTCGTGTTGCCGTACGAGCTCGTCGGGAAGACGTCGGCGCCGTACGTGTAGAGGCCGTTGTTGCCGCCGACACCGGTCAGCGGGCCGTTGACGCGCTGGCTGTTGAAGTAGCCGCTGGTGGCGGCGTAGTTGCCGCGCGGGGCGTAGTACGAGGCGACGTAGGTGGTGCCGGCGTCGACCTTGTACGGCTCGTCGAAGTACACGCTCTGCCAGCCGGTGGCCGAGTCGTTGACGAAGGTGGCCTGGCGCAGCCGGCTGCCGGCCGCCGACCACAGGCTGCCGACGTGCGTGCCGCCGTTGCCCGTGCCCTTGTAGAACCGGATGCCGATGACCGTGCCGTCGGCGGACGGGGTGAACTTCACGCCGAGCGTGGTGCCCCGCGAGTCCTTGACGGCCGCCGTGTCCGGCGTCGCGCCGGCCGGGAACAGGCTGTTCACGGTCGTCTGGGCCGGGTCGGTGGTGAACTTCCAGACCTTGGGCTGCGCCATCGCGTTGCCGTTGGTGTCGGACGCGGCGACCCGGGCCGTGAAGGTCTCCCCCGCGGTCAGCGCGGCGGCCGGGACGAACCGGGCCGTGCGCGTCGGGCCGTCGTAGTCGATGGTGCCGGCGACGTTGGCGCCGGCGTCGTTGACCAGCGTGAAGGTGATCGCCGCGGCGTTCACCGGCTTGCTGAAGGTGGCCGCCGGCTGAGCCGAGACCGGCGTGTAGAGCGCGTCCGGCGTCGGAGTCACGGTCAGCACGGTCGGCGCGGTCAGGCTCGACGAGTCGAACAGCACGTCGACGTAGTAGTTGGTGGCCGCGTAGGACCGGACCGGGAACTCACCCGGGTCGCCGAAGACGCCGTTGCCGCCCGAGTCCTGGCTGCGCGGGCTGGTCAGCGGCGCCGCGTTCAGGGCACGGTAGGCGAAGGCCCACGAGTCGGCCGCGTAGCGCCCGTTCGGCGCGGTGTAGGAGGCCACGTACGTCGACCCGGCCACCACCGGGACCGCCGGCGAGAGCGTGAGGGTCTGCCAGCCGGTGGCCGTCTCGTTCTCGAAGGTGCCGCTGGAGAGCAGGTCACCGTCCTCGGTCCAGAGGCTGCCGGTGTGGGTGCCGGTGTTGCCGGCTCCCTTGTAGAAGCGGACCGCCTTGATGAAGCCGTCGGTCTGCGGCGTGATCTTGATGCCCACCTCGGTGGCGCCGGTGTCGGTCGAGGCCGGCGTGCCGGGCACCTTGTTGCCGAACAGCGAGGTCGAGCCGGTGAGGTTGACCGCGCGGGTGGTCGGGTTGGCGTTCAGGTTGGCGCTGTCGTCGGCCGCGCGCACCTTGACGGTGGCGACGCCGTCGCCGGTCACGTAGCCCGTGTACGACCAGGCCGTGGTGCCGTTGGCCGGGTGCCAGGTGGTGCCGTTGTCGAGCGAGACCTCGACCGCGGCCACCACGCCGCCGCCGGTGTCGGAGGCCGTGCCGGAGACGGTCACCTGGGAGCCGTTGGCCACGGTGGCGCCGGCGGCCGGCGAGGTGATGACGGCGGTGGGCGCCGTGGTGTCGGTCGAGGCGCTGGCCGCCAGCAGGTTGCTCATCCGGGTGGCCGGCTGCACCTTCATGTCGGCGAACAGGTTGATGACCGCCTGCTGCATGTTCTTGTCGACCGGCTCGATGTCCCACTCGCTGTCGTGGTGGTCGTCGAGGCCCCAGGCGTACTGGACGGTGCCGGCGCCGAAGACCAGGGCGCCGCTGGCCGCCTTGTAGAGGGTCATGTGGTGCGTGGTGGTGCCCGGCGTGACGACCTGGCCGAAGTCGCGCAGATATTCGGGGGTCGGGCCGGTGGTCTCGGACAGCCGGATGAGGCCGGCCGGGCGGAAGCCGTTGTCGATGTCCTCGTCCGACTCGTAGCCGATGGTGTGCTTGGCCAGCTGCTTGACCCCGGAGGTCTGGTTGGCCACCTCGGTGCCGCGCCAGAAGCGGTTCTTGCCCTTGGCCGCCGGCACCTCCATGGTGATGTCGTCGCTGTTGGCCATGAACATGGTGCCGGTCAGCGAGTTCTCCGGCACGCCGCCGTTGGACGGCGGGCTCCAGCGCGGGTCGCGCCAGGTGCCGGTCCACTCCTCGGTGGGGTCGCTCTTGCGGTTGTCCCAGGTCTCCTTGTAGCAGACCAGGGTCCGGTACGCGGTGTTCGAGCCGTCCTTGCTCGTCTCCCAGCGGGTCTTCCAGTAGACCTCGTTACCGCTGAAGAAGGCCAGGTTGGTGCCGGAGTCGCGGGCCGCCTCGACGAAGGTGCGCTGCGGGCCCGACCAGTACTCGTCGTGGCCGACGGACAGGAACACCTTGTGGTTGGCGATGAGCGCGCCGCGCCGGTCGGCGTCGACGTCGGTGGTGTACGTGACGTCGTACCCGTTGCGCTCGAGGAAGCGGATCATCGGGTATTCGTTGCTGAACAGGAAGTCGCGGCCGTCGAACGCGCCCCGGGTAGCGAAGGGGCGGTTGTAGCTGAGCTTGGTCGCGCGTCCCTGCGGTCCGCCGTAGAAGCTGGCCCCGCCGTACGTGTTGTAGGCCTGCCAGGTGGCGTCCGAGGTCTTGAACAGGACGTCGGAGTGGCTGGCGTCGTTGCGCACGACGAAGGAGATGTGGCTGGAGCCGCCGTCGGTGCGGGTCAGCAGCGCGAAGTAGACGCCGGAGACCGAGGCCGACGGCACCTGCCAGGTCGCCGACGGCGCCCACGTGCCGCAGTCGTAGATCTGCGTGGCGTCGTCGTCGACACAGGCGGTGTTCTGGTTCTGCGCCGGATAGGTGGTGGGCAGCGTGGTGATGCGCCGGGCGCCCGCGCCACCGTAGTAGCCGATCCGGAAGATCTCGACGGTGAACGCGTGCTCGGCCCGCACCTTGAAGGTGACGGTCTCACCGGCGTTGACGCTCATGTCGGTGGCGAAACCCTGGATGGTGTCGTCGCCGGCGCCGGTGATGTCCCATTCGTCGGACGGGGTGCCGGCGAGCGCGTTCTCACACACGATGTCGTTCGGTGAGCAGGCGGCCGAGACCGCCGACGGGCCCAGCCCGATGAGTACCGCGGCTCCCAGCATCGTGGCTGTGGCGGCGGCGATAAGCGCCCTTGCTCTATCCATCGTGTCCTCGAATTCCTTTTCCGCTACTTGCCGCAGACCCTATTGGCACGTCCTGACAGGACGACCTCCACCGGTCGGATGATCTCCAACGCCTCTCGGGTCATTCCTGCCGCAGGGCGGTGGCCAGCGCCTCGGCCACCCGGCTCTGCTGCTCCGGGGTGATCTGCGGATAGATCGGGAGCGAGAGGATTTCGGGGGCGACGGCCTCAGCATTCGGGAAGGATCCGCCCAGTCCGGCGAAAGCGCCCGTACGGTGCACCGGGATCGGGTAGTGGATGCCGGCGCCGATGCCGGCCGCGTTGAGGCGCTCCAGGACGGCGTCGCGGCGCCCGCCCGGGATCCGCACGCAGTAGATGTGCCACACGTGCTCGTTGCCGTCGAGCGTCTCCGGCAGCACGACGTCCAGGCCGGCCAGCAGCTCGTGGTAGCGGGCGGCGGCGGCCCGGCGGCGGTCGTTCCAGTCGGCCAGGCGGGCCAGCTTCGCGCGCAGCACGACCGCCTGGAGGCCGTCGAGGCGGCTGTTCACGCCGATCAGGTCGTGGTGGTACTTCTTCAGGCCGCCGTGGCTGCCGAGCGTACGGACGATGGTGGCCAGTTCTTCCGACGAGGTGACGACGGCGCCCGCGTCACCGTACGCGCCGAGGTTCTTGCCCGGGTAGAAGCTGGTGGCCGCGATGCCGTCGACGCCGGCGGCGCGGCCGTGGCGGGTGGCGCCCTGCGACTGGGCGGCGTCCTCGACGACGGCCACGCCGGCCGAGGTCAGCTTCTCGACCTCGGCCATCTGCCCGTAGAGGTGCACGGGCGCGATGGCCTTGGTGGCCGGGGTGACGGCCGCGAGCGCGGCGTCGGCGTCGATGAGGTACGTCCGCGGGTCGCAGTCCACCAGCACGACCTTCGCACCGCAGCGCGCGACCGCCTCGGCCGTGGCGATGAACGTGTTGGCCGGCAGGATCACCTCGCTGCCCGGCCCGACGCCGACGGCGCGCAGGGCGAGCTCGAGGGCGTCGGTGCCGTTGCCCACGCCGACGCAGTGCGCCAGGCCGGAGAAGGCGGCGTACTCCTGCTCGAACGCGGCCACCTCGGGCCCGCCCACGAAGGCGGTGTCGGCGATGACGCGCTTGAAGCCGGCCTCGACCTCCTCGGCCACCTCCGCGTGGGCGGCGGCGAGGTCGACGAGCGGGATCCGGGACATAGGGGCTCCTAGGAAGTTGAGCGGATCAGGCGGGCCGGGTTGCCGGCCCAGACCTCGCCGGCGGGCACGTCGCGCAGCACGACCGAGCCCATGCCGACCAGGGATCGGGCGCCGACTTTCACGCCCTCGCGGATGAGGGCACCGCTTCCGACGTACGCCTCCTCGTCGAGCACAGCGCTGCCGCCGAGCCGGACGCCGGAGGCGATGGTGCAGTAGTCGCCGACACGGTCGTCGTGGGTGAGCACGGCCTGCGGCATGACGGCCACATGCGACCCGACGGCGACGTCGGCGGTGAGCACCGTGCCGGCCAGCAGCACGGTGCCGGGGCCGACCGTGCTGCCGGCGCCGACCCACGCGAGCGGGTGCACGACCGTGGCGTAGCGCCCTTCGGGCAGGCCGAGGCGCTCGACGATGCTGCGCCGGGCCGTGAAGTTGCGCGGGTTGCCCACGCAGACCACGACCGCGGCGTCCATCTCCCGGGCCCGCTCGACGTCGCCCAGGATCGGCAGGCCCGAGCGGGTCGTGCCGTGCAGTTCGGGGTTGTCGTCGAGGAAGCCGAGCACGTTCCAGCCGGCGCGGGCGGCGGCGGCGGTCTCCCGCGCGAAGCCACCCGCTCCGACGATGACCAGGTCCGTCACGGCCTGGCCAGCTCCCGCAGGACACCCACGATGTGGTCCTGGTCGTCCTCGGTGAGCTTGTGGTGCAGCGGCAGGATGAGCGAGTCGCGGGTGATGCGCTCGGTCACCGGCAGCGGCCCGGGCGTGACGTCGGCGTAGGCCGGCTCCAGGTGGGCCGCCATGATGCCGCGCCGGGCCGAGACGCCCCGGCGGGCCAGCTCGGCCAGCACGTCGTCGCGGCTCGTCCCGTACTCGTCGTCGATGAGCACCCAGAACGACTGGTAGTTCGTCTGCCCGTGGGCCGGGTCGCTGACCGGCACGAGGCCGGCGACGTCGGCGAGCAGCGACTGATAGCGCGCCGCCTTGGCACGGCGGTCGGCCACCAGGCCGGGCAGGCGGCCGAGCTGCACGAGCCCGACCGCGGCCTGGATGTCGGTCATCCGGTAGTTGTAGGCGGTCTCCAGATAGGCCTCGAGCACCGGCTGGCTGCTCTTGTGCCGGTCGGCCGCGGAGACGTTCATGCCGTGCTCGCGGAGCCGCTTGAGGCGTACGGCCCGGTCGGCGTCGTCGAGCGTCACCATGCCGCCCTCACCGGTGGTGATGAGCTTGCGCGGGTGGAACGACCAGGCGGCCAGGGTGGCGCCGGTGCCGGCGGGCCGGCCGTACGCCGTGGAGCCGGCCGCGCAGGCCGCGTCCTCGACCAGCTCGACGCCCCAGCCCGCGGCCGCCTTGCGCAGCCCGTCCGTGTCGAACGGGACGCCGCCCTGGTGGACGGCGATGATCGCCCGGGTGCGCGGCGTCCGTACGGCATCGATGGTCTCGGCCGTGAGGTTGCCCGTGGCCAGGTCGACGTCGGCGAAGACCGGGGTCGCGCCGACATAACGGACCGCGTTGGCGGTCGCGATGAACGACAGCGACGGGACGACCACCTCGTCTCCCGCCTTGACGCCGAGCGCCACCAGAGCGAGGTGCAGCGCCGTGGTGCAGGAGCTGACCGCGACGCCCTGCGAGGCGCCGACGACGGCCGCGAACTCCTGCTCGAAACGGGCCACGCGCGGGCCCTGGGCGACCCAGCCGGAGCGTACGGCCTCGGCCGCAGCCTGGGCTTCTTCCTCGCCCAGCTGCGGAATCATCACCGGGATCATTTGGAGGACCGCCACCAGTCGACGAGGCCCTGAAGGCCTTCGTGCAGCGACAGCTGGGCGGTGAAGCCGAGCTTCTCGGTGGCGGCGCTGGTGTCGGCCAGGCGGCGGGTGACGCCGTTGACCGCGCGGGCCGGGCCGAACTCCGGCTCCAGGTCGCTCTTCATGACCTCGCTGAGCGCGGCGGCCAGATCGCGCAGGCTCGTCTCGGTGGCGCTGGCGATGTTGAAGACCTCGTCGGTCACGTCGGCCTTGGCGGCCAGGATGTTGGCCCGGGCGATGTCGGCCACGTGCACGAAGTCCATCGTGGCGAGGCCGTCGCCCAGGATCAGCGGCGGGGTGCCGGCGTCGATGCGCTCCATCCAGCGGATGAGCACCTCGGTGTAGAGGCCGTGGATGTCCATCCGCGGGCCGTACACGTTGAAGTAGCGCAGGGCGACGTAGTCGAGGCCCTTCATGGCGTGGAAGCTGCGCAGGGTGGCCTCGTTGAAGGCCTTCGCGGCGCCGTAGAAGGTGTCGTTGTTGTACGGGTGGTGGCGCTCCGTGGTCGGGAACTCCTCGGCCAGGCCGTAGACCGACGCCGACGAGGACGCGATCAGCTTCTTCACGCCGGCCTCGGCCGCCGCCTCGACCACGTTGAAGGTGCCGTCGACCAGCACCTCGTTGGCCAGCCGGGGCTCCTCGGCGCACTGCGTGATGCGGATGGCGGCCAGGTGGAAGACCAGGTCCTTGCCCGCGGTGACCCGCTTGACGAGCTCGACGTCGCGGATGTCGCCCTCGATGAGCTCGACCGGGCCGTTCTCCAGCGCCCAGGCCAGGTTGTCGCGGCGGCCGCGGACGAAGTTGTCCAGCACCACGATCTCGGCGGCCCCGCCGCGAACCAGCTCGTCGACGACGTGCGAACCGATGGTGCCCGCCCCGCCCGTGACGAGGGCGCGCGCGCCCTCGATCTGTACGCCCGTCACGCCATGTGCCCTTCATCGAGTTTGATCATCGTGCCGCCCTCGGCCAGGCTACGCGAGGCCGCCTGGAGGATCTCGAGGACGCGGAGCCCGGACCGGCCGTCGGTCAGCGCCGGCTCGCCGGAGGTGATGGCCCGCGCGTATTCGTCGACCATCGTGCGCAGCGCCTCCCGCTCGGTCAGCGCCGGCGCGACCATGTCGCCGGAGCGGTACGAGACGAGGATGTCACGCCGCTGCTCGTCGCCCAGCTCCTCGGGCGAGGCCACGTCGACGCCCCGGTCGTAGATGGCCACGCGCTGGCTCGGGTTCAGGTCGTCCCAGACCAGGGTCCGCTTCGACCCGCCGACGATGGTGGTGCGGATTTTGACCGGGGACAGCCAGTTGACGTGGATGTGGGCGATCGCGCCGTTGCTGAGCTCCAGCGTCAGATAGGCCACACATGCCCGGCCCGCGCCGATTCCGTCGGCTCCGTGCGCCGCGACCGCGACAGGACGTACCGAATCCGGAAGAACGAAGTCGAGAATGGACAAGTCGTGCGGCGCGAGGTCCCACACCACGTCGATGTCGCGCTGGACCAGGCCCAGGTTGATGCGCACCGAGTCGAGGAAGTGCAGCTCGCCCAGCTCGCCCGAGCGCAGCAGCTCACGGATGCGCAGCACGGCCGGGGTGTAGCAGTACGTGTGGTCGCACATCAGGGTCAGGCCACGGCGGTCGGCCTCCTCGACCAGCTGCCGGCCCTCCTCGTACGTGGCCGCCAGCGGCTTCTCCACGAGGACGTGTTTGCCGGCACGCAGGGCGGCCATGGCGACCGGCAGGTGGGTGCCGGCCGGCGTGGCGATGGCTACGGCCTGAACCTCGGGGTCGGCGAGCACCTCTTCCAGGTCCGCGGTGACCTGGACGGTCGAGTAGCCGCCGAGGACACGGCGGGCCCGGTCGACGTCGAGGTCGCAGAGCCAGCGCAGCCGGAAGGCCGGCGTGGCCTGGAAGTTGCGGACGAGGTTGGGGCCCCAGTAGCCGGCCCCGACGACGGCGATTCCGATGGGAGTAGTCACTAACATCCTCATCCGGTGCACGGTGGACGGGTTCCGTGCCGGAAGCTATCGATCCCGATGGGCTTCCCGAAAGAGGCTTGAGAGAAATCCGCCCGAGGCCCCCAGGGGCCGCCGGTACGTTCGGTTGAGGTCGCAAGACTCTCGGTCAAAGTGGACGACGACCATCGGTTGGATTGCGCCGCTGGGTCGATTTCGCGACACCGTTTCTTGTTCGCGGGCCGATAGTCTGCCCGGCTATGACTCAGGTAGCACCGACGGCCGACGTCGATACCCGTGCATCTCTCGGCGAAGGCACCCGAATCTGGCATCTCGCTCAGATCCGGGAAGATGCCGTGCTGGGCCGCAATTGCAACGTCGGGCGCGGCGCCTACGTCGGGCCGGGCGTCGTCATCGGCGACAACTGCAAGCTCCAGAACCACGCGCTGGTCTACGAGCCGGCCGTGCTGGGCGACGGCGTCTTCATCGGCCCGGCCGTGGTGCTCACCAACGACGAATATCCGCGCGCGGTCACGACCGACGGCCGTCTCAAGACCGGCGACGACTGGCACGCGGTCGGCGTGACGATCGGCGACGGCGCGGCCATCGGCGCCCGGTCGGTGTGCGTGGCCCCGGTGACGATCGGCCGCTGGGCGCTGGTCGCCGCGGGCGCGGTCGTCACCAAGGACGTGCCCGACCACGCGCTCGTGGTCGGCGTCCCCGCGCGCCGCGTCGGCTGGGTCGGCCGGGCCGGCCGCCCGTTGGAGAACAAGGGCGACGGCCTGTGGGTCTGCCCCGAGACGGGCGAGACCTACCGGGAGGACGGAGAGGTCCTCACCCTCGCTGGGTGAAGACCCGATCGGGGCCGGCCGAGAGGCTGGCCCCATGAGCGAGCTGCGACACGACGACCGGGCCGACTTCGACGACGCCGACCGCGGCCGGATCGGCGGCCTGGACCCCTGCGTGGTGACCAACGCCGAGGGCCGGGTGGTCTGGGACAACGACTCCTTCGGATTCCTCGACGCGGAGTGCCCGGACACGGCGAACCCGAGTCTGTGGAGACAGTCGCAGCTGTGCGCCAGACAGGGGCTCTACGAGGTCACCGACGGCATCTACCAGGTGCGCGGGCTCGACCTGTCGAACATGACCCTGGTCGAGGGCGACACCGGGGTCATCGTCATCGACCCGCTGGTGTCGCGGGAGGTCGCGGCGGCCGCCCTGCGGCTCTACCGCGATCACCGGGGCGAGCGGCCGGTCACCGGAGTCATCTACACCCACTCGCACATCGACCACTTCGGCGGCGTGGCCGGCGTGGTCGACGGCGAGGTGCCGATCCTGGCGCCCGAGGGCTTCCTCGAGCACGCGGTGGCCGAGAACGTGTACGCCGGCACGGCGATGCTGCGCCGCGGCATGTACCACACCGGCAGCCCGCTCCCCCGCGGTCCGCGCGGCCTGATCGGCACCGGCCTGGGCCAGACGGCCTCCACCGGCGAGGTGACCCTGCTGGCGCCGACGGTCGACATCACGCACACCGGCCAGGAGGAGGTGGTCGACGGCGTCCGCATCATCTTCCAGGTCACGCCGAACACCGAGGCGCCCGCGGAGATGAACTTCTTCTTCCCGGGCCGCCGGGCACTGTGCCTGGCCGAGAACGCGACCCACAACCTGCACAACGTGCTGACGCTGCGCGGCGCCGTGGTCCGGGACGCCCGCATGTGGTCGCGCTATCTGAACGAGGCGATCACCCTGTTCGGCGGCCGGGCCGACGTCGCCTTCGCCTCGCACCATTGGCCGACGTGGGGGCGGGAGCGGATCGCCACCTTCATGTCGCAACAGCGGGACCTGTACGCCTACTTGCACGACCAGACGCTGCGGATGCTCAACCAGGGCCTGACCGGGGCCGAGATCGCCGAGGTGATCGAGCTGCCGCCGGAGCTGGACGGCGCCTGGCACACCCGCGGCTACTACGGCTCGGTCAGCCACAACGTCAAGGCGATCTACCAGCGCTATCTGGGCTGGTTCGACGGCAATCCGGCGCATCTGTGGGAGCACCCGCCGGTCGAGTCGGCCCGGCGCTACGTCGACTGCCTGGGCGGCGCCGACGCCGTGGTGGCCAAGGCGCGGGAGTACATCGCCCAGGACGATCCCCGCTTCGCCGTTCAGTTGCTGAACCACGCCGTGTTCGCCGAGCCCGGCCACGCCGGCGCCAAGGAGCTGCTGGCCGAGGTCTACCAGCGGCTCGGCTTCGGCGCCGAGAACGGCACGTGGCGCAACTTCTACCTGACCGGCGCCCAGGAACTGCGCGAGGGGATCTCGACCGGCACCGACGAGGTGAACGCGGCCGGGATGGCCGGGGCGCTCACGGTCGAGCAGCTCTTCGACTCGATCGCGATCCGGGTCGACGGGCCGCGGGCGTGGACGGCCGGTTTCAGCGTCGAGTGGACCTTCACCGATCTCGGCGTCTCGCACCGGATGGTCCTGTCGAACGGCGCGCTGATCCACTGGCCGGCCGAGCCGTCGGGCGGCGCCGACCTGCGGGTGACGCTGGTCAAGGCCGATCTGCTGGCGCTGCTGGCCGGCCGGGGCACGGGCGGGGCCCGGCTCGACGGCGATCCCAAGGTTCTTCGGCGGCTGGCCGAGGTGCTCGACGAACCCGACCCGTCGTTCGCGATCGTGACGCCGTGACACGCCGCCCGGGCTGGCGGGCCCGGGCGGCGCGGTCTCACCGGCGTGCCTTGTTCAGGGTGTCGCGCAGGGCGTAGTAGGCCGGCTTCTTCGAGAAGTCGTCCCACATGACCGTGGCCGCGCCTTCCGACGGGAAGAAGACCGGGACCCACGAGTACTTGTCGGTGAAGCCCCAGATCGTGAACGAGTTGCAGCCGTCGACGGCCAGGCAGGCGTCGAGGACGGTCTTGTAGTAGGTGGCCTGGGTCTGCAACTGCTCGGCGGTGGGAACGCCACTATCGGGCAGGTCCATCCGTACGTCAAGCTCCGTGATCGCCGTGTGCAGGCCGAGGTCGTCGAAGCGCTGGAGCACTGCCGCGAGCTGGTCGGGCGCGCCGTACCGCATGCTCAGGTGGGCCTGTGAGGCGAAGCCGTGCAGCGGGACCCTGGCCGCGAGAAGCTGCCTGGCCAGCGATTCGTAGGCGTCGACCTTCACGCCCGGCCACTCGACGCCGTAGTCGTTGAGGAAGAGCTGGGCCTTCGGATCGGCCTGGTGGGCCCAGCGGAACGCGTCGGCCACGATGCCCGGGCCGAGCTCTCGGATGAAGATGTTCTCCTGCCGGTACTCGCCGTTCTCGTTGAAGATCTCGTTGGCCACGTCCCACTGCTGGATCTGGCCCCGGTAGTGGCCGACCACAGTGAAGATGTGGCTCTTGAGGATCGAGCGCAGCTCGGCCTTGGTGAAGGTGCCCTCGTTCAGCCAGGCCGGGTTCTGGCTGTGCCACAGCAGCGTGTGGCCGCGGACGACCTGGCCGTTGGCCCGGGCGAAACGCACGATGGCGTCGGCCGGGCCGAAGTTGTACCGGTTGCGCTCGGGGTGGATGAACTCCCATTTCATCTGGTTCTCGGGCGATACCGAATTGAATTCCCGGGCCAGGACCTTCCGGTACGGCCGGTCGTAGGTGAACGGATCCGGGTAGGGCTGGTCCACGTGATGCCCGCCGCCCGCGACGGCGGAACCGATCCGCAAGTCTCGGGGCGCGGCCGCGCGCAGCGTCTTTCCGTCGCCGTGACCGTGGGCCAGTGCCGGTTGAGCACCAAGGGCAAGCAGGGGAAGCGTAAAGAGTGCGACCAGTGCCTTTCTCACAGTGACTCCTTTGAATATGCCGTCAGAACGGGCCTGATCGGTGGCGATCATGGAAGCCCGTAACTTCCGGAGTTCCCTCGAAACTTAGGGGGATCAAAGGTGTCCGTCAATGTCCGGGGCCCGCTTCACCCCTGGCGCATGAGGCCATTCGGCGGAAAACGTCTCATGCTGCCAATGACCTTGTACCGCTCGGCCACGCGGAGGCCGCCATGTCCGACTACCCGCTCATCGCCGACCACGGCCTCATCGGCGACCTCCAGACCGCGGCGCTCGTCGCCACCGACGGCACCCTCGACTGGTTCTGCGCGCCGCGCTTCGACTCGCCCAGCGTCTTCGGGGCGCTGCTCGACCCGGAACGCGGCGGCCGGTTCGCCATCCGGCCCGCCACCGGCGACTACACCGCCAAGCAGCTCTACCTGCCCGACACCGCCGTGCTCATCACGCGCTTCATGACGGCCGGCGGCGTCGGCGAGGTCGTCGACTTCATGCCGGTCGACGGCGACGAGAAGAGACACCGCCTCGTCCGGCTGGTCCGCTGTGTGCGCGGCGAGATGGCCTTCGCCATCCTGGTGGCGCCGCGCTTCGACTACGCCCGCGAGGCGTTCGAGACCCGGATGGCCGACGACGGCGTGGTCTTCGAGGGTCCCCGCACCACGCTCACGGTCCGGTTGATCCGCGAGCCCACCGACCGGCGGGCCGAGGCCAGGGTCGACAACGGCGACGTCCACGCCGAGCTGCGGTTGAGCGCGGGCGAGGTCCGCGGCGCACTGCTCGAGACCGGGGTCGCCGGGCCGCTGGACGCCGTCCGCGTCGCCGAGGCCCTGCGGTTGTTCGACGAGACCGTGGACTTCTGGGAGTCCTGGCTGGGCCGCTGCACCTACGCGGGCCGCTGGCGCGAAATGGTCAATCGTTCGGCCATCACCCTCAAACTCATGACGTACGCCCCGACCGGCGCCCTCATCGCGGCGCCGACCGCGGCCCTGCCCGAGCAGATCGGCGGCGAACGCAACTGGGACTACCGCTACACCTGGGTCCGCGACGCGTCGTTCTCGGTGTACTCGCTGCTCTCGCTCGGCTTCACCGACGAGGCGTGGGCCCTCGCCACCTGGCTGCGCGACCGGGTCGACGAACAGACCGAGAAGAACGGCGGCGGCCCGCTGCAGATCATGTACCGGGTCGACGGGTCGAGCGACCTGAGCGAGGAGATCCTGCCGCACTGGAGCGGCTATCGCGGCTCGGCGCCGGTGCGCATCGGCAACGGCGCGGCCGGCCAGCTCCAGCTCGACATCTACGGCGAGGCGATGGACAGCATCTACGTCGCCGGCCGCAACGGGCTCGCGCCCGGGCACCAGGGCTGGATGGCCATCCGCGACCTGCTCGACTGGGTCGCGGCCAACTGGTCGCAGCCCGAGGAGGGCATCTGGGAGACCCGCGGCGGCCGCCAGGACTTCACCTATGGGCGGCTCATGTGCTGGGTCGCGCTCGACCGCGGCCTGCGGATGGCCGCCGAGCACGGCCGGCCGGCCCCGCTCGAGACGTGGCGGCGCGAACGCGACGCCCTCTACACCGAGATCATGACCCGGGGCTGGAGCCCGGAGAGGCAGGCGTTCCGCCAGCACTACGGCACCGAGGTGCTCGACTCGTCGCTGCTGCGCATGCCGACCGTCGGATTCATCACGCCGGGCGATCCGCGCTGGGTCTCCACGCTGAAGGCGATGGAGAGCGAGCTGGTCACCGACAGCCTGGTCTACCGGTACGACCCGGCGGCCTCACCGGACGGTCTCCAGGGCTCCGAGGGCACCTTCTCGCTCTGCACCTTCGCCTACGTCTCGGCCCTGGCCGCCGCCGGCGAGCTCGACCGGGCCCGGTTCACCTTCGAGAAGATGCTGACCTACGCCAACCACCTCGGCCTGTTCTCCGAGGAGATCGGCCTGACCGGCGAGCAACTGGGCAACTTCCCGCAGGCCTTCACCCACCTGGCCCTGATCGACGCCGCGGTCACCCTCGACCGGGAGCTCGACCGCCATCCCCGGGCCGCGGCCCGCCGGCACACGACGACGGCCCGATGACCGCCGTCGTCACCGCCGCCCCGCCGGCCTTCGACCGGGACGCCCGCGATCTGGTCGCCGCGGTGGCCCGGCTGTCGACCCGGCACCCGGCCTATCCGGCGCTGCGCGAACGGGCCATCGAGGCGTGGCTGTCGCTGGCCCGGCACCTGGCCTACCGCTACATCGGGCGCGGCGAGCCGGCCGAGGACCTGCTCCAGGTGGCCGCGCTCGGGCTGGTCAAGGCGGTCGACCGCTACGACGGCTCGCGCGGCGTCGAGTTCACCACCTTCGCCGTGCCCACCATCGTCGGCGAGCTGAAGCGGCATTTCCGGGACCGCACGTGGTCGGTGCGGGTGCCGCGCCGCCTCCAGGAGCTGCGCTCGGCGATCGCCGAGGCCGACAACGACCTCACCCACCGCCTCGGCCGCCGGCCGACCATCGCCGACCTGGCCGAGGACCTGCACATCGGCGTCGAGGAGGTGATCGAGGGCATGGAGGGCGCCAGCGCCTACACGGCGGCCAGCCTGTCCGCGCCGACCGGGGCCGACGGCGACACCGACCTGGCCTCGACCCTCGGCGTCGAGGAGCGCGGTTACGCCCTGGTCGACCTCCGCCTGGCCCTCGGGCCGGCCCTGGACACCCTCGACGACCGGGAACAGCGCATCCTGGCCCGCGACTTCTACGGCAATTTGACCCAGCGCCAGATCGCCGAGCTCGAGGGCATCTCCCAGATGCACGTGTCCCGCCTGCGCACCCGGGCCCTGGCCAAGCTCCGCCGATACCTTGAAATCTGAAGCTTTCCTTGACCACCGCCGCTCGTTGCCGATCAAACGTCGGACAGCAGAACGAATGAGAGCGGGAAACGGTGAAGTCAGCAGCACGCTGGGTGCGCAATCGCAAGGTCGCAACGAAGATCCTCGGAGTGGCGGGCGTGGCCGTCGCCGGCACGGTGGTCACCGGGGCACTCAGCCTGGTCGGCATCGAGGAGCTGCGCGGTGAGCGCGAGGCCGAGCTGAAGCGCGTAGTCCCGTACATCACCAGCCTCAACACGGCCGCGCTGGAGGCGAAGAGCGCGGCCAACGACGAGCGCGGCTATCTCATCGCCGGCGACACCGACTTCCGGGACGAGGCGCTGGCCGCCCAGAAGACACTGAACACCGAGCTCGCGGCCGCCCGCGCCCTGGGCAACGCCTCCGAGCAGGCCGCGGTCGACAAGATCAAGAAGGCCACTGACGCCTGGTTCGCGGCGCTCGAGGACGAGTTCACCACCTTCGGCACCGACCGCCAGGAGGCGATCAAGGCCGCCTTCGGCGACAACCGCGAGCTGCGCAAGACGTACGAGTCCCTGATGTCGGCCGAGATCACCCGGGCCAACGAGGCGCTCGTCGCGGGCGAGGAGTTCGACGCCACGGTCGACCGCACCCGGACCGAGATCATGATCGCCTTCGCCGTCTCGGTCGGCCTCGCGGCCGTCCTCGCCATCGTCGCGGCCCAAATGATCGTGCGGCCGTTGCGGAAGGTCTCCGAGGTGCTCGACGCCGTGGCCGACGGCGACCTGACGAAGGACACCGACGTCGACCAGCGCGACGAGGTCGGGCACATGGCGGACAGCCTGCGCCGGGCCACGACCTCCATGCGTACGGCCATGGGAGATCTCTCGGCCCAGGCCAAGGCCCTGGACGAGGCCGCCTCCTCGCTGGCCTCCGTCAGCAGCGAGAGCTCGGCCAGCTCGCGGGAGGGCGCCGAGCAGGCCGCCACCGTGGCCGCCTCGGCCGAGGTCATGTCGTCGAACATCCAGACCGTCGCGGCCGGCGCCGAGGAGATGGGCGCGTCGATCCGGGAGATCAGCCAGAGCGCCACCCAGGCCGCCCAGGTCGCCACCCAGGCCGTCGACATCACCGCGGCCACCAGCACGGTGATGGCCCGGCTGGGCGAGTCGTCGGCCGAGATCGGCGCCGTGGTCAAGGCGATCACGTCGATCGCCGAGCAGACCAACCTGCTCGCCCTGAACGCGACCATCGAGGCCGCGCGGGCCGGCGAGAGCGGCAAGGGCTTCGCCGTGGTCGCCTCCGAGGTGAAGGACCTGGCTCAGGAGACGGCGAAGGCGACTGAGGACATCAGCCGCCGGGTCGCCGCCATCCAGACCGACACCACCGGCGCGATCACCGCCATCGAGCAGATCAGCGAGACGATCGCGCGGATCAACGACTTCCAGACCACGATCGCCTCGGCGGTCGAGGAGCAGACGGTCACCACGAACGAGATGAGCCGCAGCGTGGCCGAGGCGGCGGCGGCCGGCGGCGAGGTGGCGGGCACGGTCGGCCAGGTCGCGGCGTCGGTGCGGGCCACCACGGCCGGCGTCGACGAGGCACACGAGGCGGCCGGCCGCCTGAGGAGGATGTCGGCCGAGCTCGACCAGCTGGTCAGCCGTTTCACGATCGGTGGCGCTCCCCGGTCATGATTGAGGGGTGCGACTGATCCTCAACGTCCTCTGGTTCATCTTCGGCAGCGGCTTCCTGCTGGCCATCGCGTACGGGATCGCGGCGCTGATCTGCTTCGCGCTGATCGTCACGATCCCGTTCGGGGTGGCCGCGCTGCGTCTCGCGGTGTATTCGCTGTGGCCGTTCGGGCGCACCATCGTGAGCCGCCCGGACGCCGGCGTCGCCTCCGGCATCGCCAACATCCTGTGGGTCGTGCTGGCCGGCTGGTGGCTGGCCCTGAGCCACATCGTCACCGGCGTGGCCCAGTGCGTCACGATCATCGGCATCCCGTTCGGCATCGCCAACTTCAAGCTGGTCCCCGCGGCGTTCTGGCCCCTGGGCCGCGAGATCGTCGACCTGTGACGATCGGCAGGTTTGAAAAGCGGCATCTGGCCTGACCAGGGGCTTGATCAACTAGGTGGCGGCGATGTGACGGCGGCCCTATGCAGCGTTTCCGGGCCGCCAGTTGTCTATAAGGCATGGACGAGTTGAGGGGCCGGGGCGCGCCCGGTTCGGCGGCGCCCGGGTGCGGGCCGGGCGGCGACGGTGCGGTGGCCCAGCGGGACTACACGCATCCGTCGGCCGGGTGGGGTGCGGCGCGGTCGGTGGGGCAGGTGCTGGCGCGCAGCCGCGAGCCGGTCACCGGTGTGCGGGCGATGCTGAAGATGAACCAGGAGAAGAGCGGGTTCGACTGCCCGGGCTGCGCGTGGCCCGACGACCCCAGGGGCCTGCATCTCGACCTGTGCGAGAACGGCGTCAAGCACGTCACGTGGGAGATGACCGGCAAGCGTACGGACCGGGCCTTCTTCGCCGCGCACACCGTGACCGAGCTGTCGGGCTGGAGCGACTACGCCCTGGAGAACCAGGGGCGGCTCACCGAGCCGATGCGCTACGACGCGGCCACCGACACCTACGTGCCGATCGGCTGGGACGACGCGTTCGCCCTGGTTGGGCGTCATCTTCAGGCGCTCGGCAGCCCGGACGAGGCCGCCTTCTACACGTCCGGCCGGCTGGCCAACGAGGCCACCTTCCTCTACCAGCTGTGGGTGCGCGAGTTCGGCACGAACAACCTGCCCGACTGCTCGAACATGTGTCACGAGGCGAGCGGGCGGGCGCTGACCGCGTCGATCGGCACCGGCAAGGGCACCGTCGACATCACCGACTGGGAGTCGGCCGACCTCATCTGGGTCATGGGCGTCAACGCGGCGTCCAACGCTCCCCGCATGCTGACGGCGCTGTCGGACGCCTACAAGCGCGGCGCCCGGATCGTCCACATCAACCCGCTGGTCGAGGCCGCCTCGCGGCGCACCATCGTGCCGCACGAGTTCGTCGCCATGGGCACGTTCCGGTCGACGCCGACCGGCAGCATGGACGTGCAGCCGCGCATCGGCGGCGACCTGGCCCTCGTGCGCGGCGTGGCCAAGGTGGTGTTCGAGCGGGACGCCCTCGACCACGAGTTCCTGGCCCGGCACACGACGGGCGTGGCCACCTATCGGGCACGGTGCGCCGGCACCTCCTGGGACGAGATCGTCGAGGCGTCCGGGGTGGACGAGGCGACCATCCGCCGGCTCGCGGACGGTTACATCGAGGCCAACCGCGCCATCATCTCGTGGTGTCTCGGTGTCACGCAGCAGGACCACGGTGTCGACACGGTCCGTGAGATCGTGAACCTCCTGCTGCTGCGCGGCAACATCGGGCGTGAGGGCGCCGGCCCGTGCCCCATCCGCGGGCACAGCAACGTGCAGGGCAACCGGACCTGCGGCATCGACCACCGGCCCTCCCCCGCCTTCCTCGACAAGCTGGCCGAGGTCTGCGACATCACGCCGCCACGGGAGCACGGCCTCGACACGGTCGCCACGCTCCAGGCCATGAACGAGGGCCGGGTGAAGGTTTTCGTCGGCATGGGCGGCAACTTCGCGATGGCGGCGCCCGACACGGCGTACACCATCGCCGGTCTGCGCAAGTGCTCACTCACCGTGCACGTCAGCACCAAGCTCAACCGAAGCCATCTGGTCCATGGCGCGGACGCGCTGATCCTGCCGTGCCTGGGCCGCACCGAGCGTGACCTCCAGGCGTCGGGCGAGCAGGTGATCACGGTGGAGGACTCGATGAGCATGGTCCACGCGTCCCGGGGCCATCGCCGGCCGGCTTCGCCGGGCCTGCTCTCCGAGCCGGCGATCATCGCCGGGCTGGCGCAGGCTTCACTTCCCAGCAGCCGTACGCCATGGAAGGCGTACATCGCGGACTATGACCGCATTCGCGACACGATGGCCCGGGTGCTCGTCGGCTTCGAGGGCGTGAACCACCGGGCGCGGCAGCCGCACGGTTTCCGCCTCCGGCAGCCGGCCCGCGAGCGGGTGTGGCTGACCCCGACCGGCCGGGCCGCCTTCTCCGACAGCGGCCTGCCGGCCCTCGACCCGGGCGACGGTTGCCTGATGCTGGGGACGATGCGCTCGCACGACCAGTGGAACACGACGGTCTATTCGGACAACGACCGCTACCGCGGGCTGAGCAACCTGCGCACGGCCGTCTTCATGAACCGCGACGACATGCGGCGGCTCGGGCTGTCCGAGTTCGATCGGGTGGATGTGACGTCGTACGCCAAGGACGGCACCACCCGCAGCGTCTACGGCTATCGCGCGGTCGCGTACGACATTCCGCCGGGGAACGCCGCGGGTTACATGCCGGAGATGAACGTGCTGTGCGCGGCCGGCGACTACAGCTCGCAGAGCGGCCAGCCGTTGATGAAGCACCTGCGCGTGAAGGTGCGCAAGGCGGTGGTCACATCGAGCGAATGACCGCTATCGCCCAGCTCATCCGGTGGGCCGCCGCTTCCGGGTGCTCGCCGGACTCGCCGGCCAGGTGAGCCGCACACCCCCGAATGCCGAGCGCGTGCAGCGTCGCCGTGATGGCGGCCCGCACCTGGGCCGCCGAGGGCTGGTCCGACGGCTGGAGTGCGGACGCGAACAGGGCCTCGGCCCGGGCCGTGTCGAACGTGGTCCGCACGGCGGACCGGAGTCGTTGGGGTGTCGCCTCGCTTCGCGGAACCGTGGTGGTCGACATGCCCATTACCCTCGTCCTTGCGCGGCCGCGTGTCATCGAGGCCAGCGCCCACCGCCGACTACCGGCCAGCAGGCATCAGCTGCTGGGTCAACCGGTCCAGGCCAGCCCGGATCAACCGGCCGTAGTCGGTGTCGCCGAGGGCGCCCATCCCTCGCCGGGCCTGTTCCAGATGCTCGCGGGCGCGGGGAAGGTCACCGAGGCGGCGGTGGCAATCGGTCAGGCTGAGGTGCAGCGACGAGTGGAGGGCGGCCACGGACAGGGGCACCCCCGCCTCGGCCACCCGCTCGTCGGTGAGCCGGCCGGCCGCGGTCAGGGCCCGCTCGTCCCAGAGCAGCTCCTGGCGAACGTCGTCCTGCACGTCGGCCGCCGAATGCGCGAGCACGCACACGTGCAACGGGTCGCCGTCCTCGCCGCCGATCTCCGCCCAGATCCGGGCGAACATCTCGCGCGCCCCGTCCCGGTCACCCTGCCCGTGGTGCAGAGCGACGGCCTCGCCGATGCGGTCGAGCGTCGGGTCTGTGGTCACCGGCACATCCCATCACAACGCCGTCAAAATTCCCGCCGCGCCCGTTAGAGGACCGTCAAAACCCGTCGGCGCACGGGGTCAACGGCGTTGATTCGATACGTGAACGACGAAGTGGGCCCGGGTAAACCGCTGGCGCTGACCGGCATCCTCCTGACCGGTTTGGCGGTCCTGTCCTGGGAGATGCACGGCACCCCCGTCTCCACCCCAGCCTCTACCGTCGCCGCAATCCCGGCCTCGCACGCGCCTCTCTCCACGCTGGGCGCCGGCGCATTCGTGCTCGCGCTGCACCTGGTCCTGCTGCACTGCTTCCGGCACACCACCAGCCACGCGATCCTGACCGCGACGGCCGCGCTGGCCGTACTGATCTGCACCGCCTTGCTGGTCACCGGCCACCAGGCCCAGCGAATGCGCTCCCCCAGACACGAGTCCCTCGACTCGCTGCTGCTGCGGGACCGGGCGGCCGTGGTGAGCTACGAGCCGAGCAGCGCTCACATCACAAGCCGCGTCCGGTCGAGCAGCTCGGTCAGCGCGCCGTCGTCCACAGCGGCTGGGGTCGAATTCGGCCTGAAGCCGGCCGGAACCGTCTCGCCGACCACCGCCGGACGCTCACGGTCAGCCCTTCCCGATCGACGACACCCCTCGCGCGCCCGTCGATCACAGGCGGCGGCACGGCGACATCCCGCGCCTGGCGCCAGAACGCCTCGCCCACCTTTCCGAGCCGTAGCTGAAAAACGCGGCGCCTCAGCGAGCGTCGCCGCAGGGAGGAAACACGCGGCGCTTCAATGAGCGTCACCGCACGAGGAAACACGCGGCGCTTCAGTGAGGGTCGCCGCGCCATGGGGTCAGACGCGGCCACCAACCGGGGACGGACTGGCGGTAGGTCGTGTAGTCGGCGCCGAAGCGGCGGGTCAAGGCCGGCTGCTCGTACGCGACGACGAACGTGACCATGGCGGCCGTGGCCACGGCGGCGTAGACGAGCAGTACGGGGCGCCATAGCAGCAGGGACTGGCCGAGGATGGCCGCCGTGACCGCCACGTACATCGGGTTGCGGACGTAGCGGTACACGCCGCCCACCACCAGGTGGGTGGGCGGCGCGGTTGGTGCGGGGGTGCCGAGGCCCTCGACCACGAAACGGATGAAGGCCTGGATCAGGAAGGCCGTGCCGGCCAGCAGGATCACCAGGCCCAGCAAGCGGACCGGCAGCCAGTGTGCGAACGGCGCGCCAAGGTGCCAGCCGGTCAGCAGCCAGGGCGCCAGGGCGGCCACTGTTCCCGGGGCCAGCGCGAAGAAGATCGCGCTGCCGGCCGCGGCGAGACTTCTGCGCACGTCGTCCATTGTGCCGTCGGCGGGGTGGATGTCACCAGGTCAAGGCCGGGCCGTCCAGGGAGAGGTAGCGCGGCGACTCAGGATCGGTGCTGTCCAGCAAGCGGGCCAGGCGCTCGGCGGCGCGCGTGGCCGGCGTGGTGGCGTCGGGGGCGCCCATGGCGGTGGTCAAGGCTCCCGGGTGGACGGCCCAGCAGCGGACACGGCCGGCCAGCTCGGCGGCCAAAGCGATGGTCAACATGTTCTGGGCGGCCTTGGAGACGCGGTACGCATAGCTGGTGTTGCGGTCGGCGAAGACGCCGGCGGCCTGGGCGGAGAGGGAGCCCAGCCGGGACGACACGTTGACGATCAGGGGTGCGGGAGCGGCGAGCAGGGCGGGCAGCAGGGCCTGGGCCATGCGCAGCGGGCCGGCCACGTTGACGTCGACGGTGTCGAGGATGGTCTGCGGGTCGGTGGTCTCCAAGGGGCGGGCCGGCGCCCCGATGCCGGCGTTGTTGACCAGGGCGTCGACCGGGCGCCCGCCGACGGCCGCGAGCAGGGCGGGGCCGGCCGGCTCGCGAACGTCCTGGTGGACCACGTGGACGCGGTCGCGAGGATCGACCTCGGTGCGGACGCACGCCACGACCTCCCAGCCGGCGCCGGCCAGGTGGGTGGTGAGGGCGGCGCCGAGGCCCCGGCCCGCGCCGGTGATCACTGCCAGCCGGGTTCGCGTCATCCGCTGACCCAAGCGGCACGTGGCGGCGCGGGCAAGGGCATGGATCACACGGCGGCGGCCCGGCTGGTGAGCCAGGACGACATGGCGCGGACGCCGTGGGCGATGGCCCGCTCGTCCGGGTCGAAGGTGGCGAAGTGGGGATAGCTGGTCTCGATGCCCGAATGGGGCCGGCGGACGCCCAGGAACGTATACGTGCCGGGGAGGCGGTCGAGGAACAGGGAGAAGTCTTCACCGCTGAACGGAATGGCGGCGTGGATGGTGCGGACCCGGGAGCGGCCGACCGTGCGCAGGAGATGGCGTTTCAGGGCCTCGCCCTCGGGGCGGGGGCACACCATGGCGGGGAACGGGTCGGCGGGGAACGTGATGGCGGCGCCGGCCCGCTCGGTGATCTTCGCCCGGATCTCGGGGTGGCGGGAGGCGGGCCAGCAGCGGTAGGAGAACTGGACCTGATTGCCGGCCGCGCGGGCCTGGGCGACGACGGAACGGGCCAGCGGGCCGTCCGGTTTCTGGATGTCGGCGATCAGGCGCGAGAGGTCTCGGGGCGTGGCCGGGCGGGCGACGGTGCTCAAGGAGTTGATGTCGGCGGCCAGCGCCGTCGCGGCCTCGGCGGTCGGAAGGGTGACGAAGCCCCGGTCCTGGCCGGGCAGGCCGGTGCCCGGCGTCACGGCGAAGTCGCCGACCGGGAACGGGCCGCAGTGCAGGGCATGGATCTCGGAGGCGCGGATGAGGTCGAGGACGCCGTCGGCCAGCATGGCCGCCGCGCCGGTCAGGGACTCCTCGGCCGGCTGGAAGACGAAGGCGACCGTGCCCGCGAAGGAGCGCCGGGCCAGGGTGGTGGCGATGCCGACGCCGATCGTGGTGTGCAGGTCGTGGCCGCAGTAGTGGGCCGGCGTGGCGGCGCCGCCGATCTGGTCGGACGGCGGGACGGCGTCCATGTCGGCGCGGTAGGCGACAGTGCGGCCCGGGCGGTCGCCGCGCAGGAGGGCGACGACGCCGTGGCCGCCCACGCCCGTGGTGACGTCGAGACCGGCCGCCCGGAGGCGGCGGGCCACCACCGCGGCGGTCCGCTCCTCCTGGCCGGGGCCCTCGGGATGGGCGTGCAGGTCGCGGCGCAGGGCGATCAGGTCGTCGTCGACGGGGCGGGCGGCGGCGGGAGCGGGCGACGGCAGGGTGGCGGCCACGCCGGCGGCGGCAGCGCCACCCAGGAACAGGCGTCGGCTTACGGTGTGCGACATGGGGATCAGCCTGCCGGGGCGGGCCCGGGCGGCGCAGTGATGCCAGGCCCCCGGTTGGGGGTATACCTAGCCCTACCTCAGGCCCGGATCGTCATCCGGGAGATCCGCGATCCGGAAACACGGAACGTGAAGTGGCTCGAACCGTTGAAGCCGTTCCCGCCGACCTCGGCCGTGATCGTCGTGTCGGCGCCCTGCCGGCTGACGTCCGTGACCTTCAGCGAGACCTGCTTGCCGATGAACTCGTCGTCGCTCCACCCGCGGATGGCCGAGGCGCCGCGGAACTCGCGCCCCCAGTCGTCGACCACGCCGTCGGCGGTGAAGGCGGCCAGAAAGGCGTCGATGTCGTTCGCGTTGGCCGCGTCGAGCGCGCGCTGGACGGGCTCGTCCATGTCTCCCCCAAGGTCAAGAAGGCCGTGTCCAGTCGAAGGTACGCTCCACCGCCCGCTGCCAGTTGCGGTACTCCGTGGCCCGCACCCCCGGATCCATGGTGGGCAGCCACTGCGCCGCCCGGTGCCAGTTCTGCCGCAGTCCCTCCAGGTCGGGCCAGTACCCGACGGCCAGCCCGGCCGCGTACGCCGCGCCCAGCGACACCGTCTCGGCCGCCAGCGGGCGGACCACCGGCACGTCGAGCACGTCGGCGATCGACTGCATGAGCAGGTTGTCGGCCGTCATCCCGCCGTCCACCCGCAGGGTCGTGAGGTCGAGCCCGGAGTCGGCGTTCATCGCGTCCACCACCTCGCGGGTCTGCCACGCGGTCGCCTCCAGCACGGCCCGGGCCAGGTGACCCTTCGTGATGTACGAGGTGAGGCCCACGATCACTCCGCGTGCCTCGCTGCGCCAGTACGGTGCGTACAGTCCGGAGAAGGCCGGCACGATGTAGCACCCTCCGTTGTCGGCGACCGTCCGGGCCAGCGTCTCGATCTCGGGCGCGCTGGCGATCAGTTCGAGCTGGTCGCGGAACCACTGCACCAGTGAGCCGGTGATCGCGATGGAGCCCTCCAGGGCGTACGCCGCCTGTCCGCCCTCGATCTGATAAGCGACAGTGCTGAGCAGGCCGTGCGTCGAGCGCACCAGCTCCTGGCCCGTGTTCAGGAGCAGAAAGCTTCCGGTGCCGTACGTGCATTTGGCCTCACCCGGCGAGAAGCAGGTCTGCCCGAACAGGGCGGCCTGCTGATCGCCGAGGGCGGCCCCGATGCGTACACCCGGAAAGCCCGCGACGGCCGTGCCGAACACGCCGACCGAGGGCCGGATCTCGGGCAGCATGGCCCTCGGGACGCCGAAGAAGGCGAGGGCGGCCGGCGACCAGTCGAGGCTGTGCACGTCGAGCAGCATGGTGCGGCTGGCGTTGGTGACGTCGGTGACGTGCAGGCCGCCGGTGAGCTTCCAGATCAGCCAGGTCTCCATGGTGCCGAACAGGATCTCGCCCCGTTCGGCGCGCTCGCGCAGCTCGGGGCGCTGGTCGAGCATCCAGCGCACGCGCGGCCCGGAGAAGTAGGTGGCGATCGGCAGACCCGAGTCGTGTTCGACGGTTTTCGCGCCCTCGGCGCCGAGCAGATCCCGTACGAGGTCGTCGGTCCTGGTGTCCTGCCAGACGATCGCGTGGCCCACGGGCAGGCCGGTGTCGCGCTCCCAGAGCAGCGTGGTCTCGCGCTGGTTGGCGATGCCGACCGCCGCCACCTGGTCCTCGGTGATGCCCGCGTTGCGCATGGCCTCGGGCGCCAGCTTCTCGACGTTGCGCCAGATCTCGGCCGCGTCGTGCTCCACCCAGCCGGGCTTGGGGTAGTACTGCTTGTGCTCGTGCTGGGCCAGGGAGACGAGCCGGCCGCGGCGATCGAAGACGATGCATCGGGTGGACGTGGTGCCCTGGTCGATGGCGACGACGTAACGCTCGGTCATGGTTCCCCTCCCCATTGAGGCTTCAGCGTCGGGCGGCTCCGAGGTCGCGGGAGACGGCGCGGGCCGCCTCCCGGACGAGGGCGACGAGGTGCTGGTGCGGGCGGTAGTGGCTGTCGCAGATCCGCTCGACGAGCCCGCTGATGCCGACGGCACCGACGACCAGGCCGCCGGAGCCGCGGATGGGCGCCGCCACGGCCGCGGTGCCGGGGGTCATCTCCTCGGCCTCCAGACTCCAGCCGGCCTCGCGGACGTGCTGAAGTTCCAGTTCAAGAGCTTTGGGTGTACGGATCGTCCGGCGCGTGAACCGGTCGAGCTGCGTTTTCACGAACGCCGTGCGGTACGCCAGCAGCACCTTGCCCAGGGCGGTCGCGTGCAAGGGCAGCAGGCTGCCGACGTCGAGGGTCTGGAACGTGTCGTCGGGACGGAAGACGTGGTGGACGACGAGGACCTGTCCGTCGTGGATCGTGCCGACGCGGACCGCCTCGCCGCTGCGGGCGGCGAGCGGGTCGGCCCAATTGATGGCGTGCGAGCGCAGCTCGTTGACGTCGAGGTGGCCGTGGCCGAGCTGGAGCAGGGCCGAGCCGAGCCGGTAGTGCCCGGACTGCCGGTCCTGCTCGACGAAGCCGACGTGGCGCAGGGTGGCCAGGATGCCGTGGGCGGTGGGCTTGGCCAGATCGAGCGACCGGGCGATGTCGCCCAGGCTCAGGTGCCCCGATCCTCCGGACTCTCCGGCGAGCAGGCGCAGCACCGCGGCGGCCCGCTCGATGGACTGCACTGTTCCGGGCACATTGCCGACTCTATGCCACCGCGTGAACATCCACAGTGACAGATGTTCGGCATTGTCGAACGCTCGTCATTGCCCGTGCTCTCCCGGCTACCTAGCGTCCGGTGCATCTTCCAAGGAGGGCACATGGCAGAAAGGCTGAAACTTTCGGGACTGTGGGGCGAGCTCGCCGCCGAGTTCGCCGGGACCATGATTCTCATCCTCTTCGGCGTGGGCGTCGTCGCGCAGGTGGCCGGGGCCGGCATCGGCGACCACGACAGCATCGCCTGGGCCTGGGGCCTCGGCGTCACCCTCGGCGTCTACGTGGCCGCCCGCATCAGCGGCGCCCACCTCAACCCGGCCGTGACCATCGCGCTCGCCGCCTTCAAGGGCTTCGAGTGGCGCAAGGTCGCCCCCTACTCGCTCGCCCAGATCCTCGGCGCCTTCGTGGCCGCCCTGCTGGTGCGCTGGAACTACACCGAGGTCCTGCACGCGGCCGACCCCGGCCTGACCATCAAGACCCAGGGCGTCTTCTCCACCCTGCCCGGCAACGGCAGCCTGCCGGTCGGCGAGTGGGGCGCCTTCCGCGACCAGATCATCGGCACCGCGATCCTGCTCTTCCTCATCCTGGCCGTCACCGACGCGGCGGGCACGGCGCCCCAGGCGAACCTCGCGCCGTTCATCGTCGGCCTGATCGTGGTCGCGATCGGCATGGCGTGGGGCACCAACGCCGGCTACGCGATCAACCCGGCCCGTGACTTCGGACCGCGACTCGCCAGCTTCCTGACGGGCTATGGGGGCGCGTGGCGCGATCAGACCGGGTATCTCTACTTCTGGATACCGATCGTGGCGCCGATCATCGGCGGGCTGCTCGGTGCCGGACTGTACAAGGTGCTCGTCGGCCGGTTCCTGCCGACCGCGGGCCCGCAGGAGCCGGGTCGCATCCCGGACCAGAGAGTGGAGGAGGCAACCCGTGGCTGACTTC
Source organism: Actinoplanes sp. CA-131856 (assembly GCF_050956135.1). Lineage (GTDB taxonomy): Bacteria > Actinomycetota > Actinomycetes > Mycobacteriales > Micromonosporaceae > Actinoplanes. Next base: position 4,314,737 of record NZ_CP191849.1, on the reverse strand, counting down.
GTCGGCGCCGTGGACCAGGGCACGACCAGCACCCGCTTCATGATCTTCGATCACGGCGGGAACGAGATCGCCCGGCACCAGCTCGAGCACGAGCAGATCCTGCCGCAGGCGGGCTGGGTCGAGCACAACCCGGTCGAGATCCTGGAGCGGACCACCACCGTCGTCCGTACGGCCATGCAGAAGGCCAACCTCCAGGCGAGCGACCTGGCCGCGCTGGGCATCACGAACCAGCGGGAGACGGCCGTCGTGTGGGACCGGACCACCGGGCGGCCGTACTACAACGCGATCGTCTGGCAGGACACCCGCACCGACCGGATCGCCTCGGCCCTCGACCGGGACGGCCGCGGCGACGTGATCCGCCGCAAGGCCGGCCTGCCCCCGGCCACGTACTTCTCCGGCGGCAAGATCCAGTGGATTCTGGAGAACGTCGACGGCGTGCGCGAGGCGGCCGAGCGCGGCGACGCCATCTTCGGCAACACCGACAGCTGGCTGCTGTGGAACATGACCGGCGGCGTCGACGGCGGCCGGCACATCACCGATGTGACGAACGCCAGCCGTACGATGCTGATGGATCTGGAATCTCTGCAGTGGGACGACGAGCTGCTGAGCTTCTTCAACATCCCGCGCTCGATGCTCCCCGAGATCCGGCCGTCGTCCGACCCGGACACCTACGGGGTGGCGCGCTGGCCGGGCCCGCTCGGCGGCGAGGTGCCGCTGACCGGCGACCTCGGCGACCAGCAGGCGGCGACCGTCGGGCAGGTCTGTTTCGCGCCCGGCGAGGCCAAGAACACGTACGGCACCGGCAACTTCATGCTCCTCAACACCGGCACCGATCTCGTGCGCAGTGAGAACGGCCTCCTGACGACCGTCTGCTACAAATTCGGCAATGCGGCTCCCGTGTACGCCCTGGAGGGCTCGATCGCCGTGACCGGATCGGCCGTGCAGTGGCTGCGTGACCAGCTCCACGTCATCAAGTCGGCGGCCGAGAGCGAATCGCTGGCGTCACAGGTCGAGGACAGCGGCGGCGTCTACTTCGTGCCGGCGTTCTCGGGCCTGTTCGCGCCGTACTGGCGTTCCGACGCCCGCGGCGCCATCGTCGGGCTGTCCCGCTTCAACACCGACGCGCACATCGCCCGGGCCACCCTCGAAGCCATCTGCTACCAGAGCCGCGACGTGGTCGACGCGATGGCCCAGGACTCCGGGGTCACCCTCGACGTGCTGAAGGTCGACGGCGGCATCACGGCCAACAACCTGGCCATGCAGATCCAGGCCGACGTGCTCGGCGTGCCGGTCAGCCGGCCGGTGGTGGCCGAGACGACAGCGCTCGGCGCCGCCTACGCGGCCGGGCTCGCGGTCGGCTTCTGGAAGAACACCGACGAGCTGCGCGACAACTGGAACGAGTCGCAGCGGTGGCAGCCCTCGTGGAGCGAGGAACAGCGCAACGCCGGCTACGAGAAATGGAAGAAGGCGGTGCAGCGCACTCTCGACTGGGTGGACGTGGACTGATCATGACTGCTCTGTCACCGGAGTACCGGGACTCGGCGCTGGCCGCGCTGGCCGGCGCCGAGCTCGACGTGCTGGTCGTGGGTGGCGGCGTGGTGGGCGCGGGTTGCGCCCTCGACGCCACCACCCGCGGCCTCGCGGTCGGGCTCGTGGAGGCGCGCGACTTCGCGTCGGGCACCTCCAGCCGGTCCAGCAAACTCATCCACGGCGGCCTGCGCTATCTGGAGATGCTCGATTTCGCGCTGGTCCGCGAGGCCCTGCGGGAAAGGGGCCTGCTGCTGACCCGGCTGGCCCCTCATCTCGTACGGCCGGTCCGGTTCCTCTATCCCTTGCAGCATCACGCCTGGGAGCGTGTCTACGCGGGCACCGGGGTCACGCTCTACGACACGATGGCGCTGAACGGCGGCCTGCCCCGCCACCGCAACCTGACCCGCCGGGGCGCGCTGCGCGAGTGCCCGGCGCTGAAGAAGGACGCCCTCATCGGCGCCCTGCAGTATTACGACGCCCAGGTCGACGACGCCCGGCACACCATGTTTCTGGCCCGCACGGCGGCCGCCTACGGGGCGCATGTGGCCTCCCGGACGGAGGTCGTGGGTTTCCTGCGGGAGGGCGAGAGGGTCACCGGGGTGCGGGTCCACGACCTCGAGCACGACAGGACCTTTGATGTACGGGCTCAGCAGGTCATCAACGCGACCGGCGTGTGGACGGACGACACGCAGGCTCTGGTCGGCGAGCGTGGCCAGTTCCACGTCCGCGCGTCCAAGGGCATCCACCTCGTGGTGCCGCGCGACCGCATCCAGTCGAAGACCGGCCTGATCCTGCGCACCGAGAAGAGCGTGCTGTTCGTCATCCCGTGGGGCCGCCACTGGATCATCGGCACCACCGACACCGACTGGGCCCTGGACAAGGCCCACCCGGCCGCCTCCAGCACCGACATCGACTATCTGCTGGAGCACGTCAACGCGGTGCTGTCGACCCCGTTGAGCCGCACCGACGTGCAGGGCGTCTACGCCGGTCTGCGCCCGCTGCTGTCCGGCGAGTCGGAGTCGACCTCGCAGCTGTCCCGTGAGCACACGGTCGGCAGCCCGCAGCCCGGCCTGGTCGTGGTGGCCGGCGGCAAGTACACGACCTATCGGGTGATGGCCAAGGACGCCGTGGACGCCTGCGTGCACGGCTTGGGCCGCTCGGTGCCGCCGTCGTGCACCCACGACGTCCCGCTTCTGGGGGCCGACGGTTTCGCCGCGCTGTGGAACCGCCGCCGCGTGCTGGCCGGCGACTCGGGCCTGCACGTGGCCCGCGTCGAACACCTGCTGGGCCGCTACGGCACGCTGGTCACCGAGGTCCTCGACCTGGTCTCGGCCGACAAGGACCTGGCCGCGCCGGTCGAGGGCGCCGAGGACTACCTGCGGGCCGAGCTGGTCTACGCGGCTTCGCACGAGGGCGCCCGCCACCTGGAGGACGTCCTGACCCGCCGCACCCGCATCTCCATCGAGACCTTCGACCGCGGCGTGGCCGCCGCCCCGGTCGCGGCATCGCTGGTGGCCGGCGTCCTGGGCTGGACGAAGGACCAGACCGAGCGCGAGGTCGAGCGCTACCACCTGCGGGTCGAGGCCGAACGCCGCTCACAGGAACAACCCGACGACGAGACGGCCGACGCGGCCCGCCTCGGCGCCCCGGAGGTGGTGCCGCTGAGCTCTTCCTAGGCCGGTGGAATGCGGATCGACTCGATCCACCGTGGCGGGTCGGGCGGGTCCTCGCCGACCAGCCCGGCGACGACACGGGCCTGACCCGGCGCGGCCCCCGGCCACGGGGTGTGGCCGTCGGTGAGGACGATGACGATGTGTGGCCGCTGCGGGACCTGGAGGGCCTGCTCGATGCCCACCCGCATGTCGGTGCCGCCGCCGCCCTCCAGAGTCACCTCGCCCACCGAGGCCACCCGCCGTACGGCGTGGACGTCCGCGTCGCAAGCGAGTACGGCCACGCGCTCGCGGCCGATGCCGACCGCCCGCAGGATGCCGGCCACCTCGCCCAGGACGGCCTGGAGCTCCTCGTCGCCCATCGAGCCCGAGGTGTCCACGACCACCGCCACCCGCGGCATCGGGCGGCGCAGGCTGGGCAGGACGACGCGGGGCACGGCCGCCCCGCGGCGGGACGGGCGCTGATAGGTGTAGTCGACCGTGCCGGCCGCCCACGCCGCCGCCTCGCGCACGGCCCCGGCCAGGGCCCGCCGCCAGTCGACAGTGGGCTCCAGGATCTCGTCGGCCCACCTCTCCAGCCGCCGGGCAGTCTGGCCCGCTGCCGCATCGCCTGGGCCGTCTGCCGGCGGATCGCGTCCGCCTCGACCGGGCTGACCCGCGGCGCCGACGACGATTCCCAGGGCATCTGTACGCCATGGGCGCCCGACCCGCAGTGCGGATGGTGGGGCGTGGCCGGGATCGCGCCGAGGTATTCCTCGAACAGCTTCCCGTCGGGCAGGCCGAACATGGCCGGTCTCATCGCCCCGGCCGGCAACGACGACAGATCGTCGTTGATCTCGCAGTCCTGGGCCACGTTGATCCGGTGGTGGTCGTGCCGGACCGACGCCTCGACCAGGCCGGCCCGGCGATGGTGGTCGCGCAGCAGATGGGCGACCTCGTGAACCCAGACCGCGGCCAGCTCCGGCACCGGCGTGGCGTCCACGAAGGCGGGCGAGACGTAGCACCGCCAGTGCTTGTCGACACCCATCGTCGGCACCTCGGCCGACGGCACCACGGTGAGGCTGTAGAGCGCCGAAGCCAGATAGGGATGGTTGCCCGCGGCCCTCAGCCGGGCGGCCAGCAATTTCGTGCGGTCGAGCTCCTCAGCCGGCACCGGTCAGCATTCCCGACGCGCTCAGGACGGCGGCGAAGGCGTCGATCGAGGCCGGCACGGGCCACGCCGGCTCGCGCAGGCGGGCCAGGTCGAACGCGGCCCGGGCGGCCACGTCGGGCACCCCGGCGTCCACCGCCTTGGCCAGCACGATCCATCCCGCCTCCCAGCGCTCGCGGGTCACCGACGACTCGACGGCGGCTACGACGGCGGTCAGGAACGCCAGCTGGCGGTCGCCACGATCGGGCAGGGCGAAGGCGGACGGGTTGGCCAGCACGCGTTCCGGGTCGGGCAGGTCGAGCTCGTCCATGTACGTGACCAGCTCCAGCCCGGCGCCGTCGCCGACCGCGCCGACCAGCGCGGCGGCCAGGGCCTCACGGCCCAGCGTCGTGCAGAAGTGGAAGACGAGCAGGCGCAGCGCCATGTCCCACGTGCGCGGGGAGGGCCAGGCGCCGCCCCGGCCGTCGGCGTCGGCGGGCAGGTTGTGGGCCAGGCCGGGGCGGGCGGTGAGGAAACCGGCGATCAGGCCGCGGGCACGGGCCAGCGCGCCCGGGGCCCGGTCGAGCGCCACCGTGGGCACCTCGACGCGTGGCCAGACCCCGGCCAGGCCGCGGGCCACCACGCGCGGGTCGTGCGCCCAGTGCAGGTGGATGAAGCGGTTGGCCAGCGGTGGGCTCAGATGCCAGCCGTCGGCGGCGCTGGCCGGCGGGTTGGCCGCGGCCACGATCCGCACCGCGGGCGGCAGGGCCAGGCTGCCGACCCGGCGCTCGAGGACCACCCGCAGCAGGGCGGCCTGCACCGCCGGCGGCGCCGAGGACAGCTCGTCGAAGAACAGAATGCCGCGACCCGACCGCTTCAGGCGCACGGCCCAGTCGGGCGGCGCCATGGGCACCCCGTCGGCGGCCGGGTCGTCGCCGACGATCGGCAGGCCCGCGAAGTCGGACGGCTCGTGCACGCTGGCGATGACCGTCTCCATCGGCGCGCCCAGGCCGTCGGCCAGCTGGGCCAGGGTCGCCGACTTGCCGATGCCGGGCTCGCCCCAGAGCAGCACCGGCAGGTTGGCCGCCACGGCCAGAGCCAGAGCGGCCGCCCGGTGGTCCTTGACCGGCTCGGTCCTCGACGTCCCGATCAGCGCCAGCAGCTCGTCGGCGGTGTCCAGCCCCGTGCTCACGCGCGCCCCATCACATATGCGGCGACGGCGTGGAAGTCCTCGCTCCGGTGTTCCATGTATTCGAGCATCTGGTCGAGATATTCGATCACGGTCATGTCGTCCTGATTGGCGATCCGGGGGTCGGCGCCGGCGTCGGCCAGGGCCCGGATCAGGTCGACCGGCCAGTCCTGGTTGACGGCGAGGTAGAGCGGTGTGTTGCCCTGGCGGTCACGGCCGTTGACGTCGACACCCGCCGCCAGCAGCCGGGGCAGGAGCCGCGTGTGGTCGAACGAGCGGACCACGTGCATCAGGGTCTGCCCACGGCTGTTGCGCAGATGGGGGTCGAGGCCGCTGTCGAGCATGTCGAGGACGGCGCGGGTGCCGCCGTGAATGATCCGCTGCCACAGGTCCTCACGGATCGCCCGCAAGCGCCTCGGCAGCCGGCCGGTCGCCCCCGACCAGGACCGCGACACGGCGAAGCAGCCCGAGACCGCGCCGCCGAAGGCGAGCAGCGCCCGCTCCCGCTGCTCCTCGGCCGCGGTGTGCCGGGTCAGGATCAGGCGGCCGTTGTCGTGCCCGACCTCGTGCCACTCCCCCTGGCAGCGCACCCGGACGGGTTCGGCCGGCGCGGGCGGCGCCGCCGGCTCCGGCTCGGTGCCGGGGAACAGCGCCTCCCGCACCAGCGGATGCAGCGAGGCGACCGTCGTCCGCCCACTCCGCACCAGCTCGAGATCGACGGGAGAGCTCATGAGCTGGACGCTGAGCCGGGGCAGGCTGTCGAGCTCGGCCCGGCTGGACCGCCAGTCGACCGAGATGGCCGTGACACGGACGTCGTCGCCGTCGACATCGACCCGGGCCAGGGCGTAGTGCTCGAACCAGATCGCCCACGATCGTGACCCGAACAGCGCGGAGACGCGGCGTGCCTCGGTGGCCACGCGGAAGGGGTTCAACCGGGCCAGGAGCGTCGTGTCGAACGGCGTCGAGCCCATGTCGTCGACTCTCACGTCGACGCCGGCCTCGGCCCAGCTCGACGGGGAGAACCGCACGGCCCGCAGCTCGGCCGCGTGGCGCGCGTCCCAGTGGTACGGCGCCAGCCGTACCGTCTCGGTGTCGAGCGAGCCGTACTCGGCGATGGTGAGGGTCAGTTGCTGCGATCCCAGCACCGACACCGGCGCCCGCACCACCAGCACGGGTGTCTTCGCTCCGACCCGGGAGGTTCCACTCAGGACGTACGACAGGCCGGTGCCCAGCGTCGTGTAACCGCCCAGCGCCCTCGGCAGATGCCAGCGCATCAGATCGGGCGCGAACCCGGCCAGGAGGTCCTCGACGCCGCCGGGAGAATCGAAACCGACCACGACGTCGGCCGCGGCGCACGCGGCCCGCCAGTCGCCCCGCTCACGGGCCGCCGTGCACTCGGCGATCATCCAGGCGGGCACCGCGTAGCGCCGGACGCGGGCCCAGTTGGCGAGGTCGCTCATCGGTAGACGCTCACGATCGCGCTGATGTCCGGGTGAGGGGGTGTGGATGATTTCGGCGCCTGCCGGCGCATGCGCCGGGGCACCCCGCCGTTGATGCCCAGGTGGTCGAGACCACCGGCCGCCGCGAGCAGCTCCCGCGCTCCGTGTCCGGTCACACCGGTGAAGCGCACGTCGAGGCGCCGCAACGCGCTTCCCGGCAGGGCCGCCGCGAGCAGCGAGGCGCCGGCGTCGCCCACGACATTGGGCTGCCCGCCGAGGGCGCGCTCCGACGGCGGGCGGGCCAGGTCGAGCGACACCCAGGCCGCGAGGTGGCCGGCCAGCGGCGCCATCGTGCGGATGCCGTTCCCGCCGAGGCCGAGCACCATCGGATATCCGGCCAGGGCCTCGGCGAGCTCGGCGGTGCCGGCGTCGCCGAGCCGGTTCACCGCGAGATAGAGCTCGCGGACACCACCGTCGACGACCAGCCGCGTCAGCGCGGGGACGGCCGACGGGCCGAGACCGTTGCCGCCCAGGAAGAGCCGCTGCATCGCGGGCGGCCGGGAGGCCAGGGCGTCGGCCAGACAGGTGAGACCGGTGACCGAGAGACCCGTGTTCACGAGGTCGAGCGTGCGCAGGGAGGTGTTCTGCGCGAGGGCGCCGGCCAGCGCCATGACGCCGGTATCGCCGATCGGGTTGCGCTTGAGCCACAGCGCCCGCACCGAGGTGTCGGTGGCGATCCGGTCCGCCAGCGTGGCCGCTCCCCCGGCGTCGATCCGGTTGCAGCCCAGGTAGATCGTGCTGATGCCGTGGCCGGGCTCGAGCTCGCGGGCAACGGCCCGCGCGCCGTCGGCGCCCAGGCCGTTCGTGCCGAGCAGGACGTGCCGGGCGTGCGGCGAGGCGGCCGCCGCCCGCACGACGCGGACGGCCTGAACCGGCCCGACGCCTTGCTTGCACAGGTCGACCCGGCCGTCGGGCCGGACCAGGCCGCGGGCGAACTCTTCGAGCGCGGTCACCGGCGAGGGCGAGGCGAGCCGTCCCAGCAGGCCGTCGAAGTCGGCCGGGTCGGCGAGGCCGAGGGAGGGGTCGGTGATGGCTGGGCATCGCACGGCCGGTTGCTCCTGCACCGCCACACCTCCCCCGAAGACAGCCAGGGGCGAAGCCGACCGGATTCGAACCGGCGTCCTCCTGCTCGCAGCCAAGGCGCGTCTACCTCTGCGCTACGACTTCGCCGCCGCGGAGCTTACGGGAGGGGTACGACAGTTTCACGACCGGTCCAGCGACCGGTCCGACGACCGCCGGTTGTGCTGGGGCGGCGCCGATGGTGGGGACGCGAGGATGTGGAACGAGCCGGTCGCCTCGGCGTGGTAGCCGCCGGTGGCGGTGGCGGCGGCGCCCCGGTAGAGGACCTCCTGCCATGGGGCCGGGGCCGGCTCGGTGGCCGCGCGGCGGCGACGGCGCACCGTGGTCTTCGCCGGCTTCTCCGGGACGTACAGGTGCTCGACGAAGCCGAGCCACAGGTCGACGATTGTGTTGCGGACGCCCATGAAAGCGACGACGGCGTAGGTCGCGGCCAGCGCGTTGAGGGTCGCGAAGGCCGCGTTGCCCCAGTTCTGCAACTGGTAGTCGCGCCAGATCGTGTAGACCGAGAACGCGATGATGAGCAGCGGCGAGACCGCGAACAGCAGTGACGTCGCGGTGCGGTCGGCCACCTTCGGGGTGCGGGCGAACGGGATCTTCTTGCCGGTCACGGCCTGCTGCAACGATTTCACGACGCCGGCCAGGTTGACCGGGAGCAGGATCAGGTTGAAGCCGTAGACGCGCAGGATGTCGGTGCGCTTGTAGCCGAGGCGTTTGAGGTCGCTCGCCATGGCCAGGAAGTACGGCAGGGCGGCGAGCACGATGAGCGGGCTGAGCAGCTTGCTGTCGAACGGGTAGGCCAGCAGCAGGATCAGGCCGATGCTGCTCCAGCAGGTCGAGGCCATGTAGTTGATCCGGAGCCAGGTCTGCGCGGCGCTGCCGTGCTCGCCGCGCTGGGTGCGCTCGCGGCTGTTGCGCCACAGCTTGGGCAGGATGAGCAGGCCGCCGTTGGCCCAGCGGCGGCGCTGGATGGCCAGCGAGCCGAAGTCGGGCGGGGTGGCGCTGTAGCTGAGCCGCTCGGGATAGTTGATGAGGCGCCAGCCGTGGATGGCCAGGTCCAGACTGGACTCGGTGTCCTCGATGACCGTGCGGTCCTGCACATAGCGGCGGACCTCGTGGCCGCCCTCGTGCTCGACCTCGACGATGTCGTCGAGCGCCCGCTTGCGGATGACCGCGTTGGCGCCGACCCAGAAGGTCGCGTCGTGATAGCTCATCCCCTGGTGGACGATGTGCTGGAGGTCGGTGGTGGCGCCGGCCAGGCGCTCCATGCGGGTGGCCGAGCCGGGGAAGGCCGAGTACGGGGTCTGCGCCACCGCGAGCCGGTGGTTGTCCGGCAGGAAGAACAGGTGGACCAGCCGCAGGCAGTATTCGGGCAGCAGGATCGAGTCGGCGTCGAGGGTCAGGATGAACTCGGAGTCGGGAACGGTCAGGGTCCCGGCCGGCGACGGCACCAGCACCGTGCCCTCGGGGGTCTCGCGCACCTCGTACGCGCGGCCCATCAGCCCGATGTAGCTGTTGAGGTTCATGGCCTTGTTGGCCTCGTGCGACAGCGAGGCGTACCGCTTGCGCTCGAAGGACGAGATCTCGCAGCGGAAGGTCCAGGCGAGGCGCTGGGCGAGCTGGCGCTTGCGGGCGTACGGCACGGATTCGCCCTCGTCGAGCGCGGAGGCGAGGGCGCCGGCGACGCTGTCGAAGTCACGCGCGATGGCGCCGAGCACCTGCTCGGCGAAGAAGCGGTCGACGTGGTCCTCGTCCGGCTCCTCGGCCGCCCGGGCCCGCAGCCACTCGGCGGCCCAGCGGTACTCGCCGATGAGGTCGGCCTCGTCCGGGTCGAGGTGTGCGAAGCGCTCGCGCGGCTCGCGCAGCCACGCGGACAGCTCGCCCGGCAGCGCGCGGGCCGCCTCCAGAGCGGCGACGTGCTCGGCGTTGCGGCTGACGGGCGGATCGTCGAGCAGCAGCACCACCCGCAGGTCCGGATATTCCTGGAGCGCCGCCGAGAGCAGCGTCTTGCGGATGGTCGGAATTTCCTCGCGGTACGAGGGCACGAGCACCGTCATGCCGGGCTGCCGGTCGTCGAACGCCTCGTCGATGACCGCCCGCGGCACCCGGCGGTGGGCCCGGGTGCGGTAGAGCGCGCCCTGCCGGGCCACCAGGTAGAGCAGCGACGACATGGTCAGCAGCGACATGATGGCCACGTAGACCGTCGTCTCCGAGGTGAACCGCATGCCCTGGAAGCCGCGGTCGACGAACTGGGAGATGACCGTGACGACGATGTAGGCGGCCCAGGCGAGCACGGTGACGACGATGCCGAGGCGGCCCATCGTGATGAGGGTGTCGCTCGCCGGCGCCGCCACCGGTGGCAGCGGCTGGGTGCGCCGGTCGGCGCCCCACTGGCGCCTGCGTTTCGCGGGCATGGACGTCTCCCCGGGGTCGGAGGGTGATCGGGTCCTTGGATCGGCCACGATCGGGCCGACCTGAGGGAAAGTTCCTCAAGTACGCCCACGGACCGCCGATGGAACGCACATGTCATCCCCCGACTCGGCCGCGGAACCCCGGCGCCGGCTGTCCGTTCCGCGGATCCTGCTCGTCGTCGTGGTCGTGGCGGCCGCGGTCTCGGCGCCGTTCGCCTTCCGCACGGTCAAGGACCGCCTGGACGCCGGCGCCGCGCAGACGTCGTCGTTCGCGCCGTACGTGGACGTCACCAACACCCCGCAGTTCTCGTTCGAGGACCCGTCGGCCAACGCCGCCGGGAACGTGGTGCTGGGCTTCGTGGTCAGCAGCACCGACGTCGTCTGCCAGCCGAGCTGGGGCACGGCGTACTCGCTGGCCACCGCCTCGACCGGCATCGACCTCGACCGGCGGATCGCCCGGCTGCGCCAGCGCGGCGGCGACGTGACGGCCTCGTTCGGCGGCGCCAGCAACAAGGAGCTGGCGTCGGCCTGCGCCGATCAGGCCAAGCTGACCGCGGCGTACCAGTCGGTGGTGGACCGCTACCACCTCACCTCCATCGACTTCGACCTCGAGGACGGCGGGGAGAGCGCGGCGGTCATGGCCCGCCGGGCCCAGGCCGTACGGACGGTGCAGGCCAAGCAGAACGCGGCCGGCAAGAGCCTCGACGTGTGGCTGACGCTGCCGGTCGGCACGGCCGGGCTCACGAGCGTGGGCGTGGCTTCGCTGAACGCGATGCTGGCGGCGGACGTGTCGGTGGCCGGGGTCAACGCGCTGACCATGAACTACGGCTCGTCGGGCACCGGCAAGACGATGACGGCGCTCGTGGAGGCCTCGCTGACCTCGTTGGCCGGGCAGGTCGCCACGGCGTACGGCGTGAGCGCCGCCGAGGGTTGGCAACGGATCGCGGCCACGCCGATGATCGGCCAGAACGACACCGCCGACGAGCGGTTCCAGCTGTCCGACGCGTCGGCGCTCATCGCGTTCGCGCGGGAGAAGGGCCTGCGGCGGCTGTCGATGTGGTCGGCCAACCGGGACAACAACTGCGGCGTGAACTACGTCGACACGACCATCGTGTCGAACAGCTGCAGCGGTCTCGACCAGGAGCAGGGCGCTTTCACGGCGCTGTTCAACGAGTTCACGGCGGCGCCGTCGGCCGGGCCGTCGAGCGCGGCGAGCGTGGCCGCCCAGCCCACCGACGACCCGTCCACGTCGCCCTACCCGATCTGGAACGCCCTGACGGCGTACGCCAAGAACTCGAAGGTCGTGTGGCACCACAACGTCTACATGGCGAAATGGTGGACGCAGGGCGACACCCCGGACGCCCCGGTGACGAACGCCGCGGACACCCCGTGGACCCTGATCGGCCCGGTGCTGGCCGGCGAGACCCCGATGGCGACCGTCCCGGCCTCGACCACGGCCACCGCGTACGCCACCTGGAACCCCACCGCGACCTACGTCTCCGGCGACCGGGTGCAGTATCACGGCGTCGTCTATCAGGCGAAGTGGTGGACGCTCGGCGACGTCCCGGGCGCACAGGTCAGCGACCCGTCCGACACACCGTGGCAGACGCTATGAGGCGCGCTCGACATACATTCCGGCGCGCCAGGCGTCGGCCAGAGTGTCGAGGGGGACGCCGAGGACTTCGCTGAGGCGCACGATGGTGCCGAAGGCGGGGGCGGGCAGGCGGCCCACCTCGATCTTGCGGAGGGTCTCGGGTGACATGCCGGCGGCGACGGCGACGTCGACGAGGCTGCGGCCGTCGCGCGACTGCCGGAGGGCGATGCCAAGGCGCTGGCCGGCCGCGATCTGTTCGGCGGTGTGCGGTTGGCGAACCATTCCGTCACTATAACCCCCGAAAAGCACCGTGGTATAACTATACCGTGATCGAGTTGAAGTCTTCCGCCGAGATCGAGCGCATGCATGTCACCGGCCGCTTCGTGGGCGAGGTGCTGGCCGAGGTCAGCGCCGCCGCCGCGGTCGGCGTCAACCTGCTCGACCTCGAACAGCACGCCCGCCGGCTCATCAAGGAGCGCGGCGCCGAGTCGTCGTACTGGGACTACGCGCCGTCGTTCGGCAAGGGCCCGTTCCGCAACGTGCTGTGCCTGTCGGTGAACGACGCCGTCCTGCACGGCCTGCCGCACGACTACGTGCTGCGCGACGGCGACCTGCTCAGCCTCGACATGGCGGTCGCCATCGACGGCTGGACGGCCGACTCGGCGTACTCGGTCGTCGTCGGCACCCCGGCCGAGCAGGACCTGCGCCTCATCGAGGCGACACAGGTCGCCCTCGAGGCCGGCATCGCGGCCACCCAGCCCGGCGGGCGCCTGGGTGACATCTCGGCCGCGATCGGCGCGGTGGCCAAGCAGTACGGTTTCCGGGTCAACACCGAGTTCGGCGGGCACGGCATCGGCCGCACGATGCACGAGAGCCCGCACATCCCGAACGACGGCCGGGCCGGCCGGGGCATGAAGCTCACGCCGGGCCTCACCATCGCCATCGAGCCGTGGTTCCTGGTCAGCACCGACAAGATCCGGTTCGACGAGGACGGCTGGACGATCCGCTCGTCCGACGGCTCCCGCACGGCACACTCCGAGCACACCGTCGCCGTCACCGAGACCGGCCCGGTCGTGCTGACCCGCCGCCCGGGCGAGAAGCCGTCAGGACAGAAAGCTCAGTAGCTTGGGCCAGGCGTCCAGGCGGCCCAGCGCGTCGGCCTCCTGGCTGCCGCCGACGCGCGGCCCGGGCGCGGTCGGCTGGTTCGGCACCGGATCGCCGACGTAGTGCCCGGCGCCCGGTTCGGTGACCTCGGTGTACGGCCGGTCGCCGCGCCGGGCCCCGATGGCGCCGGAGAAGACACAGCTGGGCCAGAGCCGGTCGTCGTCGCCGCAGAGCAGGAAGACCCTGCCGCGGATCCGCTCGACCGGGATGACCGCGGCCGGGGTCCGCGGCGGGGTGGCGAAGCCGGCCTCGGAGACCTCGATGGACGGGATCGGCTCACCGCGCAGGGTCCAGGCGGGCTGAGAGGTGTCCGGCAGGCCGGGGTAGACCACGCTGCTGGGCGAACCGGCGACGACGCCGTGCACGAGGTCCGGATAGTTCACGCCGAGCAGCAGGGCGGCCTCCGAGCCACGGGAGACGCCGTAGACGTAGAGCCTCGTGGGGTCGACGCCGGGCTGCCGGGCCAGCCAGCGCAGGGCCGTGGCGAAGTATTCCAGGGGGATGCGCTCGAGGTTCGCGGGCCGCCCGGGCACGCCGAAATAGCCGATGCCGAGGGCCGGGACGCCCTTCGCGGCCAGCGCGCGGGCGCTGCTGACGCCGCCGCCGGCGCCGCCCTCGGAGCCGCCGAAGGCGAGCACGGCGGGCCGCTTGGCGGTGACACCGGGCGGCGCGTAGAAGGTGCCGGTGAAGTCTTTCGAGACGTCCCGCGCCGTGACTCCGGGAGCGCCGGTCAGCCGGAGCACCTCGCCGCTCGCGACCCGGTCACCGTCCACTGTGGCGGTCAGGCGCACCGTCGTACCGGCCGGGGGTGGGCTCAGGAAGGTCTTGCCCTCGCTCGTCATGGACCAGAGCAGCCCGGTGTCGTGCGTTCCCGTGTACGACCCGGACACCGGCGCCTGGCGGGCCGGATCGACCGTGCCGTCCCCGTCCGACTCGAACGTGGCCGTGGACGTCCACGGCGCGCCGGTCTTGTCCTCGGCGGCCGCCCGGACGACGACCTTGTGGTGCGGCGGAAGGCCGGTGATGGTCACACCCAGGGGCGCGTCGAAAAGCGCGGCGCCGGCGGCGATGTGGAACGCGGCCGCGGGGCCGCTCACGCAGCCGGAGAGCAGAACAGTTGCTGTCGCAAGAACGATCACCCGGCGCATGACGACGATGCTAATCGATCGTTCAGCTCCAGGTCGCGAGCAGGTCGAGGGCGTGGCTTGACGGCGACGACGGCGTGGCCAGGAAGACGATGAGCATCTGGTCGGGGTCGCCGGGGAACGCCCTTTCACCCGCCGGCCCGCGAGCTCCACCTCGGGGCGCAGCGCCGCGCGCCGGCCCCGCAGGAACTCGCTCAGCTCCTCGTTGTGCGCCATGCACCCATGGTGCCCCTCCCCCGGCCGGTCGCGGCGCCGTTGGGTGGCCCTCAGCGGGCCAGTCTCACGGCTCCGGGCGGCCGGCCGGCGTGAATCCATTGAGCCATGGAAAAACACCGAGAACTGGCTCATCACCGGCGCCACCTCCGGATTCGGGCGCCTCGTGGCGCAACGTGCCCTGGACCGCGGCGCCCACGTCATCGCCGTGGGGCGCCGCGGCGACCTGCTGGCCGGGCTCACCGGCCGGGTCACCCCGATCACGCTCGACATCACCGCGCCCGGGGCCGAGGAGACGCTGCGGGACGCCGTCGAGGCCGCCGGTGGGCTCGACGTGCTCGTCAACAACGCCGGGTACGGGGTGTTCGGCGCGGTCGAGCAGATCAGCGGGGCCGAGGCCCGCGCGCTGTTCGACACCAACGTGCTGGCCAACCTGGCCGTGCTGCGGGCGGCGCTGCCGGCCCTGCGCGCCTCGCGGGGTCGCGTCGTGCAGCTGTCGTCGATGAACGGGCAGATCGCGTGGGCGTCCTCCGGGCTCTACTCGGCGTCGAAGGCCGCCGTCGAGCTCTTCAGCGAGGCGCTGGCGGCGGAGGTCGCCCCGGCCGGGGTCAGGGTCACGCTGGTCGAGCCGGGCTTGTTCGCCACCGGGTTCGCCGGTTCCGTGCACGCCGTGGCGCCCGACGAGACGTACGCGCCGACTGTGGGAAAGTTCCTCTCCGACTTCTCCCAGCTGCCGCCGTCCGCCTTCGGTGACCCCGCGCGGGTGGCCGACGCCATCGTCGCGGTGACCCAGATGCCCGAGCCCCCGTTGCGCCTGGCCGTGGGCGAGGACGCGATCGCGGGCATCCGCGCCTCGCTGCACGCGCGGCTGGCCGAGCTGGAGCGCATTGGCCTAAACGATTGAGGCCGCTTTGGCCCTCCGGCCGGATCCCGGTGGATCTAGCCTGAGGGCCGAACCACAACCGAGGAGCCATCATGACCCGGGTCGACTTCTACTTCGACGCCGCCTGCCCGTTCGCCTGGATCACCTCGCGGTGGATCCACGAGGTCTCGTCGCTGCGCGAGCTCGACGTCCGTTGGAAGCCGATGAGCCTGTACGTCCTCAACGAGGGGCGCGACCTGCCGGACTGGTACCGCGACCTGGTCGACCGGTCGCTCGGCACGGCCCGCGTCGTCACAGCGGCGGCCGAGGAGCACGGCTACGAGGTGCTGCGCGACCTCTACACCGCGCTCGGCACCCGGATCCACAACCAGGACAACAAAGACTTCGGTGTCGTGGTGCCCGAGGCGCTGGCCGAGGTGGGCCTGCCCGCCTCGCTGGCCGCGGCGGCCGGCGACGACCGCTACGACGAGGCGCTGCGCAAGAGCCACCACGAGGGCATGGACCCGGTCGGCGAGGACGTGGGCACACCGACCATCCACATCGACGGGGTCGCGTTCTTCGGCCCCGTCCTCAACCGGATCCCCCGGGGCGAGGAGGCCGCACAGATCTTCGACGGGGCGCGGGCGCTGGCCAACTACCCCGGCTTCTTCGAGCTCAAGCGGACCCGTACCGGCGGGCTGTCCTTCGACTGAGACACGGCCTCCAGGCCGTCGAGGAGACGCTGGAGGCCGTACTCCAGCAGCACGTCGAGGTTGAAGTCGTGGCCGCCCTCGGTGATGTAGCGGGCCATCAGGGGCAGCTTCCCGGTGCCCAGCACGGCGGCGAACCGCTCGCCCTGTGCGGCCAGCCACTGCTCGTCGGTCATGCCGGTCTCCTGCTCGGCCTGCGCCTCCTCCTCGAGGTTGACCGCCGTGCCGCGAACGTAGTTGGCCAGCATCACCGCGGCCTTGAACTGGGCGTCCGGGTCGAAGCCGCACGCCTCGAAGGCCCGCATCGTCCACTCGGTGTGCGCCATCGCGTGCGGGGCCAGCAGGGGCCGGGTGAACGAGACGGCCTGGGCCAGCCAGGGATGGTCGCGGTACATCCGCCACTGGAGGCGGGCCAGCGCCTCGGCGCAGGCGCGCCAGCCGTCGGCGGCCGGGTCGAGATCCGGCGGCGGATAGGCGGCCATCACCCGGTCCATCATGAGCAGGACCAGGTTCTCCTTGTCCTCCACGTAGCGGTAGAGCGACATCGTGGGGATGCCCAGGTCGCTGGCGAGGCGGCGCATGGAGACCGCGCCCAGGCCCTCGGCGTCGCCGATGGCGATGGCGGCCTCGACCACCTGGCCGGTGTCCGGCAGGGTGGCGAGGCCGCCGGGCACGATGGTGCCGAGGCCGGGCCTGGTCTCGACCAGGCCGGTGTCACGCAGGTGGGCGATGGCCCGGGTCGCGGTGGCCATGGCCACGCCGTGGGTGGCCATGATCTGCCGGGTCGAGGGCACGGCCGCGCCCGGCGGCAGAGCCCCGCTTCTTATCTGAGCCGCGATGGAGGCGGCGATCCGCTGGTACTGGGGTTCCACCACCACATGGTGGAGTTAGCACTACCGACACGGCAACTAGTGCGCTCGTACGGTGTACTCATCCGATCACGGGAGGGGCACCACCATGAATGACGCGGTCCGTGTGGAATCGCTGTACAAGACATACGACAACGGGGTGACCGCCCTCGACGGCATCACCGCGGGCTTCGCCTCGGGGACGTTCACCGCGGTCATGGGGCCGTCCGGATCCGGCAAGAGCACGCTGTTGCAGTGCGCGGCCGGGCTCGACGAGCCGACCGCGGGGCGGGTCTTCATCGGGGGCACCGAGCTGACGGCCACCAAGGACACCGCCCGCACCAAGTTCCGGCGCAGCCGGGTCGGTTTCGTCTTCCAGGACTACAACCTGCTGCCGTCGCTGACGGTCGAGCAGAACGTGCTGCTTCCGCTGCGCCTGGCCGGGAGGTCCTCGAAAGACCCCCGGGCCGTCCTCGGCCGTCTGGGGCTCGGCGACCGCGCCCACGAACTGCCCGAGCGGCTCTCCGGCGGTCAGCGCCAGCGGGTCGCGGTGGCCCGGGCGCTCGTCACCGAGCCGGCGGTCATCTTCGCCGACGAGCCGACCGGGGCCCTCGACATGCGCAGCGCCCGCGAGGTTCTGGCGCTGCTGCGGGCGGTGGTGCACGAGTTCGGCCGTACGGTCGTGATGGTCACCCACGACCCGGTGGCGGCCGCGCACGCCGACTCGGTGCTGTTCCTGGCCGACGGCCGGCTGGCCGGGTCGCTGGCCCGGCCCACCGCCGACGCCGTGGCCGAGCGCCTCGCCCACCTAGGCGACCTCACCGCCCGGGTCGCGGCATGATCGCCATCGCGCTGCGGAACCTCCGGCACCGGCCGGGCGGCTTCATCGCCACCTTCGTGTCGGCCTTCCTCGGCGCCACCCTCCTCATGGCGTTCGCGTCCCTCATGGACACCGGGGACACCGAGTCGCTGACCACGACGGCCACGGTCGGCGGCGGCTGGTGCCTCGTCATCGTGGCCTTCGCGGTCACGTCGACCCTCTCGCTGTCGGTGCGGCAGCGGGCCGACCAGGTGGCCCTGCTGCGCTCGGCCGGCGCGACCCGGCCCCAACTGCGCCGGATGATCGTCGGGGAGGCGGCGGCGATCGCCTTGCTCGCCTCGGCGGCCGCCGTGCCGGCCGGATGGGTGCTCGGCCGGGTGCTGCTGTCCCTGCTCAAGGACACGGGTCAGGTGGAGGCATCGGTCGGCTACCAGTTCGGCGCGATCGCCCTGGGCACGGGCTTCGGCGTGACGCTGCTGGGCGCGGTGGCCGCGGCGTGGGCGACCGCCAGGCGTACGGCCGGAAAAGCCGGCGGCAAGCCGGAAAGGCCGCGCCTGCGCCGCATCGGAGCGGTGCTGTTCCTGCTGGCGGGGGCGAACTGCTCAGTGCTGACGGCCACGGTGATGGACGGCAAGGGCGTCGACGCGATGCAGACGGCCGGTCAGGCCGGCATCTGGGCCGCGATCGGCCTGGCCCTGCTGGCGCCCGAGCTGCTGCGGATGGTCACGGCCGTCGTCGGCCCGATCGTGCGGAGTCTGGGCGGCGTGGCCGGGCAGCTCGCGGTGAGCGGAGTGCACTCGAGGTCGCGACAGCTGGCCGGCGCGGTGATGCCGGTGGTGCTGTTCACGGGTGTGGCCACGGGAACCGTCTACATGCAGGGCATCGAGGACCGGGCGGCCGAAGGCCAGATCCAGCCCGAGTACGCCCAGGACATCCAGACGCTGAACTACGTGGTGGTCGGCATGATCGCCCTGTTCGTGGCGGTGATGCTGGTGAACACGCTCATCGCGGCCACGGCCCGGCGCCGGCGGGAGTTCGCCCAGCACCGCCTGGCCGGCGCGACCCGCGGCCAGGTGCTGGCGATGGTCTCGCTCGAGGTGGTCCTGGTGACGATCACCGGGGTGCTTGGGGGTTCGGCGGCGGCGCTGTTCACGATCGTCCCGTTCGGCTCGGCCCGGGCCGGGCGGCTCTGGCCGGAGGCGAGCCCCTGGCAGTACGGCGTCATCGTGGCCCTCGCGGTGCTCCTGACGGCCGCCGCGACGGTCCAGACGACACGGCGGACACTGCGGGGGCCGGCCACCGCGGCGATCCGGGCCTGACCCATCCCCGACTCGTGCCCGGCGGCGACCCCCCTTCGCCGCCGGGCACGGCATTGCCCGGCAGCGGCTCCCCTCAAGCCGGCCCCGCTCAAGCGGGCCCCGCTCAAGCCCGCCCCGCTCAAGCAAAAAGCCCCGGCCTGAGGCCGGGGCTTTTGCGAATGCTCGCTTACTTGCCGTGGCGCGCGTACTTGGCGCGGAACTTCTCGATGCGCCCGGCGGTGTCCAGGACCCGGGTGCGGCCCGTCCAGAACGGGTGGCTGGCCGAGGAGATCTGAACGTCGATCACCGGGTAGGTCTGCCCGTCGGTCCACTCGATGGAGTTCCTGCTGGTCTCCGTCGAGCGGGTGAGGAAGGCGAAGTCAGCGTTGCGGTCGCGGTAGACGACGCGGTGGTAGTCCGGGTGAATGCCGTTCTTCATGGCTATCTCCTCCAAAGGAACGACCATCACAACGGGCGGGAGGGCCCCACTATTCCGACCTCAGTGACTGCTGCGTCACACCCTCTGACCTGGTCTTTTCTCCGAAACCGCTGGTCTGCGGGGGCGCTTCGGACGGGATCAGCAGCGACGCCAGCACCCCGAGGGCGGCCGTCACGGCCAGGGCGGCGAAGGCGATGACCCATCCCCTCTCGCCGGCGGTGGCGGTCAGGATCGAGCTGACCGCGGCCGCGCCGACGGCGCCGCCGAGGTTGCGGATGTTGGCGTTCATTCCGGTGGCGGCGCCGGTGTGCGAGGCCGGCACGGCGTGCACCACGATCGCCGAGAGAGCCGACAGGCTCAGGCCGAAGCCCAGCCCGCCGATCGCCGTCGCGAGCACGATCTGCCAGGCCGCGCTGTGCGCCACCGCGAGCAGCACGAAACAGAGGACGACCGGAACGCCGCCCAGAACCAGCAGGACCTTCGGTGACACGTGCCGGGCCAGCGGCCCGGCGATCGTGCCGGTCACGAGCTGGGTCAGCGTCACCGGCAGGAACAGCAACCCGGACGCCGTCACCGATTCTGCGAGCCCGTACCCGTTGGCCGACGGCAGCTGCAGGAAGGTCGGGATGAAGCCGAACGTCGAGTAGAGCGTCACCCCGAACAGAAGTGAGACGACATTCGCGGTCCACACCGGCCGCAGGCGGAACACCGTCATGTCGATCAGCGGCGAGCGTGACCGCAGCTCGACAAACACCCACAGTGCGGCGGCCGCGGCGGAGAGGACCAGCGATCCGACGGTACGGGGTGAGCCCCAGCCCCACTGCGAACCGAGACTCAGCGGCAACAGCAGAAGGACCAGGCTGGCGCTGAGCAGGAAGGCGGCCAGCCAGTCCACGGATCCGCCGCTGTGGGGCACGTGCGAAGGAACGTTAACCAGCAATAGAGCAGCGACGATGGCGTTGGCGACGGCCGGAAGCCAGAACAGCCACGGTATGCCGAGATGGTCGATGATCGGGCCGGTGACGAGCACGCCGGCCGCACCGCCGACCGAGGTGATGGCGGCGATCGTGCCCACCACCGAGCCGACGCGCTCCCGGGGCAGCAGGTCCCGCACGATGCCGAAGGCCAACGGCAGGACCGCTCCCCCGGCGCCTTGCAGGACCCGGCCCGCGATCAGCAGCGGAAGGCTGTGGGCGAGGGCGGCCAGCACGCTGCCCCCAGCGAGCAGGGCCATCACCGCGACCAGCATCCGGCGCTTGCCGAGATGGTCGCCGAGCCGGCCCAGCACCGGGGTGAGCACGGCGCTCGACAGCAGGAACGCCGTCAGCACCCAGCTCACGCCGAGGCGGTCCGTGTGGACGTACTCCCGAAGTGCCTCCAGCGCCGGATTGACCACCGATTGCACCAGCGAATACGAGACGGCCGCGACCGCGAGGAACACCGGCACCGTTTTGTTAACGGACGTTCGCTGCCGGTCGAGGACGGCCGCGGTCATGAGACACGGCCGCGGAACGTGCGGCGCAGATCGTCGACGAACTCGTCCGGCACCTCCCACGGAACGAAGTGGCCGCCGCGCGGGTGGGCGGTCAGGTTCACGTGGTTGTACCAGGGCGCCTTCGGGCCGTTGAGGAAGTCGGCGACGCGGTTCTCGGTCGTCACGCCGGGCGGGTTCTCGTATCCGACGAACGTGATGCCGGTGGGCGCCTCGATGGCGGGCGCCCGGTCGTGCGAAGGGCTCCACGGATAGCGGGCCGCGTTGGCGTACAGGCGCATCGACGAGGCGATCGTGTTGGTGGCCCAGATCGTGGTCGCGTTGGTGAGAATCTCGTCCTTGGAGAAGACGTTCTCGACGTCGCCTTCGTTGTCCGACCAGTTGGTCCAGCGTTCGAGGACCCAGGCGAGCATGCCGGCCGGCGAGTCGGTGAGGCCGTGGCCGATCGTGCTGGAGTCGAGCACGTGCACCGCGACGTGGGCGACGAAGCGCTTCTGGAAGAACAGGATCTGGTCGCGGATCTCGGGTGGGACGCCGGGCGGGATCGGCGCGCCGCCGGTCAGGTCCCAGGGCCGGTCGCCGTTGAACAGCGTCAGCGGGATGCTCGAGCTCAGGTGGATGGCGTGCAGTTCGCCGGCGTACTTGTGGCCGAGCTGTTCGGTGACCAGAGCGCCCATGTCGCCGCCGGCGGCCGCGTACTTCTCGTAGCCGAGAACCTCGGTCATCAGCTTGTGCCAGAGGTCGGCGATCTTCCAGAAGTTCAGATCGGGTCGCGCCGGCGGCCCGGAGAACCCGGTGCCGGGCAGCGCCGGGACGATCACGTCGAAGGCGTCGGCCGGGTCACCGCCGTAGGCGCCGGGATCGGCCAGCCGGTCGACGGCTTTGAGCATGGTGAAGGTGCTCCACGGCCAGCCGTAGCTGAGGATCAGCGGGGTCGGGTTCGGCCCGACGCCGGGCTTGCGAAGTAAGTGAACCTTCACTCCATCGACCTCGACGAAGTAGTTCTCGTACTCGTTGAGCTTCTTCTCGGCCCGGCGCCAGTCGAAGTCGTGGAGCCAGTAGTCGACGAGCTCCTGCAGATAGGCGCGCGGGACGCCGTAGTGCCAGTCCTCGTTGCCGAGGTCCTCGGCGAACCGGGTCGCGGCGAGGCGCCGCTTGAGGTCGTCGAGCACCTCCTCGGGCACGTGGATCGGGGTGGGCGTGAGCGGGAAGGGTTTCGTCATCGGACAACCTCCATGCGGAGACGGGTCTGGTCGAAGCCGGCGATGCGCCATTCGCCGTTCTCGCGGCGGTAGCGCTCGTGGTAGTGGCCGAACCCGTGCAGATAAGTGAACGGGGATTCGGGGTGCGCGGCCCGGTCGTGGTAGATCCGGTCCTCCATCGCCCACACGGCGGTCGCCTCGTCCTCGGAGGTGAACGCGATCTCGTGCGAGAAAAGATGGTGGATCGGCTGGCCATGGCCGACGCTGCTGCCGATGACATCGGCAAAGGTCGCGGCGGTGACCTGCTTGGTGAGGGCGCCGTCGACGTCGTAGAACCGCATGACGGCGTCATCGGTGAAGAGGGCGGCGACATCCGCCCACCGCTTGGCATCGGCGAGGCGGGCGTACCGGGCCTTGAGGTCACGGATCTGCTCGATATCGGCCTGCCGAGCCGCATCTTTGGACTTCATGGTCCAATCATGGAAACTCAAAAATGGACCGGCAAGTCCAAACCGGGTCACCTACGTCACTACGGCGACGGGAGGAGCGGAAGGCGGACAAGAGCGCGGGGTGCGCATGCGCGGGGTGCCGGGCGGGGGTGCGCGGGCGCGGGATGCGCGGGCGCGGGATGCGCGGGCGCGGGATGCGCGGGCGCGGGATGCGCGGGCGCGGGATGCGCGGGTGCGGCGGGCGAGGTGCGCGGACGCGGAGCGCGCGGGGCGCGCACGAAGGCACGGGGCACGAGGACACGGCGCGCGGGGCGGGGCGCGGGGCGCGTAACTAGGCACGGGAAAGGCCGGGCCCCGTGAGGGGTCCGGCCTTTCGTGGGTCTGGCGGGAGCTAGGCGAAGTTGGCGGAAGCGGCGTCCAAGGCGGCGGCCTCATCAGCGGACAAGTCGAAAGTCGCCGAGGCCAGCAGGGCCGGCAGCTGGGCGGCGGTGCTGGCGCTGGCGATTGGGGCGGCCACCTGGGGGCGCTGACGTAGCCAGGCCAGGGCCACGGTGGCGATCTGGGCGTCTCGGTCGCGGGCGATTTTGTCCAAGGCGTCGATGACCTCGAGGCCGCCGTTCTTCAGCAGGTCGGCCGCTCCACCGCCGCGTGGGGACTTCGACAGGTCGTCGGTCGTGCGGTACTTGCCGGTCAGGAAGCCGCTGGCCAAGCCGTAGTACGGGACCACGGCCAGGTTCTCCTCGGCGGCGACCGGCGCGATGTCCTTCTCGTAGTTGGCGCGGGCCACCAGGTTGTAGTGGGGCTGCACGGCCACCGGCAGCGCGAACCCCTCGCGGCGGGCGATCTCGAACCACTCGCGGATGCGGGCGCCGGTGTAGTTGGAGACCGCGATGGCCCGCACCTTGCCCGCCCGGACCAGCGCGTCGAACGCGGCCGCGGTCTCGATCAGCGGGGTCGCCTCGTCGTCGTAGTGCGCGTAGTAGAGGTCGATGTGCTCGGTTCCGAGCCGGTCGAGCGACGCTTCCGCCGCCGCCGCGATGTTGCTCGCCGAGAGGCCACGGAACTGCGGGTGCTGGCTAACTTTTGTCGCGACGACGATCTGGTCGCGGTTGCCGCGCGAGCGCAACCACTCGCCGATGATCGTCTCGGACTCGCCACCCGAGTTGCCGGGCACCCAGGCCGAGTAGCCGTCGGCGGTGTCGACGAAATTGCCGCCGCCCGAGACGTACCGGTCAAGCACCTCGAACGAAGCGTCTTTGTCGCTGGTCCAACCGAAGACGTTGCCACCCAGCGAGAGCGGGAAGACGTCGATGCCGGAGTTTCCGAGAGTCGCCATGGGGCTCCACTTTCCTGACGATGCCTTTGATCAACTCCTGAACGCTAGCGCGACTGCGCGGCGCCGGCATCACACGCCGCAGAGTCCGTATCCGGTATGCCCGTTAACATTGATTGATGTCGATCTGAGGGGGACGCTCGAACCACCGATTCCCCCAAGGAGGACGTCATGCTGTTACGCAGGATCGCCGCGGCCCTGTGCGCCACCGCGCTCGCCGCCGCCGGACTGCAGGCCACGAGCGCCGGACCGGCCGCCGCCGCCCCCAGGACGCTCTACTACGACGCCAGCCAGGCCCAGGAGTTCCGCTCGGTCGTCGACCAGGGCGCGCAGATCTGGAACAGCCGGGTGACCAACGTGCGCCTGGTGCCGGTCTCCGCCGGCCAGACCCCCAACATCCGGGTGTACGCCGACAACGGCTGGCCGCGCGCCATCACGACCTCGCTTGGCAACGGCCGCTGGTACATGGGCCGCGAGGCGGTGAACGACGGCTACTACCAGCCGCGGATCGCCGCCCACGAGTTCGGCCACCTGCTCGGCCTGCCCGACCGCCGCACCGGCCTCTGCTCCGACCTGATGTCCGGCAGCAGCGCCCCGGTGTCGTGCACCAACGCCTATCCGAGCACCCGCGAGGCCAGCACGGTCAACGGCAACTTCGCCTCGGCGGTCGCCTCGGTCGCGCCTCAGGTGTACGTCTGGGCTCGATAGCACATCGCAGCGGCTCCCCGGGGTTGTCCACAGACCGTGTGCCATCCACAGCGAGCGCGACGTGATCGCGCGATTCGCGCGAGGATGGCGCTAGAGGTCGGGGGCCCCCTGGGAGGGCGGGCGCTGCGGGTGGAGAGGGCCGGGGCCGAGCGCCGGCCCTCTCGCTCACGTCAGGCGGGCAGGCCGCCGACCTGGGTGTTCACCCACGCGCGGATCGATGAGAGGTCGCCATAGATGGACGGAGCCGTGGCGCAGGTCGCGCTGTTGTTGCCGGCCCGGCTCGTCACGCCGATCAGGGCCCAGCGACCACCGATCACCCGCACCTGCGGGCCGCCCGAGTCGCCGTAGCAGGCGCCGGCGTTGCCGTTCGTGTTGTTGGTGCAGATCTCGTACGCCGCGTTGATGCCCGAGCAGCGGCTGTCGGCCACGATCGACGTGTCCAGCTCGTTGGCCACCCGCGGGGTGGAACCGCAGCCTCGCGTCGGGCATGTCTGGCCCCAGCCGATGATGCGGGTGGCGGTTCCGACGGCCCCCGACGCGGTCGGGATCGGGGCCGGCGCGTACGTCACCGAGCTGGCCAATTCCAGCAGCTTCACGTCGATCGACGGGTGGTTGACGGCCCTTCGCACCGCGACCACCGTGCCGCCGCTGGCCCGGTCGACGCTGCCGACCCGTACGGACGAAGGGGTCGGGCAGTGTTTGGCCGTGACCGCCCAGTTGGCCTTGATGAGCGAGCCGGTGCATCCGGACACGTAGACCATGAACGAGTAGTTCTCGCTGGCCGGGCGGCCGTTGACGACGTTCGTGCCGACCCCCGGATCGGCGTTCGCGGCGGCGGACGGCGCCAGCAGGCCGGCCGCGGCGACGGCGAGCGCGGCCAGCGTTCGGGCGAGGATGCGCATCGGTTTGTCCTCCTCGAAGCGGAATCGATGGAGGACAAACCGTAGCCATTGATAGACGTCTATCGATACATCCCAGCCGGGCCCTACCGTGGGCCGATGGCCTCCATGGCCGTGCGCACCTGCGCGAGCGGGTCGGGGCCGAGCGGCCGCAGCACGATCGTGTCCGCGCCCGCCGCGCGCAATGCCTCGATCTTCGCGGGGATCTCCGACGCCGGGCCGATCAGCGAGAAGACCTCCGACGGGTCCACGCCGAGCCACGCCGCCTGGGCCTCGACCATCTCCCGGGTCACCTCGAAGTCGTCGGTGCGCAGATAGGTGAAGACGATCAGCTCGTGGGCCGGGCGGTCGCCGGCCTCGCGGCCGCGGGCGATGTGCGCCAGGGCGGCGGTGATCTCGGCCGGGCCGGCACCCTCGGCCAGGATCGTGCCGTCGGCCACGCGGCCCGACAGTTCGAGCGACTTCGGCTTCACCACGCCCGTCACGATCGGCGGGACCACCCGCGGCGGGTGGACCAGCGAGATGCCGTCCAGCGTCACCTCCTGGCCGTGCAGGGTGACCGTCTCGCCGGCGAGCAGGCCACGGGCACCGACGATCGTCTCCTCCAGCAGGGCCAGCTTGCGGGTGCGCTCGGCGCCCACCTTGCGCATCCAGTCCGGCACGCCGTGGCCGACCCCCGCCACCAGCCGGCCCTCGTGCACCCGGGCCAGGTTGCCCACCTCCATGGCCAGCAGGGCCGGGTTGCGGAACGCGACCGGCGTGATGCCGATGCCCACCCGCAGGTGGGAGGTGGCGGCCAGGGCGAGCGCGGCCGAGCTGATCGCGCCGGTCCAGCCGAGGTCCTCGATCACCCACAGGTCGTCCGCGCCGAGCTGTTCGAGGTCGGTGGCGAAGCCGGTCAGCTCTTCGGGCTGCCGGTCACGGTCGAACATGAATCCGATCCTGGTCATGCCGAATAGATGATCACACCCAGACGGTCGCGAGCCAGACCGCCACTGCCGCGAGCACGAGAAGCACGATGTTGAAGCCGATCAGGCGGGCCTCGCCGCGCGAGAGGTGCAGGGCGATGCCGCCGATCTGGACGAGTACGAGACCGACGGCCGCGGCGAGAGCCAGCCCGGGCAGGATCCCGGTCAGCGGCGGCAGGATCAGGCCCACGGCGCCCAGGATCTCGAGCACGCCGATCGTACGAAGCAAGGGCAGCGGAACGCTGTCGACCCAGCCCATCATCGGCCGGAGCTGGTCGCGGCTCTGAAGGACCTTGAGGCCGCCGGAGTACAGGTAGACGAGGGCGAGCAGCGCGGCGACGATCCAGTAGGCGAGGTGCATGGTTGGATCATGCGGCACTTTTCAAGGGCCTACAAAAGGCACATCCGTGTGCCTGAGGGGGTGTCATGTCGGAGTACGAGCACACGTGCATGATCCGCGGCGACGGCGGCGAGACGCTGCGGGCAATCCTCGATCAGATCTGCAACAAGTGGACGCTGCTGATCGTGGCTACGCTCGATCAGGGCACGGTCCGCTTCACCGACCTCCATCACCAGATCCCGGGCATCTCGCAGCGGATGCTGACGCTGACCCTGCGCCATCTGGAACGCGACGGGCTGGTCTCCCGCACGGCGCACGCCGAGGTGCCGCCCCGTGTCGAATATGCGCTGACGGCGATGGGCCAGAGCCTGATCGCGCCCGCGCTGGCCCTGGCCGGATGGGCCATCGAGCACGTGCCGGCCATCGAGGCCAGCCGCGCCGCCTACGGGACGACCCGCGGGACCTGACGATGGCAGGATCGACCGATGCGAATCCTCTTCGACGGTCCGCTGCCGGTCGCGTACGGACAGGGCTATGTGACGAGCCGCGAGCTGCCCGACATGGACCGCGCCTTCGCGGGCCAGGTCAACGGGCTCTGCGGTGCGGGCGATCCCGGCGCGCTCTTCCTCATGACCGGCACGCATTCGGGCCAGGTCAAATTCACCATCGAGTTGTACGAGGTGGAGCCCCGGCCCGCGGACGCGGCCTGGGAAGAGGTCGTCGAGGTGTCGTTCGTGCCCCGGGCGGCCACGGCCGGCCTGGTTCCCTGGGGTGACGGCACGCTGGCCGAGCTCCCCCTCCCCCGACCGCGCTACCGGGTCCGGTACTGCGCGGCCGGCATGGACGAGGGCAGCAAACCGTTCGGCGCCTTCGATCCGGACGAGATCGAGGACGGCGACTACACCTACATGAACCAGCGCCCGGACCGCTACCTGCTGTGCTTCTGGCCGGACGATCAAGCGGACGAGGGCGACAGCATCGTGCGGCAGACCAGCCGATCCGCCGCCTACTGGCACGGCTGGGCCTCCGCCCTCCCGGCCCCGCCGACGCTGTGGGAGCAGGTCGAGGCGGCGGAACGCGAACGCGAGGAGCAGGCGCGCCGGGCCGAGGAATACCGGCGGCGGGAGGAGGCGCGGCTCTGGGGCGGGCGCCCGCCGAGCGACCGGCTGCGCCGGGTCCGGGGCAACGTGCACAGCATGGCCCGGCTCGACCGCGATCTGGTCGACGGGGTGGCCGGGGCCGGCGACGAGACGCAGCGGCGCATCGCGGTCTGGGCGGCGCGGCGGGCGTTCACCTACGCCGGTGTCGGCGACCTCGACTGGATGGCGCCGGCGTGGGCGGCGCTGGAGCGGGGCGAGCCGCTGCCGGCCGAGTACACCACCTCGAAGGCGCTGTGGACGCGCATCCTGGGTGCGGCGCCCCCGACGTACTCGAAGGTCTCGCTCCGCCCGCTCTACGAGAGCCTCGACAAGCGGTTGCCCCGCATGCTGGACGGCCCCGTCGACCGGGTCGCGATGGCCGCTCCGGCGCTGTGGGCGGCCGCCGGGCCCGAACCGCTGCAAGCGGCGCTGGAGGCGTTGTGGGCGGCCGTGACGACGTACGCCCAGGAACGCTGTGTCTTTCTCAGCGACGTGCGGCGGGCCTTTCCGGTCGTCGACCGGAAAGGCCCGACCAGCTAGCCGTTGCAGATGGTGGTCATCTCGTCGCGGGCGACGACCTTGATGCGCTGGCGGCCGTGCGGCTCGCCGAGGGTGACCTCGTGCGCGTCGAGCTTCTGCCAGCCCTCCCACGTGGTGATGGGCAGGCCCCGGCCGCGCAGGTAGTTCGTCACGTCGTCGTGCTCGCGCGACGGCGCCGTGGGCAGCTTCTCGACGTCGGCCAGCAGGCTGGTGACGGTCTCGCTGGCGTCGCCCTTGGTGTGGCCGATGAGGCCGACCGGGCCGCGCTTGATCCAGCCGGTGACGTACATGCCGGGGATGTGCTCGCCGTCGAGGTCGAGGATGCGGCCGGCCTCGTGCGGGATGGTGCCGCTCTTGGCGTCGAACGGCAGGTCGGGCAGGGCCGTGCTGAGATAGCCGACCGCGCGGTAGACGGCCTGGACGTCCCAGTCGGTGAACTCGCCGGTGCCGCGGACCCAGCCGTCGCCGGTGAGCTCCTGCGTCTCCGTACGAAGGCCCTCGACCTTGCCGTTCTCGCCCAGGACCTCGACCGGCGCCTGGAGGAAGTGCAGGTGCAGGCGGCGCGGACGGTCCTCGCGGGGGTCGCGGACGGCCCAGTTCTGCAGGATGTCGACGCACATCTTGACGTGCCGGGTCTGCCGCATCGCCTCGAGGCTGCCCTCGTCGAACTCGATGCCCTCGGGGTGCACGATGACGTCGACGTTCGGCGAGTGGTCGAGCTCGCGCAGCTCCTGCGGGGTGAACTTGACCTGGGCCGGTCCGCGCCGCGAGAAGACGTGCACGTCGGTGACCGGGCTGGCCTTCAGGTGCTGGTAAACGTTGTCCGGGATCTCGGTCTCGAGCAGCTCGTCGGCCGTCTTGGCGAGGATCCGGGCCACGTCGACGGCGACGTTGCCGGCGCCGATGACGGCGACCTTCTGGGCGGTCAGCGGCCAGTCGCGGGAGACGTCGGGGTGCCCGTTGTACCAGGACGCGAAGTCGGCGGCGCCGTAGCTGCCCAGCTTGTCGATGCCGGGGATGTCGAGCTCGCGGTCCTTCTCGGCGCCGGTGGCGATGATCGTCGCGTCGTAGAAGCGGTTCATCTCCTCGGGCTTGACGTCCACGCCGTAGGCGACGTTGCCGATGAAGCGGATCCGCGGGTTGTCCATCACCCGGTGGAGAGCCTTGATGATCTCCTTGATCCGCGGGTGGTCCGGTGCGACGCCGTACCGGATCAGACCGTAGGGGGTCGGGAGCTTGTCGAAGATGTCGACGGTGACGTTCTCGACGGCCTTGATGAGGTGGTCGGCGGCGTAGATGCCGGCCGGGCCGGCGCCGATGACGGCAACCCGCAGAGGGCGATCCATAAACGCGGTTCCTTAACAAGATCGACGTTAGGCAAACCTAACTGTAAAACCTCAACCTAGGTTCAGATCAAATCAGGTCCCGCCGGGTGATATTCCGTCGCGCAGCGTGACGAGACCCACCATGCTATTAAACCCATGGGGAATGTAGGGTTGCGATGGCAGACACCATGATCAACTAGCTGAGGCTCCTCCATGACGGCAGACGAATACGCTGCGTGGCGACAGGCGCGGGAGCGCAAGGTCACCGCGCCCACCGGCAATCTCGCCCTGATCGAGACCCGCTGGGGCGCCGACGACCCCGCCGCGGCCCTGAAGGACCAGCCACCCACAGTAACCGCCAGCACGCTGGCCCGACGTGATTTGATCACGGGCATCGAGCAGCGCGGCGTCCGCCTCTGGGACGCCGAGTCGCCGGCCATCCGTGCTTTCGCAGGCATTGACGCCTACCCATATGCGCAGGACTGGGTGCTTGAGGGAACCTGGACCGAGGTGCCCGGGGCCCGCTATCTGCCCTTCGAGCACGCCCGCGACGAGGGCCGCACGCGTGATCTTCCGGTGCCGGGTGATATTCACCTCACCATCGCCGGGCGCGACTACAACCTGAGCGCCTTCGACGACGAGGGCACGCTGCTGCTGGTCTTCGGCGACCCGACCAACGGCTCCGAGACGTACCACTCCGGGCGTTTCCTCTTCCCCACCCTGACGCCCGGCACCAACAAGATCGTCCTCGACTTCAACCGGGCCTTCGTCCCGCCCTGTGGCTTCTCCGCGGCCTACAACTGCCCGATGCCGCCACCGCAGAACCGCATCGCCGTCCCGGTCCTCGCCGGCGAGAAGCTCCCTCTGTTCAAGAATGGATACGAAGTATGAGAAAGCTCCTGGCCTCGCTCGCGGCGGTCACCGCGCTGAGTGTGGTGGCGGCTTGCGGTTCTTCTTCGGACGACACGTCGTCCGCGGCCCCTGACAAAGCCACCATTCAGGTCGGCTCGGTCTATGAGCCGCAGAACCTCGACAACACGGCCGGCGGCGGCCAGGGCGTCACCGAGGCGCTCAACGGCAACGTCTACGAGGGCCTCTACAAGCTCACCGACGACGGCAAGGTCGAGCCGCTGCTGGCCAAGAGCGAGAAGGTCAGCGCCGACGGCCTGACCTACACGTTCACCCTCCAGCCGAACGTCAAGTTCCAGTCCGGCAAGACGCTGACCTCGGCCGACGTCAAGGCGAGCATCGAGCGGGTGACCGCGGAGAACTCGAAGTCGGCCCGCAAGAGCAACCTCGAGGTCGTCAAGAGCATCGCGACGCCGGACGACGCGACGGTCGTGGTCACCCTCAAGAAGCGGTCGATCTCGTTCGTCTACAACCTCAGCTACGTCTGGATCGTCAACTCCGAGGCGACCGATCTGACCACGAAGGCCGACGGCACCGGCCCGTACAAGCTGGGTGACTGGAAGCGCGGCTCGACGCTCACGCTGACGAAGTTCGACGGCTACTGGGGTACGCCCGCGAAGAACGCCGGCGTGGTCTTCCACTACTACACGGACGCCACGGCGCTGAACAACGCGCTGCTGACGAACGCGGTCGACGTCGTGACCAGCGAGCAGAGCCCGGACGCGCTGGCCCAGTTCAAGAACAACGACTCGTACAAGGTCAACGACGGCAAGTCGACGACCAAGCTGCTGCTGGCCTTCAACGACAAGGTCGCGCCGTTCGACAAGGTCGAGGTACGCCAGGCCATCACCCAGGCCATCGACAAGAAGAAGCTGCTCAACTCGATCTGGGGCGACTACGGCACGGTCATCGGCTCCATGGTCCCGCCCACCGACCCGTGGTACGAAGATCTGACCTCGGTCAACGCGTACGACGTGGCCGCGGCCAAGGCCAAGCTGGCCGCCGCCGGCTTCCCGAACGGCTTCACCTTCACGCTGGACACGCCGAACTACGACCCGCACCCGACCGCCGCGACCTTCATCAAGTCGGAGCTCGCGAAGATCGGCGTCACGGTCACCATCAACACGATCACGGCCGACCAGTGGTACACGAAGGTGTACCAGAAGCGTGACTTCCAGGCGACGATGCAGGAGCACGTGAACGATCGGGACGTGGTCTGGTACGGCGACCCCACCTTCTACTGGGGCTACGACAACAAGCAGGTCACTGCCTGGATCAACCAGGCCGAGGAGGCCAAGACCACCGACGAGCAGACCGCGCTGCTGAAGCAGGCCAACAAGCAGATCGCCACCGACGCCGCCAGCGACTGGCTCTACCTCTACCCGCAGATCGTCGTCGCCTCGTCGAAGCTGTCCGGCTACCCGCTCAACGGCCTCAACGCGCAGTTCCCGGCGTACGACATCGTCAAGAACTGATGACCCGCTACCTGCTGCGAAGGACGGCGATCCTGCTGGGGTCGCTGTTCCTCGCCGCGGTGGCGCTGTTCGTGCTGCTGCGGCTCCTGCCGGGCGACCCGGCCAACGCTCTGCTGCCGGTGGGCGCGACCCCCGAGCAGATCGAGGCCGCCCGGCGGGAGCTGGGCACCAACGAGCCGTTGCTCACCCAGTTCCTCACCTGGCTCGGCGACCTGTTCTCGGGCGACCTCGGCACCTCGCTGATCAGCAAGCTGCCGGTGGCGCCGGAGATCGCGGCGCGGCTGCCCGTCACGGTCCCGCTGACCCTGGCCGCGTTCGTGCTCGCGGTCGTCGTGGCGGTGCCGGTAGGCACGCTGGCCGCGGTCCGGGCCGACCGGTGGTACGGGGTGGTGCTGAACGCGGTGGCTCAGTTCGGCATCGCGGTCCCCGCCTTCTGGGTGGGTCTTCTGTTGGTCACCGTTTTCGCCTTGAAGCTGCAAGTGCTTCCGGCCGGCGGTTTCCCGCCGGACGGCTGGGCCGATTTCCCGGCCGCGGCCGAGTCGCTGGTTCTGCCGGTCGTGACGGTCGCGCTGGTCATGTCGGCCTCTCTCATCCGGTACGTCCGGGCGGCCGTCCTGGAGGTCAAGGGCGCCGACTACCTTCGTACGGCCCGGTCGCTCGGCTCCTCCCCCGCCCGCGCCCTGTGGCGGCACGGGCTGCGCAACGCGGCCGTGCCGGTCATCGCGGTGCTCGCCATGGAGCTGGCCACGACGTTCCTGGGCGCGGTGGTCGTGGAGAGCGTGTTCGCGCTGCCCGGCCTGGGCGGCATGCTGGTCAAGGCGATCGGCGAGCACGACTTCCCGGTCATCCAGGGCGTGATGCTGGTCAGCACCGCGGCCGTGCTAGTGGTCGGCTTCCTCGGCGACGTGTCGCAGCGCCTGGTCGACCCCCGCCTGCTGCATCGGAGCGCCTCGTGAACCGTCGTTCACTTCATCTGGTCATCGGGCTCGTGCTGGTGCTGATCGTGGTCGGCGCGGTGCTGATCTCGTACGTCTGGCTGCCCTTCCCGCCGGACGACACCTCCGGGGGCCGGCTGATGCCGCCCGGCGGAGACCATCTGCTAGGTACTGACAAACTCGGCCGGGACCTGTTCACCCAACTGCTGATCGGCGGCCGCATCGCGATCGCGACGGCGCTGGGCGCGGTGGCGGTCGGCGGCGTGCTTGGTGTGAGTGCCGGCTTACTTGCGGGCTTCGCTCAGCGCTGGCTCGACGACGCCTTCGCGGTGGTGCTGGACATCCTGATCGCGTTCCCGACCCTGCTGCTGGCCATGCTCATCGTGGCCGGCACGGGCGCGTCGCTGGGCACGGCGATCCTGGCCATCGGGCTGGCCATGGCCGCGATCGTGGCCCGGCTGGTGCGGGTGCTGGTGAAGCAGGTGCTCGCGAGGGACTACATCACGGCGGCCCGGATTGCCGGGGTGTCGTGGCCGCGGATCGTCGTCAGCCACATCCTGCCCAACATCGGGCCGGTGGTGATGGTGAACCTGGCCCTCCAAGCCGGATTGGCTGTGCTGGCCGAGGCGAGCCTGTCGTATCTGGGGCTGGGCACGCCGCCTCCGAACGCCTCGTGGGGCCGCATGCTGTACGAGGCGCAGGCCACGGTGCTGACCTCGCCGGTCGCCGCGCTGGCGCCCGGCATTGCCCTGGTGGTGCTGGTGATTGGCATGAACCTGACCGCCGACGGGCTGCGCGACCTCACCGACCCGGCCCGCCGCCGCGGCTCCGCTTTTGATGTCGCCGACTACACCGAAGTCATCGACCCGGCCCTCACCGCCGTCGGCCCCGACGCCACTCGCCGGGAGGACCGATGAGTCTGCTCTCCGTTTCCGGGCTGACCGTTCGCAGCGGCGGCACCACACTGGTCGACGACATCTCGTTCACTGTGGCCCAGGGCGACCGGGTCGGCCTGATCGGCGAGTCCGGGTCCGGCAAGTCCCTGACGGCCCTCGCGGTCACCGGCCTGCTACCGCCCGGCCTGACCGCCACCGGCGACGTGCGCCTCGACGGCGTCGACATGATCGGCGCGCCCGAGCGGCAGCGGACTGCCGTGCGGGGCCCGGTGGCCGCCATCGTGTTCCAGGAGCCGCTCACCGCGCTGAACCCGCTGATGCGGGCCGGCCGCCAGATCGCCGAGCCGCTGCGCCGGGTCCGGGGCCTGCGGGGCGCCGCCCTGCGCGACGCCGTGCACGGCGCGCTGCGGGAGGTGCTCCTGGACGACACCGACCGGATCGCCCGCTCATATCCGCATCAGCTCTCCGGCGGCCAGCGCCAGCGGGTGGCCATCGCGATGGCGATCGCCTGCCGTCCCCGCCTGCTGATCGCCGACGAGCCGACCACGGCGCTCGACGTGACCGTCCAGGCCGAGATCCTCGACCTGCTGGACCGCCTGGCGACCGCGCACGGCACCGCGCTCGTCTTCATCACCCACGATCTGCCGGTGGCGGCCCGGGTCATCCGCGACACTCACGTGATGCGCGGCGGCCGGATCGTCGAGTCCGGCCCGATCTCCTCGCTGATCGCCGGCCCCGCACACCCCTACACCCGAACCCTCGTCGACAGCGCCCGGCGTTTCGACGCCGCCCTGGAGCGGACTGCCCGTGACTGATTCACCCCTGCTCGCGGCCGAGGCCGTCGGCTTCTCCTACCGTGGTGGCCAGCCGGCGCTGACCGACGTCTCGCTGGCCGTCGAGGCCGGGCGGAACGTGGCGCTGGTCGGCGAGTCCGGCGCCGGCAAGAGCACCCTTCTGCGGCTGCTGCTCGGGCTGGCCCGGCCCACCACCGGCACCATCACGTTCGGCGGGCAGCCGCTCACCCGCGGACGGATGCGGGACTACCGGCGTTCCGTGCAAGCGGTCTTCCAGGACCCGTACTCGTCGCTGGACCCCCGCCACCGGATCGGCCGGATCGTGGCCGAGCCCTTGCGGGGCCTCGGACTGGGCGCCGACCCGGCCCGGGTGGCCGAGGCGCTCGACGCGGTGGGGCTGCCGGCCGACACCGCGAGCCGTTATCCGCACGAGTTCTCCGGCGGTCAGCGCCAGCGGATCGCCATCGCCCGGGCCATCGTCTGCCACCCGAAGGTCCTGCTGGCCGACGAGCCGGTGAGCGCTCTCGACCTGACCACCCGGGTCCGCATCGTCGACCTGCTGTCGTCGCTCTGCGCCGAGCGGGATCTCACCATCCTGCTCGTCTCGCACGACCTGGGCGTCGTGGCCGAGCTGTGCCGGTACACGGCGGTGCTGGAGCGCGGCCGGCTGGTCGAACAGGGCGGGACGTCCCAAGTGCTGGGCGCCCCGTCCCATCCGTACACCCGCAAGCTCCTGTCGAGCGTGCCCCGGCTCCCGGCCTGAGTCCTAGTTGGACTGGCGCTCGTACGCCCCGGCGTCGACCCCGCTGCCGTAGAGGCGGGGAAGGCCGTCGAGGTCGGTCGTCACGCCGTACGCGCTGACGCCCCTGTTCTTGGCCGGTGAACCGGTCTGGAGGTGGAAGTCGGTGGCCGAGACGAACAGCGGGTCGGCCGTCGCCGAGGAGGGCGCGATGCCACCCTCGGCGCTGGTGTTGGCGGTCGACGTGACGCCGTTGTAGTACTCGCCGTAGTAGACGTTGTGGCCCTCGTCGATCGGCTGGTAGGTGTAGCCCGACTGGTCGGCCTCGACGATGTTGTTGTGGAAGGTCGCGTCGGCCCCGAGACCGACGACCAGCACCCCGGCGTCGGGGTTGCGCAGCACGAACGTGTTGTTCGTGATGACCGTGTTCTTGACGACGCCGAAGACGCCCTCGCTGCCCTGGACGTTGATGCCGAGGACCTGGCCGGCGCTGAACGACGCCGACGTGGTGACCAGGTTGTTCGAGAAGCGCGTGTTGGCCGTCCGGTTGTCGCCCAGCTCGGAGAAGGTCTGGTTGTCGACCGCGACGTTGTGGTGGATCGACGTGCCGATCCCGCCGAAGATCTCCACGGCCGAGCCGTCGAACACGAAGTCGGGCGACGGGCCGACGTTGCGGCTGATCGTGTTGTGGTCGATCTCGACGTCGTCGGCGGCCAGGACCACGATGCCGCTCGCGCCGTAGTCGTCGTTGGTGCCGCCGGGGGCGATGACGGTGGTGTTGTCGGTCACCGTGCTCCCGGTGACGCGCAGCCGGTGGGCGCCGGCCATGGCCTGGATGCCGATGGCGTTGCCGGTGGCCGTCACGTTCTGCACCTTGGCGTCCGGGGCGTTCACGACGAGACCGATCTTGTCGGCCTGGCCGGCGTTGCGGACGTGCACGTCCTTCACCGTGACGAACGGGGCGCTGATGGTGATCGGGTAGCTGGTGCCGCCGCCGTCGAGGATCGGGCGGGCGCCTCCGCCGTACGACCCGTAGGTGACCCCGGCGTTGTCGGCGACCAGGGCCGCACCCGTGAACGTCTGCCCCGTCTTGAACAGGACGGTGGCGCCGGACGGGAGGTTCGCCGCGTTGACGTCGCTGATCGAGTCCCACGCGGTGGCGGCCGAGGTGCCGTCGCCACCCGCGGCGGCGGTCCGGTCGACGTAGTAGGCCGGCCCGGTGGCGGCCGACACGGCGGTGACCCGGTCGACCCAGAGCTCGCGGGCGATGCAGTTGCTGTTGTGGTACGCGTTGGGGAAGCTCACGGTGATCGTGTGCGCCCCGGCGGCCCAGTTCCCGGTCACCGTGTAATCGGTGTAGGTGGTGGCCGAGACGGTGAAGGTGCCGGCGGTGACGCCGTCCACCTTGACCACCATCTGGGCCGCGGCCGGCCCGCAGATCTCCTGCCGGGCACGGATCTTGTAGGCCGAGGTGGCGTCGGTGCCGTTGGTGACGCTCAGCGCGACGCTGCTGGGGTCCCACATCTCCACGGCGGCCCCTCCGCCGGCCGCCGTCTCCGATGCCGCCTTCGCGTTCGACGTGGGTGAGATGACGCCGCTTTCGAACTCACCGGACACGTCGGCGAAGGCCGGCGCGGCCGAGACGGCCAGCAGGGCCGTGGTCGCGGCGAAGGCGGCGCCGCCGCGACGCCGCCAGGTGGTGCTGTGCACAGAAGACCTCCAAGATCGGTGATCTTCTGTGTATCAGAAAGTAGGTGAACAGAACCAGACCGTCACAGCGACAAAGATTGATCGCCAATGTGGACGACCCGGTCCGGCGAGACGTCGAGATGGGTGTCGTGGCTGATGAGGATCGTGGTGCGGCCCGCCATCAGCCGGCGCAGCGGCGCCATGATCCGGGCCGCCGAGTCGCGGTCCAGGCCGGTGGTGGGCTCGTCCAGGACCAGCACCGGGGTGTCGCGCAGCAGGGCCCGGGCGATCGCGACGCGCTGGCGCTGGCCGCCGGAGAGCAGGCGGCCCCGGTGGCCCACGTCGGTGCGGTAGCCCTCCGGCATCGCGGCGATGAAGTCGTGGGCGTCGGCCGCGCGGGCCGCCGCCTCGACCTCATCGGCGGTCGCCGAGGGCCGGCCGTAGGCGATGTTGTCGTAGAGGCTGCCGGCGAACAGCTGGCTCTCCTGGTGCAGGAGGGTGACGTTGGCCCGCAGTGTACGGACCGGCAGGCGCCGGATGTCGACGCCGTCGAGCAGGATCCGCCCGGCGCTCGGGTCGTAGAAGCGCAGCAGAAGCTTGGTCACGGTGGACTTGCCGGCGCCGCTCGGGCCGGCGAGCAGCACCAGGTCGCCGGGGTCGGCGGTGAACGACAGGCCGCGCAGGGCGGGCCGGCCGGCCCGCGGATAGCTGAACCCGACGCCGGCCACATCCACCCGGCCCGAGGCCCGCCAGGCCACACCGGCCTCGGCGTCGTTCACCGCGGGACGTACGCGCAGCAGGTCGTCCAGGCGTTCGACGGCGGCGGCCGCCTCGGCCGCGGTGAGCGGGAACTGGCCCAGCGTCTGGATCGGCGGATAGAGATAGCCGAGGTAGCCGGCGAACGACAGC
Organism: Actinoplanes sp. CA-131856; assembly: GCF_050956135.1. GTDB lineage: Bacteria > Actinomycetota > Actinomycetes > Mycobacteriales > Micromonosporaceae > Actinoplanes. Next base: position 4,276,398 of record NZ_CP191849.1, on the reverse strand, counting down.
AGGCCGCCGAGGCTGACCCGGCCCGCCGACAGCTCCCACGCGCCGAGACCCAGGACGGTCAGCACGCAGATGGTCTCCACGACGCCGACCAGCGGCCCGTAGAGGGAGCCCAGGCGGGTCTCGGCCATCCGGGCCCGCAGCCACACCAGGCCCTGCCGGTGCAGGCGCTCCTGCTCGGCCTCCTGCCGGTTGTAGGCGCGCACCACCGCCTGGTTGGACAGGCTCTCCTCGACGACGGTGGCGATGCCGCCGTTACCGGCCCGCTCCTCGGCCGCGGCCGCCTGGAAACGGCCGCCGATCGCCCGCGACACCAGCCAGAACAGCGGGGCGAGAGCGAACGAGGCGAGAGCGAGGTCCCATCGTACGAGAAGAGCGGCGGTCGCGAACGCGATGACGCTGACCCCGGCGGTGACCGTGCGGACGAGGCCGGACACGACGAGACCCTCCACCGATTCGAGGTCGTCGGTGAGCCGGGTCATCAGGTCACCGAGACGGCTCTGGTCGAGGAAATCGAGCGGAATGCGCTGCACGTGCGCGAACACGCGGTCGCGTAATCGCAGCAGGAACCGTTCGCCGGCGAGCGTCACCAGAATGCCGGCGGAAAAGGAGGCGACCGCGCCCGCGACGGCAATGGCGAGCCACGCTGTCGCCGGCCCCCACAATGCGTGGAGATTTCCGGCGGCCAGCACCTCGTCGGTGATGACGCCGAACAGATAGACGGCGACAACCTCGGCCCCGGCCGCGCCGATGGCGAGCGCTCCGCCTGCAACAACCATCTTCCGGTCGGCCGCGACCAGTGGCCAGAACCGCCTTATCGTCTTCAACGTCTCCCCCGACCACAGGAGTGGGGGCCGGCCCGACGGGACCGGCCCCACTCCGTTCACCTGCGCGTGCGGCTCGTCACTGGCCGTCGCGGCGCGGGTCGGCCTTCTTCGCCTTCTTGTTCTTCTTCTTCAGCTCGGCCGGCGGGCGGGGGAGCTCTTCGCGCTTCTTCGGGAGGATGTTCTGGAACGGCATGGCCAATTCCTTTCTCTTGTCGTACGCCTTGCGGCGCTTGCCGAGAGAAAGCTATTTCCCGAGGTTGTCCGGCCAATGTGCGGAACCTGGGAATCGCATAAGCTCGCGACGGCGGGGTATTCATCGGGGCATGGCTGTGCGATATGACGGATACGACAAGGTCGCGGTGGTAACGGGTTCCGACTCCGGAATCGGCGAGGCCATCGCGGTGGCGCTCGCGGAGGCCGGGTTCGACGTGGGCGTCACCTACCGGTCCGACGACGGCGGCGCCGAGGCCACGGCGGAGAAGGTGCGCGCGGCCGGTGGCCGGGCCGAGACGCGCCACCTCGACCTGACAAACCTGCCGTCGGCGGCGGACGTCGTGGACGACCTCGCGGAGGCGCTGGGCGGGCTCGGGGTGCTCGTCAACTGCGCCGGCACCGGAATTTCGACGCCGGTCGTCGACACCGGGTACGAGCAGTGGCGCGAGGTCCTCACGGTCGACCTGGACGGGCCGTTCCTCTGCGCGCAGCGGGCCGCCCGGCGGATGTCGGCCGCCGGGCGGGGCGGCCGGATCATCAACATCACGAGCGTGCACGAGCACGCTCCGCGGGTGGGCGCCGGGGCGTACTGCGCGGCCAAGGGCGGCCTGGGGCTGTTGACGAAGGTGATGGCGCAGGAGCTGGCAAGCCACGGCATCACCGTGAACGCGGTCGCACCGGGCGAGATCGCGACGCCGATGACCGGTAACGAGGACGTCGACCCGTTCACCGTGGACCGCCCCGGCATCCCGATCGGCCGCCCGGGCGACGCGAACGAAGTGGCGGCCGTGGTCGCGATGCTCGCCGGACCCCAGGGCGCCTACGTGACCGGCTCGTCCTGGGTCGTCGACGGCGGCATGCTCCTGATGGGCCCGCAGGCCGGCTCCCACCTGAAGACGGACGAGTGGCGGGAGGGCTAGAAGGCGTACCGGACCCGGCAGTAGGGGATCCGCTCGGCGATCAGGTCGGTCAGGGCCTGGACGTAACGGCCCTTGCTGCCCGTGCGGTAGCGCACGTTCCAGCTGCCGTTCTGCGACCGCTTCGGCTGCTGGAGCTCGGGGCGCCAGAGGACGTCCTCGGCCTTCGGATGCCAGCCCAGGTTCACCTCGTGCAGGTCGCGGTTGTGGGTCAGGAAGATGACCTCGCAGGCCAGCTGTTGCCTGGCGGCGGCGCCGATGCCCGCGTCGAGCTGGTCGAACAGCTCCGACCAGGCCTCGAGCCAGCCGTCGCGGACCACCACGGGGCTGAAGTTGACGTGAACTTCGTAGCCGGCGGCCACGAAGTCGTCGATGGCGCCGATCCGCTCGGCGATCGGCGAGGTGCGAATGTCCAGCAACTTCGCGTCGGCCTGGGGCATCAGCGAGAAGCGGACCCGGGTGCGGCCCTGGGGATCCCAGTCGAGCAGGTCCCGGTTCACGTATTTGGTGGCGAACGACGCCTTGGCCGTCGGGATCCACCGGAAGAGCTCGACCAGGTCGCGCACGTTGTCGCTGAGGAGGGCGTCGACGCTGCAATCGGAGTTCTCACCGATGTCGTAGACCCAGGCGAGCGGGTCGCACTCGTTGCCGGCGGGCTTCACGCCTTGCCGTCCCGCGTGCCGTTGGACGTACCCCAGAATCTTGTCGATGTTGGCGAAGACCGTGATCGGGTTGGAGTAGCCCTTGTGCCGCGGCACGTAGCAGTAGGCGCAGGCCATGGCGCAGCCGTTGGCCGTGGAGGGCGCGATGAAGTCGGCTGAGCGCCCGTTGGGACGGGCGCTCAGCGACTTCTTCACCCCGAGGACGAGTGCCTCTTGCTTGATACGTACCCACCGATTCACGTTCGACTCATCCCCGTACAACTCGGGGATGCGGTTGTGGCTCTCGACCTCCACCAGCGTCGCCCCGGGGAACCGGGCCAGGATCTCCTTGCCCTGTGGCAGCTCGGCCGCGGCGGCCTCGTAGTAGATCCGGCTGATGTCAATCACAAATCCCACCGTACCTAGTCGAAGTCCACCGATCGCCCCAGCTCGGCCCAGCGCGCGTCCTCGGCGTTGAGGACCGCCATCTCGTGGCGCACGATATCGACGGCGAGCGACGCCGCCTCGGATTTCACGCCCCGGCTGACCCGTCTGGCCGAGGCCCTGGTGCGGGGCTTGGAGTCGTCTCGGACCTGAGCTCGTCCGGCAGCGGCGCCCCGACCACCAGGCCGCCGGCCGCCGCGGCGGCGAGCGCCTCGTGCATCACGGCCCGCTCGGGTCGCCCCTGCCGGGCGGCCAGGGCGGCCACATCCGCGAACTCGGGCATGACCTGCACGATCATCCCGTCCAGGTGACCGATCTTGACGGGCACGCCGACGCCGCCGGTCTCGACCGGCACGAACAGCCGCGGAAGCGCGGTCTTGGCGCGCGGCGACTCCCGGACGCCCAGCGTGCTCGTGTCCCGGAAGATCAGGGTTCGCAGCGCGGCGACCGCCGACGGCTCGCAGAGCACGCTCAGCGTGTGCGCCGGTCGCCCCTTCTTCATCAGGATCGGCACCAGCCAGGCGTCCGAGGCGCCCGCGGCCATCAGCCCTTCGATCACGCCGGGCCACAACCGGGGATCCATGTCGTCCACGTTCGCCTCGAGGAGCACCGCCGGTCGGGTGGAGGCGACGGATTGCCGGCTCCCGAGGAAGATCCGGACGACGTTCGGCCGGCCCGGGGTGTCGCGGCCACCGGCGCCGACGCCGGTCGCCTCCAGGGTCATGGCCGGGAGGTCTTCGCAGCGCTCGGACAGGGCCCGGATGACGGCCATGCCGGTCGGCGTCGCGAGCTCGCCGGCGCCGCCGGAGCGGATCCGCCAGCCCCGGGACAGCTCGGCGACGGCCGGGGCGGGAACCGGCAGCTCGCCGTGTGCGGTACGCACCCGCCCGGAGCCGACCGCGACCTCCCCCGCCGAGACGGTGCCGACGCCGAGGTCGTCCAGGGCGGCGCACACCCCGACCACATCGGCGAGGGAGTCCAGGGCGCCGACCTCGTGGAAGTGCACGTCTTCGGCCGCGACACCGTGCACGACCGCCTCGGCTTCGGCCAGGCGCCCGAAGACGGCGACGGCCCGCGCGCGAACACCCGGCCGCAGATCAGCGGCCGAGAGCATCTCGCGGATCCCCCGCCACGTGCGATGGGGCGGGTCATCGGTCAGCGGGCGCACCTCCGCCTTGAGCGCTCGTAGCCCGGCCCTCGAGACGCCGCGCACGCCGATCTCCACCGATCCCGGGACCACCGCTTCGACGGCCGAACGAATCACATCGAGACCGGCCCCGGCATCGTGCAGGGCCGCGAGCAGCATGTCCCCCGCCACCCCGGCCGACGCGTCGATCCATGCGTGCCTCACGCCGGGGCGGCGATCTGTGCGGCGAGATGGCCGGCGCCGTAGCCGTTGTCGATGTTGACGACCGCGACGCCCGGCGCGCAGGCGTTGAGCATGGCCAACAGGGGGGCCAGGCCGCCGAAGGCCGCGCCGTAGCCCACCGAGGTCGGCAGGGCCACCACCGGCGCCGCGATCAGGCCGGCGACCACACTGGGCAGGGCACCGTCCATCCCGGCGGCCACCACGACGGCCCGGGCCCGGCGCAGCAGCGGGAGCTGGGCCAGCACCCTGTGCAGGCCCGCCACCCCGACGTCGACGACCAGTTCGGTCTCCCGGCCCAGATAGCGCGCGGTGTGCATCGCCTCCTTGGCGACCCGCAGGTCGGAGGTTCCGGCGGCGACCACCACGACCAGCCCACCCACCGGCGCGGGCGGCTCCGGCGGATGGGCCAGCAGGCCGGCGTCCGGGTCGTGGAAGGCGTCCGGCACCGCGCTCAGCACCGCCGAGGCGTGGTCCCCGCTCGCCCGCGTGAACAATGTGACGCCCTCTCCCCCACCCGCGGCGGCGATGGCCCGGACCTGCGCCGGTGTCTTTCCTTCGCAGTACACGGCCTCGGGGTAACCCCGCCTGGCGTAGCGCTCGGCGTCCAGCCTCGCGAAGTCCGCGAGCTTCTCGGCGGGGTCAGGCATGGGTGGCCGTGACCAGCGGAAGGGTGAAAGCCCCGGACTGGATGCCGGTGGCCAGGTCCAGCGCGGCGAACCGGAAGCCGGCGGCCACGATCGCGGCGTGGATGTCCTCGCGCAGCGTGGTGACGGCGCGGACCAGGTCGTCGGCGGGCAGTTCGACGCGGGCCACGTCGCCGTGGTGGCGTACCCGGAGATCGCCCAGGCCGAGGCCCCGCAGGGCCGACTCGGCGGCCTCGATCTGGGCCAGCTTCTCCCTGGTCACCGGGGTGAAGTGCGGGATGCGGGAGGCCAGGCAGGGCGCCGCCGGCTTGTCCGCGCTGGGCAGGCCGAACGCACGGGCCAGGCGGCGTACGGCCGCCTTGTCCAGACCCAGGTCGGCCAGGGGGCGCAGGACGCGATGGTCGGTGGCGGCGCGGCTGCCGGGACGGTCGGGGCGGCGGGCGTCGTCCGCGTTCTCGCCGTAGGCGACGGCGTCCAGGCCGTGCGCGGCCACCACCTCGTCGTCGATGCGGGTGAACAGTTCGTGCTTGCAGTGGAAGCAGCGGTCGGGGCCGTTGGCCTGATAGGCGGCCAGCTCACCCTCGTGGGTGCTGATCTCCACCACCGGAACCCCGATGTGCCCGGCGACCGTGTGCGCGCCGGCCCGCTCGTCCGCGGCCAGGCTCGGTGAGACGCCCAGGATCGCCACCACGTGGCCAGGACCGAGGACCCGGACGGCCAGCGCGAGCAGCACCGACGAGTCGACGCCGCCGGAGAAGGCCACCCCGAGCCGTCCGACACCGTCCAGCAGGCCGGTGATCCGCGCCACCACCTCCTCGGTGGGATGATCGTTCATGATCCTTATTTGATGCCCCTGGTGTGCGGGGCGGCAAGCGGTTGCCACATGTTGCGGGAGGTGTGTGGTGGCTGAGCGGGGGCCGACCATCTACGACGTGGCCCGGGCGGCGGGCGTCGCCGCCTCCACGGTGTCGCGGGCCTTCGCCCGGCCGGGACGGGTGAACTTCGAGACGGCGGAGCGGATCCGGCGGGTCGCGGCCGAGCTCGGCTACCGGGCTCATCCGCTCGTGCGGGAGCTGCCCTCCGGGCGTACCCGAATGATCGGTCTTGGTGTCGCCGACATCGGGAACCCGTTCTACACCGAGATCATCCGCGGGGCCCAGGACGCGGCCACCGAGGCCGGCTACACGCTCGTGCTGACCGACGCCCGCGAGTCGGGGGTGCGCGAGCGCGAGGCGCTGGAACGGGCCCTCACGGCCGTGGACGGGCTCGTGCTGGCCACCTCGCGCATGTCCGACTCGGCCATTCGCGCGCTCGCCAAACAGCGGCCCGTGGTGGTGCTCAACCGGGCGGTCGCCGATGTTCCCAGCGTCATCTCCGACAACCCCGATGGTGTACGCCAAGCCGTCGCTCACCTGAGCGGCCAGGGACATCGGGACATCACCTATCTGGCCGGGCCCGAGGCGTCGTGGGCGGACGGCATGCGCTGGCGCTCGCTGCGGGAGCTGGCCCCCGGCAGCCGGCGCCTGGGGCCGTACGCGCCGAGCGTGAAAGGAGGCGTGGAGGCGGCCGCCGACTTCGCGCGGCAGCCGGGCGGGGCCGTTCTCGCCTACAACGACGCGATGGCGATCGGGCTGATCCGCCGGCTCACGGCGATGGGGGCGCGTGTGCCAGGGGACGTGAGCGTGGTCAGCTTCGACAACATCGAGGCGGCCGAGCTGGTGACGCCCGCGCTGACGACCGTGGCGGCGCCGCTGCGCGCGATGGGGCGAACGGCCGTTAACAACGTGCTCGCCATCGCGAACGGCGCGGTACCGCGGACGATGGAGCCGATGCTTCTGCCCTCGCGGCTGATCGTCCGGCAGTCGACGGCTCAGCGCAGGCGGAACAGCACCTCGCCGGCCTGGGGCACGACGAACGCGTCCGGGTCGTCGAGGCGCACCGAGGCCGGGTCGAGATAGTCGAGGTTCGCGGCCCGTACGACGTCCTCGGGAATCCCCGTGGCCAGCGTGACCGTCACGCGCAGCCGTTCGCCCGCCACCGGGTCGTACGTGCCCGCCCCGCGCAGGTGGGTCGAGTGGGCCAGCACGCCCCAGTGATATCCCTTGAACTTGTCCCACTGCTTCAGGAAGTAGTCGCGGCAGTGGTAGCCGATCTTCTCGATCTCGGGGTGCATGGCCGCGATCCGGGTGATGTGCGGGGCGTACAGGATGACCTGGCCGCCGTCGGCCACGACCGGCTCCACCTTGTAGAAGCCCTTCGCGCCGGTCCACATGTCGTCGTACTTCGCGGGGATGATCGACAGGACCTTCGGGACAGGAGCGTCGAGATAGCGTACGTGGGTCTCGGCCGACACGTCCGCCGCCGCGGCCCACGCTTCCTCGGGCGAGCCCAGCGCCGCCGCGTGCAGGGCACCCGATCCCGACTGCACCACCAGGCAGAGCGCCAGCCGGCGGCTCGGGATGAGCGCCGCCGCCTGGTTGATGAGGGCCCGCACCGGGGTCACCCCGCGCGTGCCGATGATGGAGGCGCTGGTGATGAGCGCGCCCAGCCAGTGCGAGAAGTCGATGATCTCCTGACCGGCCACGCCCGGGAAGAAGTACTTGTTGCCGCCGGAGAAGCCGACCACCTCGTGCGGGAAGACCGGCCCGATCACCAGGCACACGTCGTGCTCGACGACGGCCCGGTTGAGCACCACGTCGACGTCCTGGCTCATCCGCCCCTCGGACAGCTCGGCCACCCGGGCCGCCGGGACGACCCCGATCGAGGTGAGCGCCGACGGCTGCCACCACTCGTGGTTGCGGACGTCGAAGCCCTCGTAAGGGCCGCCGAGGTGCGAAGTCAACTGTTCCTCGCTCATCGGCGCGTGGGTGCCGAGCGCGACCAGCACCGTGACGTGTGAGGCGCGCCCGTGCAGGGCCTCGTGCACCGCGGACAGCAGCATCGGCAGCGGGCAGCTCCGGGTGCCGTCCGGCACGATCACGCAGACGCTGCGGCCGTCGAGATCTTCCGAGGCGAGGGTACGCAGGACGTAGTCGCGCACGGCCGCGTCGTCCAGTGTCGCGTCCGGGCCGCCGAGGAGCTCGATCATGGTTCCACCCTGCGCCCGCCTGCCGCGACCTGGCAAGCGGACCGGGCAACACATGGCAACCGCTTGCGGTGCCCCTTCCGCGACGGAAGCCTCGACCTCATGGTGATGCGAGAGGACCGGTTGTTTCCGGCGGATCCAGCGGTACGTCCCGTGGCCCGGCGACTCTACGAGGCGGTCCGCGACCTGCCGATCATCTCGCCGCACGGCCACGTCGATCCGGAGATGCTGCTGGCCGACGAGCCGTTCACCGATCCCACGGCCCTGTTCATCACCCCCGACCACTACGTCACGCGCCTCCTGCACGCCGGCGGTGTCACGCTGGACCGGCTCGGCGTCGGCCAGGGGCCGGTGACGGCCGAGAAGTCGCGGGAGGCCTGGCGGCTGCTCTGCGCCAACTGGGCGCTGCTGCGCGGCACGCCCGTGCGGTACTGGCTGGAGACCGAGTTCGCCGACATCTACGGCATCACCGAGCGCCCCTCGGCGGCCAACGCGGACGACCTCTACGACCGGATCGCCGGTGCCGCCAAACGGCCTCAGGAGCTGCTCAACAGCTTCGGCATCGAGTTCCTGGCCACCACCGACGACCCGGCCGACGATCTCGCCCCGCACCGCGAACTGGCCCGGACCGTGAAGACCCGCGTCGCCCCCACGTTCCGCCCCGACGCCTATCTCGAACCGGCCCGCCCCGGCTGGGCCGAGAAGGTCGAGCGCCTCGGCGCCGCCGCCGGCACCGACGTCGCCCACTATCAGGGCTACCTGGCCGCCCTGGAGAACCGGCGCCGCTATTTCCAGGAGAACGGGGCGGTCTCGGCCGACCACAGCCACGCCGACGCCCGGGCCGAGCCCGTCGACAACCCGGACCGGCTCTACCAGAAGGCCCTGGCCGGCGAGATCTCGGCCGGGGAGGGCGCCGCGTTCCGCCGCCACATGATGCTGGAGATGGCCCGGATGTCGGCCGAGGACGGCCTCGTCATGACCCTGCACCCCGGCATTTTCCGCAACCATCACCCGCTGACCTTCCAGCGGTACGGCCCGGACACCGGCCATGACATCCCCACCACGGTCGAGTTCACCCGCGCCCTACAGCCCCTGCTGGCCCGGCACGGCACCGATCCCGGTTTCCACCTGGTGCTGTTCACCGTCGACGCCACGGTCTACAGCCGCGAGATCGCCCCGCTGGCCGGCTTCTACCCCTCGGTCTACGCGGGCGTGCCCTGGTGGTTCCTCGACAACCCGTCGGCCATCCGGCGCTTCCAGGAGTCGGTCACCGAGATCGCCGGGTTCAGCCGCCTGTCCGGTTTCATCGACGACACCCGCGCGCTCTGCTCGATCCCGGCCCGGCACGACATGTCCCGCCGCCTCGACGCCGGATATCTGGCCGACTTGGTGTGCACGCACCGCCTCGACGAGGACGAGGCAGTGGAAACGCTCACCGCCCTCGTCTCCGACCAGCCCCGGAAGGTCTTCAAGCTGTGATCGTCCACCTCGGACTCGGCAACTTCTTCCGCGCGCACCAGGCCTGGTACACGGCCGAGGCGAAGGACGGGTGGGGCATCGCCGCCTTCACCGGCCGCTCGGCGCAGGCTCCGGAGCCCCGCTACAAGCTCGTCACGCGGGGGCCGGAGACCGACGAGATCTCCTGGCCGGACGCGATCCGCGAGACCCATCCGGGCACCGACCGGTCCGCGTGGGAACGGCTGCTCGCCCAGCGGGAGACGGCCATCGTCACCCTCACGGTCACCGAGAAGGCCTACGCCGGCGCGGACGTGCCCGACCGTCTCGTAGCGGGCCTCGCAACCCGGCGGGACGCGAAGGGCGGCCCGATCGCGATCGTCCCCTGCGACAACCTGCCCGGCAACGGCGAGGTGACCCGTCGTGTGGTCGTCGAGGCGGCCCGCCGCGCCGACGTCGCCCTGGCCGGCTGGATCGAGGAGAACGTCTCCTTCGTGTCCACGATGGTCGACCGCATCACGCCGGCCTCGACGCCGCCGGAGGTGGTCACCGAGCCGTACCACGAGTGGGTCCTCCAGGGCGCCTTCCCGGCCGGCCGGCCCGCCTGGGACGTCGTGGGCGCCCGCTTCGTCGACGACGTGCTGCCCCACGAGCAGCGCAAGCTGTGGTTGCTCAACGGCGGCCATTCGCTTCTGGCGTACGTGGGAAGCGCGCGCGGGCTGACGACGGTGGCCGAGGCCGTGGACGACCCGGAGTGCCGCGCCCTGCTCGAGACCTGGTGGGACGAGGCGGCCGCGGCGCTCCCGCTGCCCGCCGCCGAGATCCGCGCCTATCGGGCCGCGCTGGTCGAGCGCTGGGAGAACGCCCGCATCCGGCATCTCCTGGCGCAGATCGCCATGGACGGCTCCCAGAAGATCCCGATCCGTGTCCTGCCCGTGCTGCGGCACGCCCGCGAGCGGGGTGGCATGCCGCTCGGCGCCGTCGGCATCCTGGCCGCCTGGCGCCGCCACCTGCACGGCGCCGGCGCCCCGGTCGACGACGCCGGCGCGGCCCGCTTCGCGGCGGCCACCACCGCGCGTGAGCTGCTCGGCCTGCTCGACCCCGCGCTCGCCGCCGACGACGACCTCGTGGCCGCCGTCGACGCCGAATCGCGGATCAGCTCACGCTGATCGTTCCGCTCGGGGAGCGGGTGCAGCGGACCGAGGCGGACGCCGTGGCCGCGGCGCCCGACAGGCACTGGGCCAGGACGGCGTGGCCGGCCGCGTTCGGGTGCCAGGACTCCTGGCAGGTCTGGAAGTACGTGACGCAGGCATTGGCGATCCGCTGGATGTCGAGCTTGTCGCGGCCGGCCAGGTCGGTCAGGAACACGCCGGTCGGGCCGTCCTGCAAGCGGATCGGGGTCGCCAGCGCGGTGCCCGGACTGCCCGCCCGCTCGCACAACCGGGCCCCGTCGAAGGCCGACTGCACGTTCAGATAAACCAGGTCGTCGCCCGGGAACTCGGCGCTGACCGTGCCGTGCACACCGGCCACCAGCGTGCCCAGGCCGGCCGAGAACGTGTGCCCCGGTCCCAGACTGGCCCGGTGGATCGGGCAGCCCGCCCGATAGCGCTCGGCGCCCAGCGCCCGGAACTTGTCCCGGTCGTCGGCCCGCCCGTCCTCCTCGTGCAGACTGCTCTCGAGCTCGGTCGGCAGCGGGTTCGTGTAGTCCTGGAAGACCACGCGATGGACCCCGTCCGCGTCGATCTCGTCGAGCGTCCGCAGGATGGCCCGGACCGCCGCGACCGTCTCGGCCTCGGCCGCCGCCAGCTGGGCCGGCGTGGCCAGGTCGCCCGCCGCGCACGGCTCCTGCGGCACCGGCCCGCCCAGGTAGGCCCAGAACTCCCACCACCCGGTCCACGCGTCGGCCACGAACCGGTTGGCGCACTTCACCGCCACGTCGCCGAAGGTGAACGACGAGTTGTTCGAGCCCAGCCCGATCAGCACCAGGTCGATGTCGTGGGTGCGGCCCACCGCCCGCAGCTGGTCGAGCTGGGAGGCCACCGTGCGGCCCTTCTCGCGGGCGCTCGACGCGGCCGCGATGTCGGCCGGCTGCCCACCGGAGCAGGCCAGGTTGAAGCGGTCCTGTATGCCCGGCAGGCCGGCCTTCAGCAGCGAGGCGTTGGCTGAGCGATGACAGAAGAACGCGTTGCTGTTGGCCGCCGACCACCCCGGGAAGGCTTGCGCCTGCCCGGAGGCGTCGACGACGGGCTGGTAGTTGCCGGCGCCCTCGCCGCTGATGAAGCTGTCGCCGAGGGCGACGGCGGCGGTCGGCAGCGCGGCCCGCGCGGGGGCCTGGATCAGCAGGAGGGGAAGGAGGGCGAGGACAGCGGGGACGGCGAATCGGCGCCACATGCCCTCGATCGGATCACGTTGGTTAGACGAACGTCAATCCTTGCAGAGCGAGTCGCAGGCGCCGAGTGGGATGACCACGTCGGCGCTGTCGCGCTCGGCCGGCCAGAAGCCGTCGAGGCTGACGGCCACCCACGGCCCGGCCGGCGGCCGGCTCCAGTTCAGCCGGAACTCGCCGTAGTAGTCCACGTCCTTGCTGACCTCGGCCGTGTCGACCTGCGGGCTCCAGTAGCGGGTGGACAGCACGTACTTACCGTGGTCGCGGCCCGGGAAGCTCATCGTGCCGGGCGTGCGGGAGACGGTGATCATCTCGTCCAGCACGACGGTCTCGGGCTCGGGCACGTCGAGCGACGGCACGCCCTCGTCGGGGACGACCTCGGCCAGCCGGTCGGAGAAGGCGTCGGGCTGGAACGGCTTGCCGTCCAGGCTCAGGCCCGTGTGCCAGGCCGCACCCTCGCGCTTGGGCGGCGGCGACGCGGCCAGCACGCGACGGTACAGAGCGGACGGTGGATTGCTTTCCGCGATCGGCGGGGCGTACGGATAGTCCAGCGGAGAACCGAAGGCGAATCGTAGGGAGTGGACGCACGCGCCGAGGAGCTCGAAAGCGACGTCACTGAGCGGCTGACTCATGTCCGGGTCCCCTCAAGATCGACAGGTGATGAAAAGGACATTGACGAAAATGTCGAAATAGACGAAATTGGCGAGGCTGGCGGCACGAACAACCCAAGAACGAGCCGAGCGAACCCGACAGTAGGATCCGAAGGGTGGCGGCACAAGGCGTGACCGAGGAGCCCCCGGTTACCCCCTCGTCACAGATCGTGAGCGAACTGGCCGCGACCTGGCGTTCCTACCTGCCCGACTACGCCCTTCGGCTGCGCGTGGCGACCGAGAGTGTCAGCAATCCGCCAATCACCCAGAGTGCCCAGGCCGTGGTCCTGTTCGCCGACGTCGTGGGCTTCACCGCGATGACGGAGAGTTTCGCCGGCTCCGGCGCGTACGGCACCGAGCAGCTCACCCGGATCATCAACCGCTGGTTCGGGCTGACCGCCGACACCATCGCCCGCTCCGGCGGCAGCGTGGTCGACTTCGCCGGCGACGCCCTGGTCGGCGCCTTCCTGCACACGCACGGGGACGCCGCCGAGGTCGCCCGCCGGGCCATCGAGTGCGCCGAGCTGATCCGGGCCGCCACGGCCGCGGTGGCGCCGGTCGACACCCCGGACGGCCCGCGCTCGCTGACCATCCGCATCGGACTGGCCGGCGGCCCTCTGCAGGTGATGCTGGTCGGCGATCCCGCGATCCGGCTCCAGCACCTGATCGCCGGACCGGCGCTGGACGACGCGATCGTCGCACTGCACCGGGCGGGGCAGGGCGAGATCGTCGCCGACGAGGCGCTGCGCCGGGCGGCCGGCGCCGCGGCCGACCGCGCGGCCGGTGGGAGCCCGCCACCGCCGGCGCCGGCCGGCGCCGAGCTCGAACGGCTGCTGAAGCCGTTCCTGCACCCGGCGATCCGGCAACGGCTGCGCTCGGGCCGCCACGAGCTGGTCAACGAGCACCGCAAGGTGACCACGGCCTTCGTCCGCCTGCCCGACCTGTCGGCCGACGATCCCGGCACGGTCCAGGCCCTGCAGGACTACCTGGCGGCCGGAGTCGCGATCATCGACCAGTACGAGGGCCACCTGCGCCACCTGATGGCCGACGACAAGGGCACCGTGCTGGTCGCCGTCTTCGGCACCCCGGTCAGCCACGAGGACGACGAGGAACGCGCGCTGCGCTGCTGCCTGGAGCTGCTGGCGCTGCCCGGCGGCCCGTACCGGGGCGGGGTGACCACCGGGCCGGTCTACTGCGGCGAGGTCGGCTCCGACGTGCGCCGCGAGTACGCGGTCGTGGGCGACGCGGTCAACCTGGCGGCCCGGCTCATGCAGGCGGCGCCCCACCGGCGCCTGCTGATCGACCAGGCGACGTACGAGCGGACCCGCGATCTTCTCATCGCCGACGGGCCCCGGTTCGTGACCGCCAAGGGCAAGGCCGAGCCCGTCCCGGCCTGGAGCGTCGTCGAGGTGTACGAGGCGCCGGCCCCGTTGCCGTCGCCCGCGCCCGGCCCGGTGGTCGGCCGGTCGGGCGAGCTGGCCCTGCTCGAGCGCGTCGTGCGCGAGGTGCACGCCGGCACCGGCCGCGTGGTGTGGCTGCACGGCGAGGCCGGCATCGGCAAGTCCCGGCTCGCCGCCGAGACGTGCCGGCTCACCGGCGAGCTCGGCTTCACCGGCTACGGCGACAGCTGCCGCTCGCACGGCACCAGCGCCAGCTATCTGGTCTGGCGCTCGATCTGGCGTGAGCTGCTCGAGATCGCCCCGGAGCTGCCGATCGACGAGCAGCGCCGGCTGCTCACCGAGCGCAGCGCCCGCTACGACGGCAGCGGCCAGCGGGCGCCCCTGCTCGCGGCCGTCATCAACCTGCCGATGGAGGACACCGAGCTCACCGCTCAGCTCGACGCCGCCGGCCGCGACCACCTGCTGCGCTCGACGCTGTTGGCCTGCCTGTTCGACCGGGCCACGACCGAGCCGCTGATCCTGCTGCTGGAGGACTGCCACTGGATCGACCCGGCCTCGCTGACCCTGCTCGACCTCATCTCGCGGCACATCGCCGACGTTCCCGTGCTGATCCTGGCCACCTCGCGGGAGCCGTTGCCGTACCGGCTGAGCGGGCGCGACCAGGTGATCGACCTGCAATTGACGTCGATGACCGACGACGACGCCGACCGGCTGACCCGGCTGCGGCTGCGGGAGCGGTACGGGCCGGGCACGCTGATCTCGCCCAGCCTGGTCCGCCGGCTGCGCGAGCAGACCGGCGGCAACGCCTTCTACATCGAGGAGCTGGTCAGCTACCTGCACCTCAACGGCGTCGACCCGGGCGATCCGGGCGCGCTGGCCGAGCTGCATCCGCCGGGCAGCCTGCAACGGCTCGTGATGGCCCGCATCGACCAGCTCACCGACGCCGAGAAGGCGGCCATCAAGGTGGCCAGCGTGATCGGGCGGCGGTTCCGGCCGCCGTGGATCCATTCGGTCTATCCGCCCGCCGGCACGCGCCGCCAGGTCACCAACAGCCTGCGGCGCCTGCACAACCTCGATCTGACCCCGCAGGTCGAGCCCGAGCCGGAGCCGGAGTACGAGTTCAAGCACCCGATCACCCAGGAGACGGCCTACCAGAGCATCACGTACGACACCAGGTCCACCCTGCACGAACGGGTGGGCCTGTTCATCGAGCAGTCCTTCCCCGACCGCCTTCCGCAGTACGTGGACGTGCTGGCGTTCCACTACGCGCGCACCGGGCGCGTGGACAAGCAACGGTTCTGGTACCGGGCGGCCGGCGACCGGGCCAAGGCCATCTTCGCCAACGAGGCCGCCACGTACTACTACGGCCGTCTGCTCCCCCTGCTGCCCCGGGCCGAGCAGGCCGAGCTGCACATCGAGATCGGGGCCGTGCACCAGCACACCGGCGAGTGGGCCGAGGCCGAGGACCACTACCGCCGGGCCATGCTGGTGGCCGGGGCCACCGGCCGCGCCGACATCGTCGCGGCCGGCCAGCGCCAACTGGGCGACCTGCTGATGTACACCCATTCGTACGCAGAGTCGGTGACCTGGCTGGAGCGGGCGATCGCCGGCTTCGAGAAGCTCGGCGACGAGGCCGGCCTGTCCCGCACGATGGACCGGCTGACCTTCGCGCTCTATCGCCAGGGTGCCTATCCCGAGGCCCTCGCCATGGCCGAGCGCCACCTCGCCCTGGCCACCCGGCACCAGGACCTGTCGGCCATGAGCGCCGCCCTCGGCCACATCGGCCTCGTGCACCTCAACAGCGGCCGCCTCGAGGAAGCGCTCGACAACCTGCGCCGCTCGCTCGCCTCGGCCGACCGGGCCGGCGACCGCCACCGCATCCTGCACACCGCCGGAAACCTCGGCTGGGCCGCGATGCGCGCCCGCGACCACGCGCAGGCCATCGCCTCCTATCGGCAGGCCATGGAGGTGGCCCGCGAGATCGGGGCCCGGCACGAGGCCAACGTCCTCGTCGGCAACATCGGCGAGATCTACCGCAAGGAGGGCGACTACGCCCGGGCCCGCAAGTGCTCGATGCGCTCGCTGCGGGTGGCGGTCGAGCTGCGCGACACCTCCAGCATGGCCGACCAGGTGGCCGAACTGGCCGCGATCACCGCCGGCGAGGGCCACCCGGGCGAGGCGCAACGGCTGCTGGAACGGGCCATCGAGATGGCCCGCGAGCTGGACGCGCCGTACTTCCTCTGCGACTGGCTGCACCGGCTGGCCCGTCTGCACCTGGCCGAGGACCGCACGGCGGTGGCCGAGCGGCTCAACAGCGAGGCGCTGCGGGTGGCCGAGGAGCACGGCGAGCAGGACACGCTGGTCAGTGCCTTCATCATGTCGGTGCGCCTGCGGGCCGTGGCCGGCGAGATCGACGCCGCCCGCGCAGCCGACATGCTGCGCGAGGCGGCCACGCGGTGGACCGAGCCGCACGAGCGGGCCGCCGTGCTGGACGCGGTGTGGCAGGCCGACCCCGAGGACACAGCGGCCCGCGACACGGCGGCCGAGATCTACCAAACGCTCTACCGGCGGGCGCCCAGCGTCGACTACCGCGAGGCGTACCGCCGGCTCACCGGCACCCTGCTGCCGCCCGGCCCGATCCTGCCCGAGCTGCCGGACTGGATCGCGGCCGACGACGGCGCCGACCTCGACGCGCTGCTGAGCCAGGCCGAGCGGGCCTGATCAGCCGATCGGCGCCTCCCCCGCGAGCTGCTTGAGGGCGGGCAGGGTGGGCGCGAAGGCGTACACACACCCGGTCGTCGTGACGAAGCCCCCGAACGCCTGGCGCGGAATGCGGTCGACCACCTCCTGCGGCAGGCGCTCGCGAGCCTGCTGCTCGCTCAGGCCCACGACCGGGTCGAGGCCGTCGATCCGGTCCTTGTCGGCCAGACTCCGGCCGTACGCGTTGAGGGCGGTGGTCGGGAACTTCGGCTCGTTCGCCCAGTGGCGCAGGAGGAACTCGAACTGGTCCTCGATGCTGGCCACGTAGGCGTTGAACAGGATGCCGCGCTCCCGGTCGTCGGGCCGCTCCCGGTCGAAGGCGGGCCCGAACGTGATGCCCCGGCGCAGCATCTTGTGGCCGCGGTCGCGGAACACGTCGTCCTCACGCGGGTTCATCTTGCGGATGTGCGCGTAGAGCGGGGTGTGCCGGCCCGCCTCGTCGTCGCCGTAGGTGAAGCCGTTCTGGTCCTCCGGTGTGGCGCCCGGCTCGAGCGGGGCGCCGTCGAGGGACCGGCCCAGCGCCTTGGCCGCGGCCGAGTCGGCCTCGGCGCCGCTGCCGCCCATCCGCCGCCACCAGCCGGCCGCGTCCTGGTTCATCCGGCGGAACACCTGGAAGGAACCGCCGCGCATCCAGGACGCCGCCGTCGGCCGGGGCGCCCAGTTCTGCGGGCGGCGCTCGCCCGGATAGCCCAGCACGAACTCGCCCGGCGCGATGACCGTGCCGCTCTGTTCGGGGTCGCTGAAGCCGCGCACGCCGGGCTGCGAGATGCCGTCGGCGAACCCGAAGTGCTCGACCCGCCGGTTGCCACCGTTGCGCCGCACCTCGCCCTGCTCGGACCAGAGCACCTCCAGGCCCGCGTCCTCGGCCCGGCGCCGCTCGTCGCGCAGCGCGCCGCGGATCGTCTCCTCGTCGTCGGCGGCCAGGGTCAGCAGCGCGTCGACCGGCGCGCCGGAGGGCTTGCCGACGACCCAGTTCGCGGGATCGCTGTCGCCGGTGTCGCCGAGCAGGGCCGGCGCCGTCGTGAGCCGCCCGTCGGGGTCGACCCGGGTGCCGAGCGGGCCGCGCCAGAACGCGTCGAACGGCGCCAGGTCGGCCGCCACCTCCTGGTGCAGCAGGGTCAGGCCGGTGGCGGTCAGCCCGACGTTCAGCAGCACGGCCGACTGCCTGAGCCGCCGGCCGCGGCGGGCCCGCCCCCGGCCCTCGTCGTCGCCGTCGAGCGCCCGCTCGACGTCGTCGGTGCCCGCCACCCGGCCGGCGGCCTCGCGCAGCCAGGCGCGGGCGCCGGGCCGGTCGTTGCGGAAGGACAGGGTCACGAAGGCCTGGTACCGGCCGCCGAAGGGCAGCAGGATGTTGCCCTGGATCTTCGGTGCATCGGCAAGGATCGCCACGGTCGTCTCCTTCTGAGAGATCTGCACACCGGAGGATGCCGTAGATGATCGCCGTTTCCGCCCCGGTGTCCTAAATCTGCCAGCGGCATTCCCGTCCCGATCGGCCGTTCGGACGAGGTGGGGTCCACCGTTTTCCGGTGGAGTGCGGGCGGCATACGTCCGATCGACAACCCCGTGGCCTACCGAATGAAGACTGCAGCCGCCGCGGCCCTCGCGACCGCCTCGCTGACCGCCGTCACCGCCGCGCCGGCTCTCGCCGCCGCGCCCGTTGAGACGAACCCGTCCTCGCTGGTAGTCGGACTGCGCAGCGACAGCGCCGCGGCCTCCACCGTGAGCGCCCTCGACGCCGACCCCGATGTCAGCGTGCTGAGCAGCACCGCCCGTCCGTCGCTGGACGCGGTCACCGTCACCGTCCCGGCCGCCGACAGCGCCGACGCGATCGCCGCGCTGCGGGCCAACCCGAACGTGACCTACGTCGAGCCGAAGGTGCAGGCGTCGATCGTCAGCACGGCCGCGCCGAACGACACCTACTACGCGCAGCAGTGGGGTCTCAGCAAGATCAAGGCGCCGGCCGCGTGGGCGTCCACGACCGGCGGCGGCGTCGTGGTCGCGGTGGTCGACACCGGCGTCACCACGACCACCGAGCTCACCGGCCGGGTGCTGGCCGGCTACGACTTCGTCAACAACGACAGCGACCCGTCCGACGACAACGGACACGGCACCCGGTCGGCCTCGGTCATCGCGGCCAAGGGCGACAACGCGGCCGGCATCGCCGGCGTCTGCTGGGACTGCAAGATCCTGCCGGTGAAGGTGATGGGCGCCGACGGCAAGGGCTCGTCCGACGTCATCGCCCAGGGCATCGTCTACGCGGTCGACCACGGCGCCGCCGTCGTCAACCTCTCGCTGGGCTCGGACACCGAGACCCAGGTCCTCGCGGACGCCGTGAAGTACGCGGCCGACCACAACGTCGTCGTGGTGGCCTCGGCCGGCAACGACGGCGTGACGACCCGCTTCTACCCGGCCGCCTACACCGAGGCCATCGCCGTGGCCGGATCCGACACCACCGACGGCCGCTACAGCTGGTCGAACTACAACAGCGCCGACGACCCGTGGGTCGACCTGGCCGCACCGGGCGCCAATTACGCGCAGGGCCCCACCTTCGCCTACGGCTGGTTCGTGGGCACCAGCTCGGCCGGCCCGGTCGTGGCCGGTGTGGCCGCGCTGGCCCGCGCGGCCAAGCCGGCCGCGACGGCCGCACAGATCCGGGCCGCCATGGAGAGCCAGGCCGACCCGGTCGGCTCCTGGGTCGCCAAGGGCCGCGTCGACGCCGAGGGCACCCTGCAGAAGCTGGTCACCGGCGCCTCGGCCGCCCCGTCGGCCTCGTTCGGCGGTCTGGTCTCGCCGGCCGCCGGCATCGTCACGGTCGGCCTGAACGACCCGTCGGACGACACCGTCAAGATGGAGATCCTGGTCGCCGACAAGCCCGTCGCGACGGCCACGGAGTCCCCGTGGACGATCGACTGGGACACCACCGGCCTCACCGGCTCCAAGGCGGTCAAGGTGCGCGTCACCGACAGCGCCGGCAACGTGACCACCTCCCCCGCCCGCACCGTCGTGTTCGACAACACCGGTCCGGTCCTGAAGTGGGTCGCCCCGGCCGCCACCGCGGCCCTGCGCGGCACCGTCACCGTCACCGCGACCGCCACCGACACCAACGGCGTCGCCACCGTCGAGCTCTACGCCGGTGACGAGCTCATCGCCGAGGACCTGACCTCGCCGTACGCCATGACGGTGGACACGGCCACGCTGGAGCCCAGCCAGGCGCTGAGCCTGCGCGCGGTCGACAAGCTCGGCAACATCACCACCATCGCCCGCACCGTCACCGTCGACAACGAGGCGCCGACCGTCGACCTGACCCTGCCGGACGCCCTGCGCGGCAGCGTCAAGCTCACCCCCGACGTCGCCGACAACGTGGCCGTCAAGCAGGTCAAGGCCGTCGTCACCGACAGCACGGGCAAGGCCGTGACCACGCTCAGCGCCACCAAGGCGCCGTGGACCCTGTCCTGGAACACCGGCAAGCTCAGCGGCGAGTACAAGATCGCCCTGACCGCGACCGACTCCACCGGCAACAGCACCACGGCCGACTTCACCGCGAACGTCGACAACGCGGCGCCGTCCGCGGCGGCCACCGTGCCGGCCGCGGTCGCCGGGCCGGTCACGGTCGAGCTCAGCGCGCCGTCCGACGACACCGCGAAGATGGAGCTGCTGGTCAACAACCGGGTCGCCGAGACCGTCGAGTCGGCCCCGTGGTCGATCGAGTGGACGCCGGCCGGCGCCGGGTCGTACACCCTGGTCGTCCGCACCACCGACACCGCCGGGAACGTCGCCTCCACGACCCGCAAGGTCACTGTCGACACGACCGGCCCGAAGATCACCTGGTCCGGGCCGGCGGCGACGGCGCTGCTGCGCGGCACGGCCACCGTGACCACGGCCGTCACCGACCCGGCCGGGGTGGCCAAGGTCGAGCTGCTGGCCGACGGCGAGGTCGTGGGCGAGGACACCACCGCCCCGTACGCCATCGCGGTCGACACCACCGAGTTGGCCGCGAGCCAGGAGCTCGAGCTGCGGGCGACCGACAAGCTCGGCAACACCTCGACCCTGACCCGCACCTACGCGGTCGACAACGAGGCCCCCACGGCCGAGCTGACCCTGGCCGGCCCGCTCACGGGCTCGGTGAAGCTCACCCCCGAGGTCGCCGACAACGTCGGGGTCAAGCAGGTCAAGGCGGTCGTCACCGACAGCGCCGGCAAGACGGTCACCACCGTCACCTCCACCCGGAGCCCGTGGACGATCGCCTGGAGCACGGGCAAGCTGACCGGCGAGTACACGATCACGCTGACCGTGACCGACAAGGCCGGCAACACCGGCACCTGGACGGGCACGGCCGAGGTGGCCAACGGCTGACACCCGCACCGCACCACAGCGCCGCCCGGGATGCTCTCATCCCGGGCGGCGCTCGTTCGTTCGGCCGATACGGCGCCACCCGTTCCGCGCCGTGGTCCGGCCGATTTGTGCACGCGTAGGGCCGCCGCCCGCCGATCGACAACCTCGTGGCCTACCGAATGAAGACTGCAGCCGCCGCGGCCCTCGCGACCGCCTCGCTGACCGCCGTCACCGCCGCGCCGGCTCTCGCCGCCGCGCCCGCTGAGACGAACCCGTCCTCGCTGGTAGTCGGACTGCGCAGCGACAGCGCCGCGGCCACCACCGTGAGCGCCCTCGACGCCGAGCCCGGCGTCGACGTGCTGAGCAGCTCCACCACCCCCGCCCTGGACAGCCTGACCGTGACGGTGCCGGCCGGCGACCGGGCCGAGGCCGTCGAGGCCCTGCGGGACGACCCGAACGTCACCTACGTCGAGTCCAAGGCCGTCGCCTCGGTCGTCTCCACCGCCGTCCCGAACGACCCCAGCTACCCGTCCCAGTGGGGCCTCTCGAAGATCAAGGCGCCCGGCGCCTGGGCCTTCACGACCGGCGACGACGTCGTGGTGGCCGTGGTCGACACCGGCGTCAGCGCGATCAGCGAGCTCTCCGGGCGGCTGCTGCCCGGCTACGACTTCGTCAACAACGACTCCAGCCCGGTCGACGACAACGGGCACGGCACGAAGGCCGCCTCGGTCATCGCGGCCAAGGGCGACAACGCCACCGGTGTCGCCGGCGTCTGCTGGACCTGCAAGATCCTTCCGGTCAAGGCGATGGGCGCCGACGGCAAGGGCACCACCGACGTCATCGCCAAGGGCATCGTCTACGCCGTCGACCACAACGCCGACGTCATCAACCTCTCGCTCGGCACCGCCACCGACACCCAGGTGGTACGCGACGCCGTGGCGTACGCCGCCTCGAAGGACGTCGTCGTCATCGCGTCCGCCGGCAACGACGGCGTGACCAGCCCGTTCTACCCGGCCGCGGTGCCGTCCGCGATCGCCGTGGCCGGCTCGGACACCAGCGACCTGCGCTACAGCTGGTCGAACTACAACGGCGCGAGCAACCCGTGGGTCGACGTGGCCGCCCCGGGCCAGAACTACGCGCAGGGCACCGACAACAAGTTCTACTGGTACGCGGGCACCAGCTCGGCCGGCCCGGTCGTGGCCGGCGTCGCCGCGCTGGCCCGCGCGGCCAAGCCGTCGGCCACCGCCGAGCAGGTCCGCGCCGCCGTCGAGGGCACCACCGACCCGGTCGGCTCGTGGGTCGCCAACGGCCGCGTCAACGCCGAGAACGCCGTGAAGGCCATCACCGGCGGGGTCCTGCCCGCGCCGGTGGTCAAGGACACCACTCCCCCGTCGGCCGCCTTCAGCATCGCCTCGACGGCCGGCGGCGTCGTCCCGGTCGCCCTGACCGACCCGTCCGGCGACACCGCCCGCATGGAGCTGTTCGTCGCCGACAAGCTGGTCGCCACGGCCACCTCGGCGCCATGGAGCATCGACTGGGACACGGCCGGGCTCAGCGGCCAGAAGGCGGTGAAGGTGCGCGTCACCGACACCTCGGGCAACGTGACCACCGCGGCCAGCGTCCCCGTCAAGATCGACAACCTGGGCCCGGCCCTCAAGTGGGTCGCCCCGGCGGCCAAGGGCAGCATGCGCGGCACCGTCGTGGTGACCGCGACCGCCTCCGACCCCAGCGGTGTCACCTCGGTCGAGGTGCTGGCCGGGGGCCAGGTCATCGGGGCCGACGACACCGCGCCGTACGCCATCGACGTCGACACCACCACCCTGGCCAGCGGCGACACCGTGACGCTGCGGTCCACCGACACGCTGGGCAACGAGAGCGCCATCGCCCGCGCCTTCACCCTGGACAACACCGCGCCCACCGTCGAGATCTCGGTGCCCGAAATCCTCAAGGGCGCCGTGAAGATCACCCCGACCGTCGACGACGACGTGGCGGTCAAGCAGGTCAAGGGCGTAGTCACCGACGACAACGGCAAGGTGCTGGCCACCGTGGTCTCCAACAAGGCCCCGTGGACGCTGGCCTGGACCACCGGCAAGCTCGCGGGCGACTACAAGCTCGACGTGACGGCGTTCGACACCACCGGCAACACCACGACGGCCTCGACCACGGTGACCGTGGACAACGCGGCCCCGTCGGCCGCCGCCGACGTGCCGGCCGCGACCGGCGGCCCGGTCACGGTCGCGCTGAGCGACCCGTCGGGCGACACCGCCAGGATGGAGCTGCTCCTCAACGGCAAGGTGATCCAGACGATCGAGTCGGCGCCGTGGTCCATCGAGTGGACGCCGGCCGTCTCCATGACGTACGCCCTGGGTGTGCGCACCACCGACGCCGTCGGCAACAGCGCCACCACCACCCGCAAGGTCGTGGCCGACCTGGCCGGTCCGCGGATCGCCTGGCCCACCCCGATCGCGTCGGCCCCGCTGCGCGGCACGGTGACGGCGAACGCGACCGCCACCGACCCGTCCGGCGTCGCGTCGGTCGAGCTGCTCGCCGGCGACCAGGTCATCGGCGAGGACACCACCGGCCCGTACGCCATCGAGGTCGACACCACCACGCTGGAGGCCACCCAGGTCCTGACCCTGCGGGCGACCGACAAGCTGGGCAACGTCAGCACGCTGAGCCGCACGTTCACCGTCGACAACGAGGCCCCGGTCATCGACATCGCACTGCCGGGCACCGTGACCGGGCTGGTCAAGCTCACGCCCACGGTCGAGGACAACGGCGGCCTCAAGCAGGTCAAGCTGGTCGTCACCCGGGACGGCAAGGTCGTCAACACCGTGTCGGCGACCAAGGCGCCGTGGACCCTGCTCTGGAACACCACCAGCCTCAACGGCACCTACACCCTGACGGCGACCGCCACCGACAAGGCCGGCAACACGGCCTCCTGGACCGGCGACGCCACCGTCACCAAACGCTGATCATCGGCAGTGACGCGGCCCGGGAGGTTCTCCCGGGCCGCGTTGTTTCTCCGTAATCACCGATAAAGTGGGCAAATGCGCGTCCTCGCCGGGCTGTGTGGCCTGCTGCTGGTGGCCGGGTGCGGCAACGGTGACGAGGCGGCCTCGCCCACGCCGAGCGTGTCGGTCACCGGCAACCATCGGGTGTCGCCTTATCTGGACATCGAGAGCGGGACGGCGGACGTCACGGCCATCGCCGAGGCGACCGGGCAGGCCGACTACACCGTGGCCTTCGCGGTCGCGAACAGCGCCGGGGACTGCACGGCCACGTGGGGCGGCTCGACCGCGCTGGACGACGCCGGCGTGAAGGCCGACCTGGACGCGATTGCCGATCTGGGCGGGCAGATCACCGTGGCCACGGGCGGGGCCGACGGTACCTATCTCGAGGCCGTCTGCACCGCCACGGAGCTGGCCACGGCGTACGAGAAAGCCCTCGACGCCGCCGGCAGTAACCGGCTCGACGTCGACATCCTGATCGGCGACGGCCAGAAGTTCAGCGCCGGCACGGTGGCCACGGCCCTGGAGGCGGTGCAGGCCGCGCGGGACACGGTCGTGTCGGTCACCGTGCCGGTGGCCGAGGACGGCGACGGCCTGACCGACGACGCCACCGAGCTGCTGACAAGTGTGAAGAGCGCCGGCCTCGACGTCACGGTCAACGTCATGACGATGAACTTCGAGGCGTCCGGCGACTGGGGCACGGCCATGACGAAGGCGGCCGAGGCGGTCCGCGCCGACCTGGCCGCGATCTGGCCCGGCGTCGGCGACGCCGACCTGTACGAGATGCTCGGCGTAACCCCGATGATCGGCGTCAACGACAGCGGCGCCACCACGACGCTCGCCACCGCGCGGACCCTGCTCGACTACGCCGAGGAGAAGAAGCTGGGCCTCGTCCGCTTCTGGTCGGTCAACCGCGACAACGACGGCTGCTCCGGCGGATCGGTCAGCAGCTCGTGCAGCGGCATCTCGCAGAGCGACTACGCGTTCACTTCGCTGTTCGCGGGCTTCCGCTCCTAGTACTTCAGGTACTGCCTCGTCAGTTTCGCGACCTTCTCCACAAGAGCGATGCCGTCCTCGTACGTCTGGTTGTTGTGGGAAAGCACCGCCACCGAGACGTCGGTCTTGCGGTCGGTGGAGGTGATCCGGCCGATCGAGTTCACCGCCCACAGGCCGTTGTCGGCGTCGCGCGTGTCCCAGCCGTTCTTGACCGTGGCGACCTCGCCGGGCTTGGCCGCGGCCGGCACACCCCAGTCCTGGTCCTCCTGGACGCTGGTCATCAGCCCGAAGGCGTACTGCCGCGACGGAACCGACAGCGGGCTCTTCGGGTCGACGAACTCGGCCAGCAGGCGCACCTGGTCGTCGGCGGTGGTGCGGGTCAGGCCCCAGGCGCTGTTCACAGCGGTCTGGGTCAGGCCGAGTCGCTTGTTGCAGGCGGTCAGCCCCTGAACCTTGCCCAGGTCGCCGAAGAGCGCGGTGGTGGCGTCGTTGTCGCTGTTGCGGATCGACCGGGCGGTCAGGTCGCGCTGGTTCGTCGTGAGCTTGCGGTCGTCGTCCTGGGCCTGAAGCAGCGTGCAGGCGAGGATGGAGGCCTTGACGACGCTGGCGGTGTCGAATTTCTCGGTGCCCTTGAACTCGAACCGCTCCCCCGTCTTGCGGTCGAGGACCGCGACCGAGAACTCGGGAACGGTCGGGGCGAGCTTGGTGAGCGCCGCGGTGAGCTGCTGGCGGCGCTGGGCGCGCAGGGCGATCGCCGGATCGACGGTGGTCCGGGTCGGTGACGGCCCGCGCGAGGCCGACGACCCTCCGGAGTCGTCGCTGCCCTGGAGGCCCTGGACGATCAGCGCGCCGCCTCCGACTGCCACCACCGCTGCGACGATCAACGAGACGAGTGGGATTCGTTGCACCCGAGCATGGTGCCGTACGGGGTCAAAAATGGCGAGACCGTGAGGGATTGTTCAAAGTGAGCAACTATTCGCCCCTCAGATGCGTACCACCGAGCTGAGCCTCCCGAACGGCCGCCGTCTGGGCGTGCACCAGCAGGAAGGAGGTCACTCACGGTCTTTTCCGGTACGCGGGCCGCAGCACCCGCTCCGCGTACTCCTCGGCCAGCATCGTCACACCCTGGTGATGCTCCGCAGCACGGCCATCAGGAAGACCGGGATCAGAACGAAGTTCTTGACCGCGAACAGCGTGGCGTCCGCCGCCGGGCCGTCACCGACGAGGGCCGCCGTCAGGGCGTTGAGGGCGATCACGACCAGCAGGACGACGGCGAGCCGGACGGCGATCGGCACCCAGCCGGCGCCGACCGTGCGGGTCACGTCGTCGCCCAGCTCCCGCCACCGGTCCCGGTCGGCGAGGGCGGCCACGCTCCAGCCCCGGACGACGAGGATCATCGCGGCCACCAGCACCACCCGCAGCAGCTCCACGAGCAGCTCCAGCAGGCCGTTGTCGTCGCGGCTGAACAGTTGGTACGCGCGGAGGGCGGCAGGCACGAGCGCGATCGCCAGCAGCAGGGGGCTGCTGAAGTACGCCACCACCGACGCGCCGAGCAGCCGCATGACCCCTCCTGATTTACTAAGCCGTATAGTAGTAATTACTACGCCGAATCTAAGTAATTGGCGGTTCGCATGTCAACCGGTGAAACCCTCGGCCGCGACCTGAGCACCGCGGTCGTGCTCTTCCACCAGGCGGTCGCGGCGCGGCTGGGCCTGTCGGCCGGCGACTTCAAGACGCTCGAGCTGATCGCGGCCCACGGCCCGTTCAGCGCCAGCGAGCTGGCCGAGCGGACCGGCCTGACCGCCGCCGGCATCACCAGCGTCATCGCGCGGCTGGCGGCCGGCGGCCACGTCGTCCGCGAGACCGATCCGGCCGACCGGCGGCGCGCCGTCGTCCGCGCCGTGCCGGGCGGCCACCCGGAGCTGGCCGGCGCGTTCGCCGGGCTCGGGCGGGCGCTGGGCAGCGCCATGGGCGAGTACGCCCCCGCCGAGCAGGCGGCAATCGTCAGCTATC
This sequence comes from Actinoplanes sp. CA-131856, assembly GCF_050956135.1. Lineage (GTDB taxonomy): Bacteria > Actinomycetota > Actinomycetes > Mycobacteriales > Micromonosporaceae > Actinoplanes. The sequence goes on along the minus strand of NZ_CP191849.1, from coordinate 4,249,258 downwards.
TGCGGCGCATGGTCGACGTGCTCCGTGCGGAGACCGTGCGGCTCGGGCGAGAATGAGGGCATGTCGCTGGACGAGCACGCGCGCGCGATCGTCGAGTCCAACCTTTACCTGACGCTGAGCACGGTCGGCACGGACGGGCGGCCGTGGGCCTCGCCCGTCTACTTCGCCCCCGCGGGCGAGCGCGACTTACTGTGGTGCTCCGAGACGAGCGCCCGGCACTCGGTCAACCTGGCGGAACGCCCACTGGTCGGCCTCACCGTCTTCGACTCCACAGTGGAGCCCTATCACGGACGCGCCGTCTACGCCGAGGCCGAGGCCTTCGAGGTGCCCGCCGGCGACGTCGGCGAGGCGCTCACGCGCTACCCCCGGCGTGACGGCCACGACGTCACGATGCTGGACCGCGACGACGTGACCGCCCCGTCGGACTACCGCCTCTACCGGGCCTCGTTGAGCGCCCTGTGGGTCCTCTGCCCGCGCGAGCCGCGCACTCCCTGCGCGTTGCACGGCCTGGCCAAGGACCATCGGGCCCGGGTCTTCTGACTCACGCGGCCGGCCGGTGCAGGCGTTCGTAGGCGCCGTTGAAGTAGAGCAGCGGATGGCGGTCCGGGTCGCTCTCCAGGGCCACCACCCGGCCGATCGTCAGGTAGTGGTCGCCGGTCTCGTGCTCCTGCTCCAATGTGCAGTCGATGGAGGCCAGGACCCCTTCCAGGATCGGGCTTCCGGTGCGGCCGGGCCGCCAGCTCACGCCACGCCACTTGTCGGTTCCCGTACGGGCGAACTGGTTGCACAGCTGTTCCTGACCGGCCTCCAGGATGTTCACGCAGAACGCGCCGGCGCCCCGGATCAGCGGATAGGAGGCGGACGCCCGCGACGGCGAGAACGCGATGAGCGGCGGGTCGAGCGACAGGCTGAAGAACGACTGGCAGGTCATGCCGACCGGCACGCCGTCGACGACGGCCGTGACCACGGTGATGCCCGAGGCGAAACCGCCCAGGACGCGGCGGAACTCGCGGCTCGCGACGACGGTGTCAGTCACGGCCCACCAGTCCCACGTTCGCCTTGCCCCACTCCTCGACGATGTCGGTGAGCGCGTCCATCCGCGACATCACCATGTAGAGACCCCGGGTGGGCACGCTGGCGCCCAGCTCCACCAGCAAGGGGCGCAGGTACGCCTCCACGGCCAGGGCGTGGTCGGGGGCGGCGCCGGTCATGACGGGGACGGCGGTGACGCCGGCCAGCCCGTTCGTCCCGTACCGGTCGAGGAAGGCCTTGAGCAGACCGGTGTAGGTGGCCTTGTAGGTCGGCGAGGCGACGATCAGCAGATCGGACCCGGCGACCCGGGCCGTGAGCTCGTCGATCTCGGGCTCGGGCCAGGTGAACAGGCGGCCGGCGTGGTCGGCGAGGTCGAACACGAGCCGGTCGTCACTCTCGAAGAGGTCGGCGACGGCTTCGGCGGTCGCCCTCGTACGGGAAAGGGGCTTGGGGTTGCCCACGAGAACAGTGATCTTCATGGCGGAGGCGTACTCCTTTACTAGCTCGGAACATCAGCCACCGCGGAGCAGTCCGGAATGGTCGCCAGGCACAGAGGGATGAGACCGGCCGTCTGCGGAGTTTCTTCTTTCTCAGGACCGCTGGACGAGAGTTTCCAGCTTGCCGTCAGGGTTGTAGAGCAGGACCTCGATGCCGAGGTCGCGAGCGGCGCGGGTGGTCCAGCCGGCCGGGCTGAAGACCTGGGCCACGGTCGCGCTCACGCAGAGCACGATGCGGCTCTCCGGGAACATCGACGACCGCAGCCAGGTCAGCTTGAACATGTCGGCCATCACCTTGTTGCGGTGAAGTGAACGGAACGTCCCCTGGTTGCCGACCATCTGCACGAGCAGCCCGCACGCCTCGTCGGCGCCCTCGATCTCGAGCCGGGTGCCGTCGCCGAGGTCGATCGACCGCGGCCGCAGATCGACGCCGAGCTCCTCGCTGAGGGCGAGCAGCATGGCACGCTCGATGCTGTCCGGGCCGAACCGGCGCCAGCCCCGCTCCTCGGCGTCCTCACCCATGGTCAACAGCCTACGGGCGGCCCGTTCGTCCGAGGCCATCGCCTCGACAAGCGCCTCGGCCGAGTCGAACCGCTCCTGCTCCCGGATGAGCGTCAGGATGCGCAGTTCCGCCCTCCTTCCGTACATGTCCTCGTCCCGGTCGAGGACATAGGCCTCGACGGTCCGCACCTCCCCGCCGAAGGTGGGGTTGGCCCCGACCGACACCAGCGCCGGTGCCGCCGCCCCGCCGTCGAGCGCGAACATGCCGAGATAGACGCCGTCCCCCGGCAGCGAGGCAGGCTCGTCGACGGCCAGGTTGGCTGTCGGAAACCCGAGAGGACGGCCACGGCCGGCCCCGTGAACGACCCGACCGCGAACGACGGTCAACCCGGAGCCACCCGCCCCGCGACTCGTCACGCCAGGCCCAGCCGGATCGGGACCGCCGCCCGTCGCAGCGCCCGCACCACGACCCGTCACGCTGGGTCCGGCCGGGACGGGGCCGCGGGCCGTCACGCTGGGTCCGGCCGGGACGGGGCCGCGGGCCGTCACGCTGGGTCCGGCAGGGACGGGGCCGCGGGCCGTCACGGCGCACCTACCAGAGCCGGGGCCGTGACTGCGGCCGGGGACGATCGGTGGCGCAGCAATGCCGTCACCAGACCGGCCGCGGCGACCAGGAACAGCGCGGCCAGGACCGCGCAGGCCGCCTCGTAACCGGCGAAGCCGGCCACCGCGAAGACCGCGAGCGGTCCGATCGCGGCGCCGATGTCACCGGCGGTGCGGGTGAGGCCGATGACTCCCCCGGCCGCCGACGCCGGATAGGCGTCACCGGTGACGACGCCGGGCAGGACGCCGATGACGCTCGTGGCCAGGGAGTAGGCCACGATGGCCACGGCGAACCCGGCCGGCACGTGCAGAAGCGGCAGGCACAGCATCGCCACCGCGCCGGCGATGCCCGCGGGCACCAGCAGGGCGATCCGGGCGCCGCGGTCGACCCAGCGGGCGATCAGCGGCATCGCGGCCAGGCTGGCCACGGTCCCGGCCGCGGTGGCCAGGCCGAGCGTGAACGGTTTCAGGCCACCACTGTCGTACGCCAAGACCGGCACGAGGCCTTGCTCGCCCGCGAACCGCACGAAGAACGTGGCGAACGCCTCCGCACAGAGCGCGACAAGCAGCCAGGTCCGCTTCGGCACCCGCGCCCCCACCGGCTTCCCCAGCTTCCCCGGCGCCAGCTCTCCCGCGGCCAGCGTCTCCGGGACCGGCGACTGCGGGACCGGCGATTGCAGGGCCGGCGACTGCGGGACCGGCGATTGCAAGGCCGGCGATTGCAAGGCCGGCGACTGCGGGGCCGGGGCGGCGAACGACCAGTAGTGCGCCGCCGGCCGTGCCAGGTCCCAGAGCAGCACCGCCAGGACCGGCAGGGCCGCCACGGCAAACGTCCAGGCCGGCCCGACCAGGCCCACCACGGATCCGCCGAGCAGTGCGCCGGCCCCGGCCGTGCTCATCTGCACCACCGTGGCCGTGGCCATCACCGCGCCCCGGCGTGCCGGTGGCGCCCCGGCCACCAGCAGGGCGAACCCCACCGTGACGGCGGCACCTCCCAGCACGCCGGCGACCAGCCGGAAGCCGATCAGTGGCCCGGCCGAGGTGGCCAGCCCGGTCAGCGCCGTGACCAGGGCCAGCGCCAGCAGCACGACCCGCAGGTAGGCCCGGGCCGGGAATCGGCGCAGGGCCAGGCCGGCCGGGATGTTAGCGATGATTCGCCCCACGGCGAAGGCCGCCACGAGCGGGCCGAGAAGGCCGACCGCGATGCCGTAGGAGTTCAGGTAGACCGGCAGCACCGGCACCGTGACACCCCACGTCATCTGGGCCGTCCCGATCAGCGCGCAGACAAGCACCGTCTGCTCGGCCGTCGACGAGCCTGGCGACCGCGACCCGGGGCGGGAGGATGGCGAGGAGCGCATCAGACCGCGAGGTTCTCGCGAAGCGTGCGGCCCTGATAGCGCGGCGCCAGAGTTCCCCGCCGGCGCAGCTCCGGTGCCAGCAGCTCGGCCAGGTCGGCCAGGCCCGAAGGCATCGCGAGCGGGCTCGACAACATGTAACCGCCACGGGCGCCGGTGGCCGCGAAGTTCTCCTCCAGCGCGTCGGCCACCGTGCCCGGGTCGCCCAAGATCGTGTGGTCCATGCCGGTGGCGCTGCGCCAGCCGTGCTCGAAGAACTCCGTGCGGCTCATCTCGTAGTCCTCGCCGTGCTCGGCCAGCAGCGTGCCGATCAGGCCGCCCGGCGTCGCCCGGGCCTCGGCCGCCTGCCGCTTCAGCTCGCCGAGTGGGAACGACGACGGCAGCTTCGAGAAATCCACGCCGGCGTTGTGGGACAGGAACGCGCCGACCGCGTCCTCGCTCCAAAACGTCAGCACCTCGTCGCGCCGGGCCCGGGCCTCGTCCATGGTGCGACCCACGATGACCTGGGTGGCCCACAGGATGCCGACCGACGACGGGTCGCGTCCCTCCTCCTTCAGCGCCTCGTCGAGCATCGTGCGGTGCCGCTGCTGCGACGGCAGGCTGCCGCCGAAGCCGAAGACCAGGTCGGCGAAGCGGGCCGACGCCGCGATGCCCCGCGGCGAGTTGCCGGCCTGCACCAGCATCGGCGCCACCTGGGGGCTCGGCACGCTCGGCAGCGGGCCTTGAACGTCGAAGAACTTGCCGTGGTGGTGGATGGCCCGCACCTTGGCCGGGTCGGCGAAGCGGCCCGTCTCCCGGTCCCGGACGATGGCGTCCGCGTCGACCGAGTGCCACAGCGCCTGGCAGACGTCGATGAACTCCTCCATCCGCTCGTAGCGCATGTCGTGGGCCATCAGCTGGTCGAAGCCGTAGTTGGCGGCGTCCGCGCTCCGCGTCGAGGCGACCACGTTGAACGCGATCCGCCCGCCGGTGACGTGGTCGAGCGAGTTGAGCAGCCGGGCCACGTAGAACGGGTGCATGAACGTCGACGAGTAGGTCAGCCCGAAGCCGATGTGCGAGGTGACCGTCGACATGGCCGCGATGATCGGGCTCATGTCGTGCCGCGGCCACTGCACGCCCCATTCGACGGCGGCGTCGATCGAGCCGCGCCACGTGTCGGGGATGCCGGTGCCGTCGCCGAAGAAGAGCATGCCGATTCCGGCCCGCTCGGCCGTCTGGGCGAGCTCCATGTACATCCGCGGGTCCGGGAAGTCGCGCCCGACCCACGAGCCGCGCCGGGCCCAGCGCCCCTCGGTGTGCGTGAACGACAGGTCGAAGGCGAGGTGCATGCCGCTCATGCCGTCACCCACAGATCCGGGAGCTCGTCGCTGTCGCTGAGCGCGGCGACGTTCATGGCCAGCACGGCCAGCGAAGCTTCGTTCACTTCTTTGTCGTACGCCGCGACGCCGTCGACCGGGAGCAGGACGGGCCAGTCCAGCTGGAACGCGTCGGTGGCGGTGGCCGCCACACAGCATTCGGTGGTCAGCCCGCAGACCGCGACCCACTCGGTGCCCGCCGCGCGCAGCTGGGCCTCGAGGCTGGTGCCGAGGAAGCCGCTGTAGCCGCGCTTGACCACCCGGATCTCGCCCGCGAAGGGTTCGACGCCGTACCACTGCGCGCCGGAGGTGCCGAGGACACACGGCTCGTCCGGCCCGTACGGAGCCGAAGGGTCACCCGCTCGCAGCCATTGGCTCGCCTGCCATGGATTGCGGGGATCGCTGCCCAGCTCGACCCAGGCCACCGTGACGCCGGCCGCGCGGGCGGCCCGCACGAGCTTGCCGACGACGGCGACCGTGTCGGCGACGACCGAGAGGTCGGCCCCGTAGCCCGCGATCATCGAAGGGTCGGCGAACGACCGCTGCACGTCGACGACGATGAGCGCGCCCTTACGGCCGGCCAGCGCCGCAAGCTGCGCCGCGCGAAGGTCGCTCATGAGTCGCCTCGCAGGGACGGCAGCACGGCCTCACCGAACGGGAGCATGTCCGCGTGGTAGTCCGGGAAGATGAGCATCAGGCCGTCGAGCTCGGCCTTGGCCGTGATCTGCTCGATGTGCTCGATGACCTTCTGGGGGCCACCGGTGACGTACGGCGTCTGGAAGGCCTCCGACCCCGTCGCCCCGTCGGCCCAGGCCCGCGCCGTGTCGGCCGGGATGCCCCACGAGGTGCGCATGCCGATCAGCGCCTCCTTGTCGAGCCCTTCGCCGTAACGCGCCGCCTTCGCCTCCGCCTTCGCGTCGGTCTCGTCGAGGACGACCGTCAACATCGAGTACGTCTTGACCTCGCGCCCGTGCGACGCACCCTTGTCGTGGACGTACCGCGAGAACTCACGCATCTGGTCGAGGTTGTCGGCGCTCAGGAACGCGCCGTCCGCGTACTTCGCCTGGAAGTCCCGCCCGGCCGCCGACCGCCCGGCGCTGATGATGGTCGGCCGCACCGCCGGGTGCGGGCGCGACTCGCAGGCGTCGAGCGTGAAGAAGTCACTCTTCATCGTCACCACGTCCTCGGTCCACAGCCGGCCCACCGCCTGCGTCCACTCCTCCGTCATCCGGTAGCGGTCGGCGTGCGACAGCTCGGCGTCCCAGAGCCCCATCTGCTGGAACTCGTCGGCGTACGAGCCGTTCACGATGTTCATGCCGGCCCGCCCGCCCGAGACGTCCTGGAGCGTGGTGAACATCTTCGCCGCCACCGCCGGGTGGTGGATGTTCGCGTGCATGGTGGCCCAGATCTTCACCGTCGAGGTCGCCTCGGCCAGGGCCGACATCATCGTCATCGACTCGAGCGTCTGGCCCCAGTGGTCGGTGCTGCCGCCGAATCCCTTCCACTTGGCCATCGACATGATGAAGTCGAGGCCGATCTGCTCCGCTTCCACCGCCACCCGCCGGTTGTAGGCGTAGGTCGCCTCCGGGTGCGGCGCGGTCGACGAGATCATCCAACCGCCGTTGCCGATCGGCAGGAACACGCCATATTCCTTGCTTGACATATTCGTTCTCCCTTTCGGCTTTACGGCGCGGGCCAGATCAGCTTGTCACCGTCGTAGATCGCTTTGATGTACGACGCGTCGAATTCGCCGGCGGCCTGGTCCGCGGAGATGGTGGTCTTGGTGTATTTGTTGAGCATCTCGGCAAGTGAACGGACGTTCGCGTCGTCGATCGCGCCGAGCGCCGCGCCGGACGACAGGCTGTCGCGCACGACCTTGTCCTCGGTCTGCCAGACGGCGAGGTTCTGCTTCTCGTCGTATCCGGCGCCGGTCAGCTCGGCCGCCGCCTTCACGCACTCCTCGGCGTTGTCCTCGCAGTAGGCGAAGGCGTGCAGGCCGGCCCGGAGGAAGTCCTGCACGGCGGTCGGGTTCTTCGCCGCGAAGTCGGGGTTCACGGCCATCGCGCCGAGCGAGCCGGGCACCTTGTAGTCGTACGGCCGCCAGACGGTCACCGGCGTGCCGGCCGCCTTGAGCTGATTGGGCTCGTTGGAGATGAAGCCGGTGAGCGACTTGACCTGTCCCCGGGTCAGCACGGACGGGTCGTAGCCGACCGTCACCTGCTTGACCGAGCCGAAGTCGGCGCCCGCCTGCACCAGCATCGCCTGCACCCCGATCGGCATGGCGCCCTTCTGGCCCAGTGTCGTGCCGTCCAGCTGCTTGAGGTCGGTGACGTCGGTCTTGGTCATCAGGACCTCGAGACCCACGTTCGAGTACGAGGAGATGCCCGTGACCTTGATGCCGTTGGCGTTGGCCGAGAGCACGTCCTGCTGGCTGACCGGGCTGAAGGTGACCTTGCCGCTGGCCAGCAGCTTGGTGTTCTGGCTGGTGTCGCCGGTGCCGGGCTGCATGGCGACGTCGAGGCAGACCGCGTCGAAGTAGCCGAGCTTCTTGGCCGCGGCGTACTCCAGGATCGAGGCCGACGCCTGCCACTGGTAGCCCGACAGGTAGGTGACCTTCCCGGCCGCCTTGTTCTTCGCGCAGCGGTCGGCCGAAATGGCGGTGCCGGCCGCGGCCTCGGCGGCCGAGGACGAAGAGGACGAGCCGCAAGCGGCGGTGGATATCAGAAGGGCGGCGGCCGAAAAAGCCGCAAAAAGGGTACGAGTACGCATGGAAAGTCTCCGTCAGAGAGAGCGTTAACTTATTTGGCGCCGGCGCGGGTCTCGTGCCAGTGCAGGAGACGGCGCTCCAGCAGCGTCACGACCAGCAGCAGCAGGGAGCCGAGCACGGCCAGGATCGCGATCGACGCGTAGACGGCGGCCAGCCGGTTCATGGACGAGGCGAGGCTGATCGCCGTGCCCAGTCCCTTGGACGACCCCGCGGCCGACAGCTCCGCGACCACCGCCCCCACCACCGAGAGCGGGAAGACGATCCGCAGCGCCGCGAACAGGTACGGCAGCGAGCTGGGAACCCGGATGTACCAGAGCGTCTCGAGCCGTGAGGCGTGCATGGTCTGGTAGACCTGCAACACCGGCAGCGGCACCGCCCGCAGACCCATCGACATGTTGATGAGCACCGGGAAGAAGCAGATCAGCCCGGTCACGATCAGCTTGGGCGCCGCCCCGAAACCGAACGCCACCACCAGCGCGGGCGCGATCGCCACCAGCGGGGTCACGTTGAGGATGACCGCGACCGGCATGATGGCCCGCCGGGCCAGCGTGAACTCGCTGACCACGACCGCCAGCACGAAGGCCACCGCGGTGCCGATGGCGAGGCCGCCCACGGCTTCCCGCAGCGTCACGAGGGCGTTCTCGAGGTAGTAGCCGGCGTCCTGGGTCAGGGTCTGCCCGATGTCGCCGAGCGGCGGCAGCAGGTACGGCATGCGGGCGGCGCCCCACTGCCACAGCGCGCCGAGCACGGCCAGCATGAGCACCAGCGGCAGCCATTTGGCCGGGTGCAGGAAGGCCAGGGAGACGCGCTTGCGTGCTTCCACAAGCACTGCGGGCTCAGCGATGGTCATGAGGCGATCGCATTCGCGTAGTGGAACGCTCCGCGGAGCCGGTCGCGCACGAGGTCCTCGTACGCGTGGAACTCCGGGGTCTTCAAGAGTGCCTGCCCACGGGGGCGCGGAAGGTCGATGTCGATGACGTCGGTGATCCGGCCCGGCCGGGGCGCCATCACGACGATCCGGTCCGAGAGCCGCACGGCCTCGCTGACCGAGTGCGTGATGAACAGGACCGTGGCCTTGAGCTCGTCCCACAGGTCGAGCAGCTGCTCCTGGAGCGCCTCACGGGTGAACTCGTCGAGCGCCGAGAACGGCTCGTCCATGAGCAGGACGTCGGGGTGCAGGCCGAAGGCGCGCACGATCGCCGCCCGCTGCTGCATGCCGCCCGAGATCTGCGACGGCAGCTTGTGCATGACGTCGCCCAGCCCGGCCTTGCTCAGCAGGTCGACCATGTCGGCCGTGCTGCGGCCCTTCCTGCGGTTCACCTTCTTGGGCAGCGACACGTTCTTGAGGACCGACAGCCACGGCAGCAGGGCCGGGGTCTGCGGCACCAGGCCGAGCATCTTGTCGGCCGCCGCCCGCTCCGGCGTGAGCCCGCCCACGGTGATCTGGCCGGCGTCCGGCGTCTCGAGCCCGGCCACGGCCCGCAGCAGCGTCGACTTGCCGCAGCCGCTGGGCCCGATCACGCTGACGAAGGTGCCGGTCTCCACGGTGAGAGCGACGTCGTCGAGGGCGGTCAGCGAGCCGCCGGCGCCGATGTCGTAGACCCGGCGCACCCCGGTGACGCGGATTTCTCCGCTCATGCGGAATTTCCGAACATAGCGGTCTCCAGACAGATAGAAATCGTCAATGGAGCCGGAGAAGCGTGCGAGGCGAATACGAGGATATGACTCGCGAGACTCAAGCTGAGAAGAAACTAAGGACGGCGTGATTCCGCCAGAAGTATCGGAGGTTTCTACGCCGTAAACTCGGCTTTCTCCAGTACGGCGAACTGCCGCTCCGCGTCGTCGCCACGCGGCCACAGCACGGCGATGCGGGTCGCGCCCAGCTCGGTGTAGCGGCCCACGCAGTCGCGGAGCGCCTCGGCCGAGGCGAGCGGCTGCTCACCGCCGTAGCCGAGCACCACCACCGTCGACGGCATCGCCCGCCCGGCCGACGAGCACGCCTCCCGCAGCCGGTCGAACTGGCGCGCCACCTCGGCCTGGGGTGTGGCCGACCGCTTCCGGACGTCCTGCGTGACGAACCAGTCGGCCCGCTCGGCGGCCAGCGCGATCCCGCGCGGCCCGGTCGCGGCCACGGCCAGCGGCGGCCGTCGCGGAAGGGCCCCGCCGAGGCCGGCCGCGCGGGCGGTGAACCACTCGCCCTCCAGGGTCGGCGCCGGCTCGGTCAGCAGCGTGTGGACGTGCTCGGTGAACTCCACGAACCGGCGGCCCCGCTCGGCCGCGCTCAGCGGCGGCGTGCCCAGCGCCTCGGCGTCGTCGCCGGGCCCGCAGGCGCCCAGCCCCAGCACGAACCGGCCGCCGCTCACGTCGTCGAGGGCGAGCGCCGCCTTGGCCGTGGTGACGGGGTGACGGAAGTTGGGCGCGGTCACCATCGTGCCGACCCCGATGGTGCTCGTGGTGGCCGCGGCGGCGGCGAGCACGGCGTACGCGTCGTGCCAGACCGGCCGCCCACCGAGAACGAGATGGTCCCAGAGCCAGCCCCGCCCGATGCCGAGCCGCTCGGCCCGCTCCCACTCGCCCCGCAGCTCCCGCCACGGACGGTCCGGCCACATCACCGCGTCGATCGTCGCTCCCACGGGCCGCAGCCTACCGAGGCCGTACTTCCAGGCGGGCCAGGGCGCCGGTCTCCAGGGCCGCCCAGACCGCCCCGTCCGGGCCGAGCGCGATGCCGTGCGGCTCGCTGCCGGGGGTCGGCAGGTCGTACGACTCGATCGTGCCCTCGGGGGTTATCGAGCCGATCCGGTTGCCGGCCCATTCGGTGAACCACAACCGGTCGTCCGGGCCCGCCGTGATGGCGTGCGGGCGCCCGGCCCGGTCGGGCAGCGGGAACTCGGTGATGGCGCCGTCCGGGGTGACGCGGCCGATCTGACCGGCGCCGATCTCGACGAACCACAGGGCGCCGTCGCGGCCCGCGGTGATGCCGACCGGGGCCGCGCCCTCGGTCGGCAGCGGATGAACCGCCGTCGCGCCGTTCATGTCGACGCGGCCGATCGCGTTGCCCTGGTTGAGGGTGAACCACATCGCGCCGTCGGGCCCGGCCGTGATGGCGGACGGGAAGGAGCCGGTGGGGAACTCGGTCACCGAGCCGTCGGCCGTCACCCGCCCGATCCGGTCGGCCGCGCTCTCGGTGAACCACATCGCCCCGTCCGGGCCGGCCGCGATGCCGAACGGACCGGCCGACGGTGTCGGCAGGGTGACCTCGCTCAACTCGCCGGCGGGCGTGATCCGGCCGAGCCGGTGCGTCCCGTACGACGTGAACCAGAGCGCCCCGTCCGGCCCGGCCGTGATGATCGTCGGCCGGGAGGCGGGCCCGACGTCGAACGTCGCCGCGGGCACGAGCCGCCCGACCTGCCCGAGCGTCACCAGCGTGTACCAGAGGGCGCCGTCGGCGCCGGTCGCCAGGGCGTACGGGCCGCCGGGCACCGGGAACTCCTCGATCCGTGTCATCCACCCGATCCTGCCCGATGCGAAGAAATGCTCAAGTCGGCGGCCGGGCGGGCGATGGGCGCGTCATGCCCCGGGGACCCCTGCTCGCGTACGCCGTGGTGGCTCTCCTGGCGGCCTCGGCCTATCCGATGGCGCCGGAGGGCGCCCATCCCCTGCTGTACTTCCTGATCGGCTCGGCGTCCCTGGTGCCGGCCGCTCTCGCTCTGCGGAAGCGGCGCGGGCCGTCGGTGCTCATCGTCGCCGGGCTCGCCGTCATCAACGCCGGCGGCCTGTGGGCCGCGATCCAGCTCGGCCTGACCGACAACCGCGACCTGACCTCGCTGGTCTTCATCGTGGCGGGCCATCTGCTGCTGCTCGCGGCGGCCGTGTGGATCGTGCTGCGGCACGGGCGCGGCGACATCGGCGGCATCCTCGACGCGGCCGTGATGGCCGTGGGCCTCGTCGGGCTGCTCTGGACCGTGCTGGTGCAGCCGAGGCTGGACGCCACGGCCATGTCCACCGGTTCGCGGGCCGGCCTGCTCGTGATGGCCCTGTGCCTGGCCGGGATGCTCGGCGCCCTGCTGCGGGTGGAGAGCGCCGGCCGGGAGTCGCTGCTCGCCCTGCGCGCCTTCGTCGTGGTCCTGCCGCTGGCCCTCGTGGGCAATCTGAGCCTGCTCTGGTACGCCGCCGACACCCCGCTGACCCGGCCGGGCTGGGTCGACACGCTCTTCCTGGCCGGATACATCGTGGCCGGGGCCGGCGTCGCCGACCGTTCGATGGACCAGTTGCAGCGCCCCGGCCCGGTCTCGGTGGACCGGCTCGGCCCGGGGCGGCTCGCCTTCCTGGGTGGCGCGCTCGCGCTCAACCCGATCGTGGCCGCCGTCCAGCAGCTCGCCGGCCGGCCGATCGACGCCGTGCTGCTGGCGGTCGGCACGGCGGTGATCGTGCCGATGGTGATGGTCCGCATCGGCATGCTGTCGGCGCAGCGGTCGCGGGCCGAGCGGGCGCTGGCCCACGAGGCCACCCACGACGCGCTGACCGGCCTGGCCAACCGCAAGAAGTTCCTGGACGCGCTGGACGCCGAGCTGGCCTCCGGAGCGGCCCCGCTCATCCTGTTCTGCGACCTCGACGGCTTCAAGGCGGTGAACGACGGCCTGGGTCACGTCGCCGGGGATCAACTGCTGCGACAGGTCGCCGTACGCCTGACGGGCTGCGTCCGTGGGACCGACCTGCTCGCCCGGTACGGCGGCGACGAGTTCGTCGTCCTCTGCCGCGACGCCTCGGCCGAGGTGGTGCCGCGGATCGAGGCCGCCTTCGCCGCGCCGTTCGTGGTCACCGGCGAGCACGCCTCGGTCGGCGTGAGCGTCGGTGCGGTCCGGGCCGCTCCCGGCGACGACGCCGTCTCGGTGCTGCGCCGGGCCGACGGCGCCATGTACGAGGTGAAGTCCCGCCGCGTCACCGCCGCCTGAGTCAGCTCCAGGCCAGGGTCGAGCGGTGCGACCAGTATTTCTCGGGTGGCTCGGCCAGGTCGGCCAGCGCGTCGAGGTCGACGTCGAGGGCCGGGGCGCGCAGGTTCGAGTCGAGCTGTTCGCGGGTGGCCGCGCCGGAGAGCACCACGTTGGCCCACGGCTGCCGCAGGGCCGCGGCCAAGGCGACCGCGTCCGGCGAGGCACCCAGGGAAGGCATGGCGGCCAGGCGGCCGTTGGCCATCGCCTCCTTGACGATGACCAGGCAGCCCGCCTCGTGGGCCTCGGCCAGGGCCGGGCCGGCCGAGGTCTCGAGCAGGTTCCACGTGGCCTGGATGCTGCGGAACAAGGGTTCGCCGTCGATGCGTACGGCCAAAGCCTCTCGAATCGCCGTGGCCTGGGCCGGACCGCTCGTGGAGACGCCGACGATGATGCCCTGTGCGGCCAGACCGGCCAGCCGGCGGTGCAGCACCTTGTCGGTCAGCGCCGGGCTGTGCGGGGTGACCGAGTGGACGTGGTAGATGTCGAGGCGCTCGCCGAGCAGGTCCTGGGTCTCCTCGATCTGCCGGTCGAAGGTGGCCACGCTGTGGTCCTTGACCTCGTGCACGTCGGCGTCGACCCGCCAGCCGGCGGTGTAGGTGTAACCCCATTTGCTGCCCACGACGACGCCCACCGGATCGCGGGCGACCAGCCACGCGGCCAGGAACTCCTCCGCGCGGCCGTAGGACCGGGCGACGTCGAAATAGCGGACCCCCTGGGCGTACGCCTCGTCGAGCAGCGCGAACACCAGCGAGCGCATCGCGTCGACAGTGCGGTCGGCGGGCAGGTCGGCGTCGCGGCCCAGGTTGATGTACCCCGGGCGGGCGACGGCGGCCAGGCCCAGGCCGATGCCCCGAACCGAGATCAACGGCTGGAGGCCGTGCGGGCGGCGATCATCTGCGAAGCGGTCAGGCGATCGGCCGGCACCGAGGCGGTCGGCCGGCGCCCGGCGCGGCGGAAGCCGTCGTCGGTGCGCGGCGCGATCAGGTCGGCCGTCGGGATCTTGGTCTCGGACGCCGGCGCGGGCGTGCTGAGATCGGGATAACGGTTCTCCCACGCCTGCCGGACGCGGTCGGGAATGTGCAGGTGGCGCCAGAGACGGCGGAGCACGCCGGGATGCAGGAGATCGTTGATCTCGCAGCAGTCCGCGGCCTGGCACAGCACGGTCTGATAGGCCAGCCGCTGTTGCGCGGGGTCCTCCAGATCGAACCGGCGGCGGGACTTGTGACCGGCGGCCATGTGGTGCGGGAGCTCCAGCACCCCCACGCTGTGGCCACGAAGGTCGTCGAGTCGTTCGGGGACGGAGGGTGCCCGATCCTGAGGGCCGCGTTGCCGGCGGCCGTCGCGGGCGGCGACGTACGGCATGGGCCCAGGCTAAGCCCGGCGGCGCGCCCCGGGTACCCGGTCGGCCGGATCGGTTACGCGGGTGCCGAAAGTGACCGTGTCGCGCAGCCGGCGCTTCATGCCACGCAGCCGGGTCAGCGGGCCCGGCGGGCGCTTCTCCAGCGGCCGGTCGAGCGAGGCGGCGTGCCCGAGCATGCCCACGATGGTGTCGATCGCCGCCTCCAGCACCTGGGTGTCCGGCAGCTGGTCGGGGGTGGGCCCGGTCACCGGCACGGCCACCGGGCGCAGCTCGTCCAGGTCGCCCACGATGTCGCACGGATAGTCGCGCAGCGTGGCGATCTGTTCCTCGGCCACCGAGAGGACCCAGGCCGCCCGGTCGGCGCCGATGCCGAAGCGCAGCGTGTTGGCCCGCTGTTTGAGGACCGCGTCGACCAGGTGCCGCTGGACGACCCGCTGATAGGGCACCCGGTGCGGGTACAGGTCGCCCAGGGCCTGGTTGACCCGGCGCAGCAGCTCGATCTCGGCCGCGCCGAGCGAGACGTTCGCGGTGGGCTCCGAGGGCTCGCAGAGGTCGGCGGGGACCCCGATGACACCGGCGAAGCGCTGCCACAGCAGGTCGTACGGCGCTCCGGCGGGCGGCACGGTGATCAGATGCCGCTGCCCGGGCGGCAGCAGGTCGCCCCAGCGGCGCAGCATCCGATCGGCCGTGTGCTCGTCCCAGAAGGCCTGGTAGCGGCCCTTCTCGACGGCCGACAGGAAGTCCTCGAAGCGCCAGGTGCTGCGGCCCCGGATGCTCTGCTGCCACATCGAAGGCAGCGTGCGCCACAGGTCGCGCCCGGCCACGATGACGTGCACCTCGGCGCCGCCGAAGCTCTCCAGCGCCCGCGCCGCCTGCTCCCGCGTGGCCGCGCCCAGCCCCTCACTGCTGATCACCGCGTCGCCCGGCCACGCGGCGGCCAGCCCGGCCAGGCGGTCCCAGGTCCAGCCCGACGACGGGTCGTACCAGGGCACCTCCCGCAGATCGGCCATGCCCTGGTCGTGGGCGTAGAGGGTGTGCGGGACCAGAACGCCGGCGCGGTCGCGGAGGAGGTCCGCGTTTCCCCACAGGACGTTCTGGATGTAGGTGCTGCCGGTTTTCGGCGCACCGATGTGCAGAAAGACTCGCCGGGCCACGCGGCCATCTGATCAAAGTCGACTGGGAAAGTCGTAAAACACTCCCAAGAGTTCCCTCAAGAGGCGTAATTGCCGCAACTCGGGATGAAGTTCCGGCGTTCAGCGGACGGCTGGCTTCAGAGCGGGTACACGCCGCAGGGTCATCGCGAGGACCCCGCCGGCGCCCACGAAGACCGAGGCGAGCGCCACGACGGCCGGCCACGCGCCCAGCGACCAGGCCGTGCCGGCCAGGCTGCCGAAGATCGACGAGCCCGCGTAGTAGGCGAACAGGTAGAGCGAGGCCGCCTGCCCGGCCGGCACTCCACCGGCGTGCGCCCGCACCGGCACCCAGCCGCTGGCCACGCCGTGCACGCAGAAGAACCCGGCGGTCATCACGGCCAGCCCGACCACCATGACCGGGAGCTTGTCCGGCAAGGTGAGCAGCAGGCCCACGGCGGTCAGGAGGCATCCGAACGGCATGACCGCGCGCCGGCCGTACCGATCGGCCAATCGGCCCGAGACGGCCGAGCTCAGCGTGCCCACCGGATAGACCAGGAAGACCGCGCCGGCCGCGCCCGCGCCGAGCAGGAAGGGGGCGCTGGTCAGCCGGAAGCCCATGGCGTTGTAGACGGAGACGAACGCGCCCATCGCGCAGGCGCCGATCGCGTAGAGGCTGAGCAGCGCCGGGTCGCTGAGCGCACGCCTGGTCATGGCCGCCGTCGGCCGGGGCACGAAATTGCGCGACCCCGGCAGCAGCACGGCCACCACGACGGCACAGACCACCCCGACCAGGGCCACCGCGGCCAAGGCCCATCTCCAGGTGTACGCCTCGGCGACCCACCCGGTGACGAGACGACCGGCCATGCCGCCGAGCGCGGTGCCGCCGATGTAGAGCCCGGCCGCCCTCGCGTGCGTGCCGGGGTGCAGCTCCTCCCGCAGATAGGCGGTGGCCACGGCGGGCAGCCCGGCCAGCGTGACGCCCTGCACCAGCCGCAGCGCGAGCAGCACGTGCCAGGTCGGGGCCACCGCGCAGGCCAGCCCGACGACCGCCGAGAGCGCGAGCGACAGATGGATCAGCCGGGTGCGGCCGACCTTCTCCGACAGTGGCCCGGTGATCAGCAGCGCCACGCCCAGGCCGACCGTGGCCAGCGACAGCGACCAGGCGCTCTGCGCGGGCGTCACCCCGAACGCGCCGGCCAGGTCCGGCAGCAGCGCCTGCGTGCTGTAGAGCAGGGCGAACGTGGCGACCCCGGCCGCGAACAGGGCCAGGCAGATCCGGCGATAGCCGGGCGTACCGGCGCGATGGGTGCTCACCCGCTCGACTCTCCGCCCGGAATTTCCATGCGTCCAATGCATAAGATCAATTGCTGCGATGCGTACACCGTATGATCCGAGCCGTGCTCATCGAAGACCTCCGCGCGCTGCTCGCCCTGGGTGAGCACCGCCACGTCACCGGGGCCGCGACCGCGCTCGGCACCACCCAGCCCACCCTGTCCCGGCTGCTGAAGCGCCTCGAGGACGAGGTCGGGGCCCGGTTGTTCGAGCGCGACGCCCGCGGCGTGCACCCCAATCCGCTCGGCGAGGTGACGCTGGCCGCCGCCCGCGACATCGTCGACCGGCACGACCGCCTTCGCAGCGACCTGGCCGGCCTGCTCGACCCCTCGTCGGGCACCGTGCGGCTGGCCTTCCTCGACTCGATGGCGACCTCGCTCGTCCCGCGCATCCTGCGCGACGTCCGCCGCCGGGCCCCGCGCATGCGGATCGAGCTGCGGCAGGAGCCCGGCCACGAGATGCTGCGCGACCTCGACGCGGGCCTCTCGGAGCTCGCTCTCATCTCACCGCGCCCGTCCGGGCCGTACGGCTGGATCGCTCTGCAGACCCAGAGCCTGGCCCTGATCGTCCCGCCGGACCACCGCTGGGCCTCGAGGACCAGGACCGTGCCGCTGGCCGAGGTGGCGAAGGAGGACTTCGTGACGATCCCGCCCGGCTTCGGCTTCCGGCAACTGGTCGACGATCTGTTCCAGGCGGCCGGGGTGACGCCGCGGGTCGCCTTCGAGATCGGCGACCTGGCCACGATCGAGGGCCTGGTCGGCGCCGGCCTGGGCGTGGCGCTGGTGCCCGAGCAGTTCGTCGGCGCCTCCGGCACCATCGGGCTGGCCCTGGCCGCTCCGGGCGCCGAGCGGGTGGTCGGCCTCACGTGGCGTACCGACCGGCGCCTGGGACCGGCCGCCGCCCGGTTCCGCGACTTCGTCGAGCGCGAGGCCCCGTACGGGTTAACGGAGGATTAACGAGAAATGGCCCCCCGTTGATGATCGTTTAACGGAAGGTCATGTACGGTTGTTCGAGTGAGTTCGCGACCTTCTATGTGGGGATTCTGGCAACCGCCGTCGGATCAGGCCGATGACCTGCGGGTTATTTCCCGTCAGGCCGACCTGGTGGAGCTGAAGCTCCTCATTCCGGACGGTGGTCCCGTCGGTGGCCAGGCCCGGAAGGTCTACTTCCTCGACACCCCCGCGCTGGCGCTCAAGCGCGACGGCATCGTCGTGCGGGTCCGCGAGCGGGCGGGCCGCCCCGACGACATCGTCGTCAAGCTGCGCCCGATGCACACGCGCACCGTCCCCGGCTGGCTGCGCCGCTCCCCCGGCTTCCACGTCGAGGTCGACGCCATGCCCGGCAACTACGTCTGCTCGGGCGCGCTCAAGCAACAGCTGGGCAAGGGCAGTGTGGCTCAGGCTCTGAAGGCCGGGAAACCCCTGACGTCGTTGCTCTCGGCGCGCCAGCGGCGGCTGCTTTCGGTGTACGCACCATGCGAGCTCGACGACCTCAGGACGTTCGGCCCCGTCAAGGCGCGCAAGCGTCGCGTGAAGGTGCGCGGCCTGGCCCTGACCGCGGAACGCTGGGTCTACCCCGACGGTTCGGCCCTGCTGGAGCTCTCCACCAAGTGCCCGGTCGACGAGGCCGCGGCGGTGTCGGCCCGGGTGTCCCGGGCGCTGCGCAAGGACGGCATCGCCCCGGCCGAGTTCCAGCACACCAAGACGGAGCGGGCCCTGACCCAGGCGGCGGCCTGACCGCTCGGGCTGCGACCTGGCCGCTCAGGCGGCGCGCACGCCGGCCGGGATGCTCAGCCGTGACATCACACGCTGCACGGCCGCGCGCAGCATCGGCGCGCGGCGGGAGTGCACGGCCGCGTTCGGCGAGCCGGGACCGTGCCGGCGGAGCATGTCGGCCATCCGGTCCTCGAAGTCCATGCTGCGCCCGTAAGGCCCCACGGTCTGATCGGCGTACGTCAGCCCGTCGCTGACCGGCGTGTGCTCCTGAGGAAACTCGGCGAGCGCGCTCTCGAGCCCCTTGACGTGCGCCACACAGATCGCGCCCGAGTGGTGGGCGACCAGCCCGGCGATCCGCATCGGCCACTCGAGCCGCTGGAGGTGACGTGCGCCGTCGAGCGGGTGGAAACCGGTGTCCACCAACGCCTCCGCGTAGCCGATGTCGTGCAGCCACGCGGCCGCCACGAGAACGTCGGCCTCCTCGGCGCTGACCGTCGCGCTGATCTGCGTGGCCCGCTCGGCCACCCCGGCCGAGTGCTGCCATCGCTCCGGCAGGTCGGCCAGCAGCCGTTCGGCGAGGTCACGAGCGTCGGCGACGAGCGGGCGGATCATGCCGTAACGGTAACTCCGCAAACATGAACAACAGGTGTACGGAACTTATACGTTAGTTGTGCGCGGCCCGCCGGCGGGCCCGGTCGGCCGGGACGACCATCGGCGTGCCGGTCTCCGGGTCGTCCATCACCCGGCACGGCACCCCGAACACCTCCTCCACCAGGGCCGGCGTCATCACCTCGGCCGGTGGCCCCTGCGCCACGACACGGCCCGCCTTCATCACGATCAGGTCGGTGGCGTAGCGGCAGGCGTGATTGAGATCGTGCAGAACGGCCACGATCGTGCGCCCCCGCTCGTGCAGATCGGCGCAGATGTCCAGCACGTCGAACTGGTGGGCCAGATCGAGGAAGGTCGTCGGCTCGTCGAGCAGCAGGATGCCGGTCTGCTGAGCGAGCACCATCGCCAGCCACACCCGCTGCCGCTGCCCGCCGGACAGCTCCTCGGCGAACCGGTCGGCCAGTTCGCTCACCTCGGTCAGCCGCATGGCCTCGGCCACCGCCGCCTCGTCCTCGGCCGACCACTGCCGCAACATCCGCTGGTGCGCGTACCGCCCCCGCCCGACCAGATCCTCGACCACGATGCTGTTCGGCACGACCGGGCTCTGCGGCAACATGCCGAGCCGCCGGGCGACTTCCTTGGAGGCGTACGACGTGATGCCGTTCCCGTCGAGCAGAACCGTGCCCGACACCGGCTTGAGGACGCGGGCGAGCGCCTTGAGCAGCGTCGACTTGCCACAGGCGTTGGGGCCCACGATCACCGTGAAGGACCCGTCGGCGATGCCCACGCTCAGCCCCTCGGCGACCACCCGCTCCTCGTAGGCGAGAGTCAGCTCCTCGCCCCGCAACCGCACACTCATCAGCCCTCGCCCTTCACGCTCGTGCTCTTCCCCGGCGCCACTCGTGCACCAGGAGCCAGGTCAGATAGGCGCCGCCCAGGGCGGCGGTCACCACTCCGACCGGCAGGTCCTGTTCCGGCAGCACCCGCTGGGCCAGCCAGTCGCCGGCGGTCAACAGAGCGGCGCCCATCGCGGCCGCGGGCAGCACCCCGGGACCCGCTCCGCGCGTCAAGCGGGCCGCGAGGTGGGGCGCGGCCAGCGCCACGAAGCCGATCGGGCCGGCCGCGGCCACGGCGGCCGCGGTGAGCAGGACACCGGCCAGGGCCAGGGCGATCCGGCGACGTTCGACGGGCACGCCCTGGAGCGCGGCCGTCTCGTCGCCCAGGCGCAGCATCGACATGTCGCGGCCGAGGCCGATGACGAGGGGCAGGATCACCAGCAGTGGGAGGCCGACCATGGCCACGTCCAGCATCGAGCGGCCGCCGACGCTGCCGATCTGCCAGTGCTGCGCCTGCAGGGCGTCGGTCAGGCGGGCCCGCAGCACCAGGTAGGAGTTGAACGCCTCGAGCAGCGCGGACACGCCGATGCCCATGAGCACCAGGCGGAACGGCTGGGCGCCGCGTTTGAAGGCCAGCAGATAGATCACGACGGACGTGGCCAGGCAGCCGGCGACAGAGGCCACGGCGACCGGCACACCCCGCACGTGGAAGACCAGAATGGCCAGAAGCGCGCCGGTCGCCGCGCCCACGGTCAAGCCGACGAAATCGGGGCTGCCGAGCGCGTTGCGCGTGAGGCTCTGGAAGATGGCGCCGCTCGCGCCGAGGGCCGCGCCCGCGAGCAGCGCGACCAGCACCCGCGGCAGGCGCAGGGTGAGCACGATGAACTCGGTGCCGGCGTCGCCCTGGCCGATCAGCGTTTTGAAGACCTCGCCGACCGGCACCGGGAAGTCGCCCGAGGCCAGGTTCACCACCGCGATCGCGAGCGCCGTCACGGCCAGCACGGCGCCGACGACCAGTGGGCGTACGGGCAAGCGCAGTCGCACCGGCCCCTTGGCGATGAGAAGCCGGGCCGTCATAGCGTTCCCAGGCGGCGCCGGCGGCAGAGGGCCAGAAAGACGGGCGCGCCGGCGAACGCGGTGACGACGCCGGCCTGAAGCTCGGACGGGGCCACGGCGACGCGGCCGATGATGTCGGCGACCAGCAGCACCGTCGGGCCCACCACCAGCGAATAGATCAGGACCCAGCGATGGTCGGGGCCGGTGAGGAGCCGGGCGACGTACGGCACGGCGAGGCCCAGGAACCAGATCGGGCCGACCGCGGCCGTGGCGGCGCCGCAGAGCAGGGTGATGGCGGCGATGCCGAGCAGGCGGATGACTCTCGGGCTGGCGCCGAGCGCCACGGCGGCCTCGTCGCCCAGGCCGAGCGCGTTGAGGCGGCGACCGAGAGCCAGGGCCAGCACGATGCCGATCAGCATGAACGGGGCGACCTGGGTGACAGTGCTCGCGTCGCGGTCGGCGAGCGAGCCCACATCCCAGTAGCGGTAACGGTTGAACGCCTCGGGCCTGGTGACGAGCACGGCCCAGACGAAGGCGCCGAGCACCGCGGTGATGGCGACACCGGCCAGAACCTGGCGTTCGGGTGTGGGGTTGCGGCCGGTGCCACCGACCGCGAAGACGGCGGCGGCGGTGAGCGCCGCGCCGGCGAACGCGAACCACACGTACCCACCGGCGTTGCCGACGCCGAGGAAGGCGATGGCGACGACCACGGCGGTGGACGCGCCGAGGTTGACGCCGAGCAGGCCGGGCTCGGCGAGCGGGTTGCGGGTCAGCGCCTGCATGAGCGCGCCGGCCAGGCCGAGCGAGGCGCCCACGCCGATGCCGAGCAGGGTGCGGGGAATCCGCAGCCCTCTGACCACATCGGACGCCACCGAGCCGTCGGCGTGCCCGAGAACCCGCCACACGTCGGCCAGGGGCACCGACCGGGTGCCGATCGCGAGGCTCAGCGCCGCGGTGACGAGGAGCGCGGCGACGGCGAACGCCAGGACCACAGTTCGTTTCCTGCGCACCGCGGTCATCCGACCCCTTCTCGACTAGTTAGGCGAGGCTAACCTACTATGCCGCTCACAGGTCTTTCGAGAGGGGTTTCCATGCGCCGATCCATCAGCGTGCTCGCTGCGGCCGTCGTGATGCTCGGGGCATGCGGCAGCGGCGACTCGGGCGAGTCACCGTCGTCCACCACCGCTTCGGGCGCCACCGACACCTTCCCGGTGTCCATCGAGCACAAGTACGGCACCACCGAAATCAAGGCGGAGCCGAAGCGCATCGTCGTGGCCGGCCTGACCGAGCAGGACTCGCTGCTCGCGCTCGGCGTCGTCCCGGTCGCCACCACCGAGTGGTTCGGGGAACATCCGGGCGCCATCTGGCCGTGGGCCCAGGACGAGCTGGGCGCGAACGCCAAGCCGGCCGTCCTGTCGAACACCGACGGCTACCAGTTCGAGAAGATCGCGGCCCAGCGCCCCGACCTGATCATCGGCCTCTACTCGGGCATCACCCAGTCCGATTACGACACGCTGTCGAAGATCGCGCCGGTGGTGGCCCAGCCCAAGGGCGGCATCGACTACGGCATCAGCTGGCAGGACACGCTGCGTACGGTCGCTAAATCCGTCGGCCGCACCGCACAGGGCGAGAAGATCGTCACCGACGTCGAGGGCAGAATCACGGCCGCCAAGTCGGCGCATCCCGAGTTCGCCGGCAAGAGCGCCCTGATGGCGACGACGTGGGAGGGCTACTACGTCTACGGCACGAAGGATCCGCGCGGCCGCCTGCTGACCGACCTCGGTTTCACGCTGCCGGCCGACCTGGACGCGCTGACCGGCAAGGAGTTCGGCGTCAGCATCAGCCGCGAACGCACGGACCTGCTCGACGTGGACGCGATGGTGTGGCTGGTGCCGAACTACGAGACGGACAAGGCGAAGATCCACGCCGACGCCCTGTACGCCAAGCTGAAGGTGAAGACCGAGGCCCGCGACGTCTTCCTCGAGGACGAGGAGCTGCTGGGCGGCGCGACGTCGTTCATCAGCCCGCTGAGCCTGCCGTTCCTGCTGGACGGCCTGGTCCCCCAACTGGCCGCCGCCGTCGACGGCAACCCGGCCACCGCGGTGGTCCGCGCGACCGCCTCCCCGGCTCCGGCCCCGGCCGCCTCCTGATCCTTCCGCCAGGACTCACTCACCGAGAAGGCCCCGCTCGCCGGCGGGGCCTTCTCATTGCTCGGCAAGCACCTTCTCCAGGGCCTTGGCGACGGTACGGGCTTCAGCCGCGCTCATCCGGGACGTGAAGTGCCGTGCGATGCCGGCCAGATAGACCGGGGCCGCCTCGCGCAGGCGCCGGCGCCCCTCCTCGGTGATGACGGCGTAGGCGGAGCGCTTGTCGCCGGGATTGGCCTCACGGGCGACCAGCCCGGCGGCGACCAGGCTGTCGACCACGCGGCTGGCCCGGGTGCGGCTGACGACAGCGACCTCGCCCAGCTCACCCATGCTGAGCTTGCGACCGGGGGCGGAGTTCAGCTCCAGCAGCACGTCGTACCAGGTCAACGGCAGATTGCAGGCCGCCTGAAGCTCCTTGTCGAGCCGCGGGACCAGGGCCGCGTGCACCCGCAGCAGAGCCGCCCACGCGGCCAAGGTGTCACTCATCACCGAAGCCTAACCAACTCTTGTGCGTGCGCACGCATCAGAGCAAGAATGTGCGTGCGCACGCATTCTTACGTCAGGAGATCATCATGAAGCTGCTGCACCTGTCCGCCTCACCGCGCGGCCCCCGCTCGGAGTCGCTGGCCCTCGCCACCACATTCCTGGACACCATCCGCGACTCCCACGACACCGCGTCGCCGGACACCCCATCGCCGGACCCCTCGCCGCTGGACGCCGCGTCGCCGGACCCCTCGTCGCTGGACGCCGCGTCGCCGGACCCCTCGCCGCTGGACCTCGAGACGTACGACCTCTGGGACGGGACCCTGCCGGCGTTCGGCCCGGACGCGGCGGCGGCCAAGATGGCTGTTTTCGCCGGCGAGGAGCCGCGTGGCGCGGAGGCAGACGCCTGGAACGCGGCCATCGCCACCTTCCGGCGGTTCGACGCGGCCGACCGTCATCTGTTCAGCGTCCCCATGTGGAACGCCGGAATCCCGTACATCCTCAAGCAGTTCATCGACGTCGTCAGCCAGCCCGGCCTGGTCTTCGGCTTCGACCCCGAGGCCGGCTACCGCGGGCTGCTGCGCGGCAAGCGGGCCGCCGTCATCTACACGAGCGCCGTCTACGGCCCCGGCCGCGGCCCGGCCTTCGGCACCGATTTCCAGGCGCCGTACCTCGAGGACTGGCTGCGCTGGGCCGGCGTCGACGACATCCGCACCGTTCACTTCCGCCCCAACCTGGCCACCGCCGACGCCGCCTCCGCCCGCCGCCTCGCCCACGAGCAGGCGCGCGACCTCGCGAAAGGATTTTTGCAATGAAGGCCTTCGTCTGGGCGCTTCCCGCCCACGGCGTGCTGCTCGGCCTGAGCACCCTCAGCCATCAGCCGCCCGTCTCCGATTTCACCGCCTACGCCGAGTACACAACCACCGATATTTTCCTGGTCAGCCACCTCGGCGCCAGCGTCTTCGGCGCCGCGCTCGCCATTCTGGGCGCCAGCGGACTGGCCTTCTCGCTCGGAAGTAAACCGGCGTTCGCGGGGCTGGCCCTCACCACGATCGCCAACGTCTTCCTGGCCGCCACCTTCGGCAGCGCCGCCTTCGTGCAGCCCGGCATCGGCCGCGCGCACCTGGCCGGCGTTCCGGGCATGGCGACGCTCAACGGCGACACCGCGTACGGCCCCGCACTGTTCGCCACCGCCCTGTCCGCCTCTTTCCTGCTCGTCGTCGCCGCCGTGGTGATGGGGGTCGCGATCAACCGCGCGGGCCGGCGACCGTACGGCATCGCCTACGCCGCGTTGATAACGCTCTTCGTAGCCGGCATCGCCATGCCGGTGGTGCAGCCGTTCGCCGGCTTCGGCTTCGCCGCGGCGACCGCCCTCCTCGCCTTCCGTGGCGGCCGGCAGGCACGCCGAGACGACTTCGACCGCCCGCTCGGGGACGTCGCGGCGGCAGGGCCGGTCGCGCCCCACACTTGAGCGGTGACGCCCCCCACGGTCGCGTATGGGGGTCGGCACGGATGGACGCGCAGGTCACCGAACCGGCAGGCTTGACGTGGACCTGAAACCGATCGGATGGGTGGCCCTGTGTCGTTGTTCTGGCGAATCTTCTCGTTGAACGCGGCCGTGCTCACCGTGGCGGCGCTGGTGCTGCTCTTCGCGCCGGTCACCGTCTCGGCGACGGCGCGCCTGACCGAGGCCGTGATCATCTTTGCGGGCACGGTCGCGACGCTGATCGCCAACGCCGCGCTGCTCCGGGTGGGCCTGCGGCCGCTGGCCCGGGTCACGCGCGTCATGACGACGATCGACCTGCTGCGGCCCGGCACGCGCCTGGCCGCCGAGGGACAGGGCGAGATCAGCGCGCTCATGCACGCCTTCAACACCATGCTCGAACGCCTGGAGCACGAACGCGCGTCGAGCGCCGGCCGGGCGCTCGCCGCGCAGGAGGAGGAACGGCACCGCATCGCCCAGGAGCTGCACGACGAGATCGGTCAGACGCTGACCGCCGTGCTTCTGGACCTCAAGCGCGTCGCCGACTCCTCCCCTGGCCCCGTCCGCGATCAGCTGCGCCAGGCCCAGGAGAGCACCCGCAACAGCCTCGACGAGATCCGCCGCATCGCCCGCCGGCTTCGTCCCGGCGTACTCGAGGAACTCGGCCTGTCCAGTGCCCTGCGCGCGCTGGCCACCGAGTTCACCACGGCCGGGCTGACCGTCCGCCGCCAGGTGGCCTCCGATCTGCCTCCGCTCGGCAAGGACGTCGAGCTGGTCGTCTACCGCGTGGCCCAGGAGGGTCTGACCAACGCGGCCCGCCACTCCGGCGCCCACCACGTCGAGCTGTCACTGCGGAACCAGCCCGATGGGGTACGTCTGTGCGTGCGCGACGACGGCCGGGGCCTGGGCGCCGCCACCGAGGGCGCCGGCATCCGGGGCATGCGCGAACGCGCGCTTCTGATCGGCGCCACGCTCACCGTCGAGCCGGCGCCGGGCGGCGGCACCGCGGTGTCGCTGCACGTTCCCGCCCGCTCGACCGCACCCCTGGGAGGCACCGCATGAGCACGCCCGCCGACGGGAGCCGCCCGGCCACGCCCACCCGCATCCTGCTGGCCGACGACCACGCGCTCGTCCGCCGGGGCGTACGGCTGATTCTCGACAACGAACCCGACCTGAAGGTGATCGCCGAGGCCGCCGACGGCGCCGAGGCCGTGGCCCTGGCCGCGGCCGACCCGCCGGACCTGGCCGTGCTGGACATCGCGATGCCGCGGATGACCGGGCTCCAGGCCGCGCGCGAGCTGACCCGCCGCCAGCCCGGCCTGCGGATCCTCATCCTCACCATGTACGACAACGAGCAGTACTTCTTCGAGGCCCTGCGGGTCGGCGCGGCCGGCTTCGTCCCGAAATCCGTGGCCGACCGCGACCTGGTCGAGGCCTGCCACGCGGCGATGCGCGACGAGTCCTTCCTCTATCCGGGCGCGGAGACGGCGCTCGTCCGCGACTACCTCGAACGCGCCCGTACCGGCGAGATCCCGGCCCGTCCCGTGACCGAGCGCGAGGAGGAGGTCCTCAAGCTCGTCGCCGAGGGGCACTCCACGCGCGAGATCGCCGAGCTGCTGTTCATCAGCGTCAAGACGGTGGAGCGCCACCGGTCCAACATCCTGGCCAAGTTGGGCCTGAAGGACCGGCAGGAACTGACCCGGTACGCGATCCGCTCCGGTCTGATCGAGCCCTGACATGCTCGCGATCCTGCTTCTGCACGCCTTTGCCGCCCTGACCGCGCCCCTTTTGATCAGGTTTGCCGGTAACCGCGGGCTCTACGCGCTCGCCCTCGTGCCGGCGTCGGCGGCTGTCTGGGCCGTCCTGAACCCTGGTCCGGTCGCGGAGACGTACCGCTGGGTTCCGCATCTCGACATGGACATCGCGCTGCGTTCGGGTCCGTTGCCGTGGCTCATGCTGCTCATCGTCGGCGGCGTCGGTGCGGTCGTCCTGGCGTACTGCGCCTCGTATTTCCCGCCCGGCGATCCCGGCCTCGGCCGGTTCGCCGCGGTCTTCCTCGGCTTCGCCGGCGCGATGACCGGGCTCGTGCTTTCCGACGACCTTCTTCTGATGTACGTCTTCTGGGAGCTCACCACGGTCTTCTCGTACCTGCTGATCGGGCACAAGCCGTCGCATGCGGCGGCGCGCCGGGCCGCCATGCAGGCTCTGGTCGTGACCACGGCCGGCGGCCTGGCGATGCTCGCGGGCTTCGTCATCCTGGGGCACGGCGCCGGGACGTACCGCTGGTCCGAGATCGCCGCCGGCCCGCTGCCGGCCGCGAGCACCACGGCGGCGGTGCTGATCCTGGCCGGGGCGCTGTCCAAGTCGGCCATCTTCCCGTTCAGTTTCTGGCTGCCGGCCGCGATGGCCGCGCCGACACCGGCGTCGGCCTATCTGCACGCGGCCTCGATGGTGAAGGCCGGCGTCTTCCTGGTCGGCCTGCTCGGCCCGGTCCTGGCCGCCACGCCCGCCTGGTCGCCGATCGCGGTCACCGCGGGCGCTGTCACGCTGCTGCTCGGCGGCTGGGCCGCGCTGCGCCAGCACGACCTCAAACTGATTCTGGCGTACGGAACGGTGAGCCAGCTCGGCCTGCTGACCGTGGCGTTCGGCGCCTCCACGAAGGCCGCCGCCCTGGCCGGCGTGGCCCTGCTGCTGGCGCACGCCTTGTTCAAGGCCACCCTGTTCCTGGTCGTCGGCGTCATCGACAAGCAGACCGGCACCCGCGATCGGCGCGAGCTGAACGGTTTGGCGCGCCGCATGCCGGTGCTGGCCGCCGTGGCCGCTCTGGCCGTGGCGTCGATGGCCGGTGTGCCCCCGCTGGCCGGCTTCGTCGGCAAGGAGGCGCTGTTCGCCGCGTTCGAGCACGACCCTCTCGTTCTGGCCGTTCTCGTCGCCGGCTCGGTGCTGACCGTCGCTTATGGACTGCGGTTCCTGTGGGGAGCCTTCGGCACCAAGCCTGTCGCTGCCACCGGCGCGTCCGGTCCCTCTCCCGCTTTCGTCGCGCCGGCGGCATTGCTCGCGGTCGCGGGGATCGCGGCCGGGGTGGGCGCGCCTGCGCTTGATGGCGCGCTCACCTCGTACATCAATCTCTGGACAGGGACCACCGACCACCTCGCGCTGTGGCACGGGTTGGGTCTTCCGGTGCTGCTGTCGGTGGTGGTGCTGCTCGGCGGCGCGGCGATTTTCCTTGCCCAGCAACGCGGACTCCGGTGGCCGGAGCAGCGGCTGCCGGCGGCGGACGGCGTCTACCGGCGGCTCATGGCGGCCATCGACCGGGCCGCGGTCGAGGTCACCGGGGCCACACAGCGCGGGTCGCTGCCGTTCTCGCTCGGCGTCATCCTGCTGGTCCTGGTCGTGATGGGCGCGACGACGCTCCTGCTGTCCGGGTTCCGGCCCCACGCTCTGCGGCTCTGGGACACGCCGCTGCAACTCGTGGTCGGCGCCGTCGTGGTGGCGGCGGCACTGGTCGCGGCGCGGGCTCAGCGGCGGCTGACGGCGATGATCCTGGTCGGGGTCTGTGGTTACGGGGTGGCCGTCCTCTTCGTGCTGCACGGCGCGCCGGACCTCGCACTCACCCAGTTCCTGGTCGAGACGGTCACGATCGTTATGTTCGTGCTGGTGCTCAGGCGCCTTCCGCGACGGTTCTCGGAGCGGCCGCTGCGCGCCACGCGCTGGATCCGCATGGCCGTCGCCGTGGCGACCGGCGCGGTCACCTCGGCCATGGCCTACGTGGCGGTCAGCGGGCGGCTCGCGGTGCCAATCTCCGTTAACTTCCCGGAGCCCGCGGTGTCCTTCGGCGGCGGCCACAACGTGGTGAACGTCGCCCTGGTCGACATCCGAGCCTGGGACACGATGGGCGAGATCTCGGTGCTCGTCGTGGCCGCCACCGGCGTGGCCAGCCTCATCTACCAGCGCAGCGCGGCCTTGCAGCGCCGCCGGGCCGAGCAGACCGTGCCGCCGCGCCAGGCCGGCTGGCTGCTCGCCGGTGAGAGCCGCGAGTCGATCATCTTGCAGGTCGTGGCCCGGCTGCTGTTCCACACCATCGTGCTGTTCTCGGTCTACCTGCTCTTCTCCGGCCACAACGCGCCGGGCGGCGGCTTCGCCGGCGGGCTGGTGGCGGGGCTGGCCCTGACCATCCGCTATCTGGCCGGCGGGCGCCGTGAGCTCAACGCGGCGGCGCCGGTCGACGCGGGACTGGTGCTCGGCACCGGTCTGCTGATCGCGGTCGGCACCGGAGCGGCGGCACTGGTGGCGGGCGGGCAGGTGCTGCAGAGCGCCCTGGTCGACGTGACGCTGCCACTGATCGGACACGTTCACTTCGCCACGTCGGCCTGTTTCGACGTCGGCGTCTACCTCGTCGTCGTCGGGCTCGTGCTGGAGATCCTGCGCAGCCTCGGCGGCGAGCTCGACCGCCAGCACGCCGCCTCGGCCGAGGCCTCCGCAGCCGGTGACCCGACGCAAGAGCGACGAGAGAAGGAGCTGGTATGACACCGAACCTGGTCTACGTCGTCATCGTCGGCGTGCTCTTCGCGGCCGGCGTCGCCATGCTCCTGGAGCGCAGCCTGACCCGGGTCCTGATGGGGATGATCCTGCTCGGCAACGGCGTCAACCTGCTCATCCTGCTCGGCGGCAGGGCCGGGGCGCCGCCGATCGTCGGCGCCGCGCCCGAGGAGGACATGGCCGACCCGCTCCCCCAGATCATGATTCTCACCGCCATCGTCATCACGCTCGGCATGACCGCCTTCCTGCTGGCCCTGGCCTATCGGAGCTGGGCCATGGCCGGGCACGACGAGGTGCAGGACGACGTGGAGGACCGCCGCATCATGCGCCTGGCCGAGACCGACCAGGGCTCCGGAACCGAGGACGACCGATGACCTGGCTCGTGCCCCTGCCCGTCGTCATGCCGCTGATCGGCGCGGCGCTGACGTTGATGATGGCCGGCCGGCCGCGCGCTCAGCGGACCGTGAGCCTGACCGTCCTCACCGCCACCGTGCTCGTCTCGGCCGCCCTGCTCTGGCTCACCACCACCGGCGGCTCGATGGTCGTGACGGTCGGCGGCTGGGCGGCGCCGCTCGGCATCGTGCTCGTGGCCGACCAGCTGGCGGCGCTGATGTTGGTCGTCTCCTCCACCATGACGGTGTGCGTGCTCGTCTACTCGATCGGTCAGGGCATGGCCGACGGGCACGAGGAGACGCCGCTCTCCGTCTACCACCCGACCTATCTGGTGCTCACGGCCGGTGTGACGAACGCCTTCCTGGCCGGCGACCTCTTCAACCTGTTCGTCGGTTTCGAGATCCTCTTGGTCGCCAGCTATGTCCTGTTGACGCTCGGTGGCACCGAGAACAGGATCCGGGCCGGCATCACGTACGTCGTCGTGAGTCTCCTGTCGTCGGTCATCTTCCTGACCGCGATCGGCCTCATCTACGCCGCCACCGGCACGCTCACGATGGCCCACCTCGTCGAGCGCCTGGACGAGCTGCCGGACGGCCTGCGCCTGATGCTCCAGGGCATGCTGCTGCTCGCCTTCGGCATCAAGGCCGCGGTCTTCCCGTTGTCGTCCTGGCTCCCCGACAGCTATCCGACCGCGCCCGCGCCGGTCACGGCCGTCTTCGCCGGCCTTCTCACCAAGGTCGGGGTGTACGCCATCATCCGCACCGAGACGCTGTTGTTCCCCGGCGGGCGTGCGGCGGTCGTACTCCTCATCCTGGCCCTGCTGACGATGGTCGTCGGCATCCTCGGCGCGGTCGCGCAGTCCGACATCAAACGGCTGCTGTCGTTCACTCTGGTCAGCCACATCGGCTACCTGCTGTTCGGGGTCGGCCTGACCACGCAGCTGGGCCTGTCCAGCGCCATCTTCTACGTGGTCCACCACATCACCATCCAGACCACGCTGTTCCTGGCCACCGGCCTCATCGAGAGACGCGGCGGCAGCACCGCGCTGGACCGGCTCGGCGGGCTGGCCCGGCTCTCCCCCGTGCTGGCCATCCTGTTCCTGGTGCCCGCTCTCAACCTGGCCGGGATCCCGCCGTTCTCCGGGTTCATCGGCAAGCTGGGCCTGGTTCAGGCCGGCGCGGCCGACGGCGGTGTGCTGGCCTGGCTACTCATCGCGGGCGGGCTGGTGACGAGCCTGCTGACCCTCTACGCGGTCGCCCGCGTCTGGAACCTGGCCTTCTGGCGGGTCCCGCCCGCGTCGGCGCCCGCACGGAGCCCGTTGCCGCCGCTGATGGTCGGCCCCACGATGGCGCTGGTCGCGCTGGGCGTGGGCCTCACGGTCGTGGCGGGCCCGCTCTTCGACATCGGCGACCAGGCCGCCGGCGGCCTGCTGGAACGGTCGGGCTACGTCGAGTCCGTCTTCGGGGGTCCGCGATGAGGGGGCGCTGGCGGGACAGAGCCGTCGCGGCGCTCGGGCTGACCGCGATCTGGGTGCTGCTGTGGGGCTCGTTCACTCCACTGACGACGGTGGGCGGGCTGATCGTGGCCGTCGTGGTCCTCGCCGTCTTTCCGCTTCCGCCGGTGACCTACGCCGGGCGGGTGCATCCGCTCAGGGTGCTGCGCTTCGCCGTGCGCTTCGTCCTGGACCTCGTCATGGCGAGCGCCCAGGTGGCCTCGCTCGCCTTCCGGTTCGGGCATGTTCCGCGGAGCGCCGTCATCGCCGTACCCCTGAAGGTCCCGTCGGACCTCGGCCTGACGCTGACCGCCGAGGCCCTGTCGCTGGTGCCCGGAAGCCTCATCGTCGAGGCGGACCGGGAGCGCGGGGTTCTCTACGTGCACGTGCTCGGCGTGAAGGACGCGGCCGACGCCGACCGTTTCCGCCACGGCGTGCTCGACCTGGAACGCCGGATCGTCCAGGCGTTCGGCTCACCGGCCGAGCGCCGTGTCATCAAGGAGCCGCCGACATGACCGTCATCGCCGTGCTGGTCACTTCCCTGCTCGCCCTCGGCGCCGTGCTGGCCCTGGTCCGGATCGTCCGCGGGCCGTCCGTCCTCGACCGGATCGTCGCCACCGACGTGCTATTGGCGGTCATCGTGATGGCCATCGCGGCCGAGGCCGCCTTCTCCCGCGACGCGACCGGCCTGCCCATTCTCGTCGTCCTGTCCATCCTGGGCTTCACGGGCGCTGTCAGCGTCGCCCGCTTCACCTCACCCGCGGCTGATCCGGCCGGGGCCGAGCCGGCGCCGAGGGGGCGGCGATGAGCGGAGTCCTCGACGTCGTGGCGGCGGTCTGCCTGGTGGTCGGCGCGGTCCTCAGCCTCTCGGCCGGTGTGGCGCTGCTGCGCTTCCCCGACCTGCTCTCGCGGATGCACGCCGCCACCAAGCCTCAGGTCCTCGGCCTGCTGCTCGTGCTGCTCGGCTGCGGTCTGCGGCTGCGCGACGCCGTCGACGTCACCACGCTGATCCTCGTCGGCGTCTTCCAAATGGCGACCGCTCCGGTGGCCGCGCACATGGTCGGCCGCGCGGGCTACCGCGCCGGGATGGCCCGCGCCGACCTGGTGGTCACCGACGAACTCGCCCCCGCCGACGGATCCGGCGAGCGGCCATGACGCGATTCTTTCCCGACCCGCCGCCGGAGGATCCCGCACCGGCCGACACCCGGCTGGCCCGCCGGGTCTCCGCCGCGCTGGCCGGGCACGAGGGCGTGACCGCGGGCGTGCAGAACGGCGTCGTCATCCTGACCGGAGTGGTGCCCGACGCGCGCAGCCACGACGCCGTGCTCCGGCACGTACGGGAGATGGGCGGGGCACGCGACCTGTGTGACGGCCTGACCGTGCGCGACGGCGAAAGCGGCCCGGGCCGCGAGGCCGAGCTCTTCGGCGAGCTGGCCGCCCGCCTGGCCGTCCGTCCCCCACCGCGCGAACCACGACGCGGCCGGGCGGCCGTCGCCGCCCGTCTCTTCGCGGTCGAAATCCTCGCGCTGATCGCCGACCGGCTGCTGCGGGGCCGCCGGCGGTGACGCCTCAGGGCTTGCGCACACGGTTCCACAGGTCGGCGCCGTGGCTCGTGGCCTCCGGCTCGGCTTCCCGCAGGCGGAACGACCGGTCGCGCCCGGCCCGCAGGAACAGCGCCGGATAACGGTCGCGGTCGCGGTAGCAGCCCTGCGCCAGCTCGTTGAGGTGGGTCACGAACACCACCGTCACGCCGGCCCCGGTCATCGCGTCGATGACGCGGCGCGCGATGTCGGAGCCCTCCCGCTCGTTGGTGGACTGGAACGACTCGTTGCACAGCAGCAGGCCATGCGGCGCGATGACGTCGGCCACCCGCGACATGCGCCGGAGCTCCTCGTCGAACTTGCCGCTGGTGAGCGCGTCGTCCTCGTCGGTGGTGAAGTGGGTGAACACACCCGAACGGGCCGTCGTGGTGAAGGCGGTGGCCGGGACGAACGCGCCCGCGGTGGCGAGCAGCTGGGCCAGGCCGACGCCGCGCAGGAACGTGGACTTACCGCCCCGGTTGGCACCCGTAATCATGATCAGCGAGGTGCCGTCGGCGTCGACATCGTTGGCGGCGACCGGTTCGCCGAGACGCAGTTGCAGGCCCGGGTCGTAAAGGCCGCGAGCGCTGAACGACCGCTCCGCCGCGTCGCGGACCACCGGCCGGCAGACCGGCGCGCCGCGTTCGGTCAGCGCTCGGCGCAGGGCCAGACATCCGACGTAGAAGGCCATTTCCGTACGCAGCGACGCGAAGAACAAGAGCACGTGCTGGGCCGACCGGACGGCGCTGTCGGCGAGACCGGCCAGGGCCTGGTCACGCAGGGAACTCAGCGCCCGGTGCCCGGCCTCGTCGCCGTAGGGAATCTTGTAGGTCGCGGTGGGTGGCTTCGGCGCGGAGCCACGGCGGAACAGGGATCGCGGCGAACGCGGTGGCCGGCGACCACGAACTGCTCGCTCTGGTTGCCCGAGCCGAGCCGGGCCGAGACGAGCAGATTCCCGCGCGGCCCGAGTTGGCGGATCGCTTCGGCCGCCGACTCCAGGTAGTCCTCGTTCAGGTGGTCGCCCACCATCGTGAAGAACTGCCGGAACCCGGCCGACGAGACGCGCGGTCCGTACCGCTCGGCCAGCGTTCGGAGCTCGCGCAACAGCTCGACAAAGGACGTGAGGGTGATCGTCGCCTGGCTCAGCAGGGTTTCCGGCGTGTCGAAGAAGACGGCTCGGGCCGCGGCGCGCTGAGCCTCCAGGGCGCGCCCGGCGAGCTCGTACAACTGCCCGCCGAGGTCCGGCTCACGCACGCAATCGTCGAGGATGTCCTGCCGATAGGCGACCCGAGCGGCGTCGATCGGCCCGGACAGCAGGACGCGGCGGGCGGTGGCGGCGATCTCGGGATCACCGGCCGCCATCGCGTCGATCACCGCGGACAGCCCCAGGTCATCGGCGACGCCGTCCGCCAGCTTCGCTTCCGGCGCCTCGGCGAACAGCAGACCCGGCCTCATGCGTTCGCCTCGATCCGGGCGCGCAGCTGTTCGGTGGTGAGACCGTATTTCGCGGCGAGGGCCAGGGCGTGCGCCTCGCCGTCGGCCCGGCCCCGGGTGACCTCGAAGGTGCGCCTGGTCGCGTCGTGGGCGTCGATACCCGTGGTCAGCGAGACGATCCGGGGGTCGAGCCGGGAGAGCTCGTCGATGAAGGTGACACACACGCCCACCGCGCCCGCGTCGAGGACCGCCCGCAGCACGTCGCTGCTCATCGCGCGCGCGTCGACCCACGTGGTAGAGCTGAACATCTCGTTGAGGATCACCACCGAGCGCTCGCCGGCCGTCGCCAGCAGGGCGGCCATGCGCTCGACCTCGTCCTCGAGCCGGCTCGTCAGGTCGCCGGCACGGTCACCGCGGTCGAAGTGGGTCAGGATCGCGTCCGGCGCGTGCAGCGCGACGGTACGGCCCGGCACGGGCAGGCCCAGCGCGGCCAGGTGATAGAGCTGCCCGACGGTGCGCGCGAAGGTCATCTTGCCGCCCTGGTTGGGTGTAGCGGAGATTGCCGAGCTCGGCCAGCAGATTCCTCGCGCCCGCCGACATCGCGGCGAAATCGGGGCCCGCGCAGTACTCCCCCAGCCATGTCAGCCACTCACGCAGCGCGGCCGAGGCCGGCGCGGCTTCTTCGAGGGCGCCGGCGATGGCCTCGATGACTTCGGCGTACGAGGCGATGGCGTTCAGCCGCCATCGGTACGCCTGGTGCTGATGCCGTACTCGTTGCGCCGCCTCGAACTGCCGCCGGCAGCGGCTGAGTCCGTCGCCGAAAGCCCGCATCGCCGTACGCAGGCCTTGGTCCTCGAGGTCGGCGAAGACCGCCTGCCTCCGCCGGATGGCCGTCGCGTCGGTGAGGCGGGCGTGGAAGGCCGGCCGCAGATGGTGTCCTTCCCGGCCGGCCACCACGGCGTCGACGATCTGGCCGAGCTGGAGGTCCGGGAAGTAGGCGGGCTCGGGAGCCTCACGCGGCAACGCGAACAGGCCGGTGAAAGAGGAGGACATGTCACCCCGGATGCTACGCGAGCGGGGTGACACGTCGCTCCGGGTTCAGCGGGCGAAGACCTCGTCCAGGAAGTTGACCAGCTCGCGCCAGCTCCGCTTGTCGGCCTTCTCGTGGTACGGCGGGATGCCGGGCAGGGTGTACGCGTGCTGGGCCCCCGAGTACAGGGTGATCTGCCAGTCGAGGTCGGCCCGGGTGCGCAGCTCGTCGGCGAACTTCTGCACCGCCGAGTCCGGCACCACGGGGTCGTCGGCGCCGGTGAGGATGAGCAGCGGGCCGGCGATGGCGGCGACGTCCGCGGGCTCGTGCGTGACGAGGCCGCCGTGGAAGGAGACCGCGCCGGCGAGCGGGGCCCCGGTGCGGGCGAACTCCACCGCGGCGCTGCCGCCGAAGCAGTAGCCGAGAACCACGATGCGGTCGGGGTCGACGCGCGGGTCCCGGGCGACGACGTCGTAGGCGGCCCGCACGCGCGCCCGCATCAGC
The DNA here is from genome assembly GCF_050956135.1 of Actinoplanes sp. CA-131856. Lineage (GTDB taxonomy): Bacteria > Actinomycetota > Actinomycetes > Mycobacteriales > Micromonosporaceae > Actinoplanes. Next base: position 4,213,031 of record NZ_CP191849.1, on the reverse strand, counting down.
GCGAGGTCGCCGTAGTACTTGCCGGCCTCGGCGGCCGACTCCTCGTCGTTGTCGAAGGTGACGCCGGCGCCGTAGATGTCGGCCGCGAACGCGAAGTAGCCGAGGCGGGCGAGCATCTGCGCGCGGGCCTTCGGGTACTCCCGCAACCCCGTCCAGTCGTGGACGACGATGACCGCGGGCTTGCGGTCGGTGACGGCGGCGTCGTGTACGGCGTACCCCTGAAGGGGTTGCCCCTCATGCTCGTAGGCGACGGTCTCGTCCTCGATGCGGGCGCCCGCGCCGGCCGGCACGGTGTCGACGAGGTTCTGGTGAAGGGTGGACAGCTCGGTCATGCTTCCGATCTTCGTACCTCCGAGGGGTGGGGCGTCAGGCGGCCCCGGAGGAAGCCGAGGATCCGGGCGCGGGCGGCCCGGGCCTGCCGGACGAGGCCGGGCGTGCTGACGAAGGCGTGCGGCGCGCCGGCGTACTCGGCGACCTCGGCGGGAACCCCGGCATCGCGGAGCCGGCGGGCGTACGCCCGGCCCTGATCGGCGACCGGGTCGAGCGTGGGCACCACAATGAGTGCCGGCGCGAGCCCGCTGTGATCCTCGGCGTACAGCGGTGACACGGCGAGGGGATCCGTCCCGGCCGGGACGGCCAGCCGCAGGAAGAACTTCATCTGCGTGACGGTGAGGGTCGGGCTGTCGGCGTGCTCGCGCATCGAGGGATGGTCGAGCGCGGTGGCGGTGAGGTCGGTGCACGGGTTGACCAGCACCTGAGCCTGGATGGCGGGACCCGCACGTAAGGCGGTCATCGCGGCCACGACACCGCCCGCGCTCTCGCCGAGGAGAGCGACTCGCTCCGGGTCGACCTCGGCCCAGGTGAGCACGTGGCTCAGCACGTCCCACCCGTCCTCGACGGCCGCCGCCAGCGGGGTGCCGAACGAGACGAGGCGATGCTCGACCGACACGACCACGGCCGGCAGGCGGGCCGCGAGGTGGCTGGTGATCCAGTCGCTCTGCACGGCCGTGCCGACGAAGCCACCGCCGTGCACGTGGAGCACCAGGGGCAAGGGTGTGGCCGCGCCGGGCGGCCGGTGAACGCGGATTCGCACGACACGATCGGGCAGCGTGACGTCCTGCCACCGGATCGCGACCCCGCGCGCCGGAAAACCGGTCACGATCCGCGACAGCGGGGACGAGCGCCGCCGGTTCTCGGCCTCACTAAGTGAACGAAGTGTCGCGGGTGTCATGGCCGACCAGTCCGGCTCCTTGCGCAGCGCGGACAGAACACGGATGCCGAGCATGTCTCCTCCAACAAGTAACGCTACCTCTGGTATCGAAACTAGAAGTAGCGTAACTGCTAGAGTGGCGGCGTGGCCAGACCCCGTACCGGCATCGACGCCGAAGTCTTCGCGGCGACGCTCAAGACGGTCCACGAGCTCGGGTACGCCCGCGCCACCGTCGACCGGATCGCCGCCGAGGCGGGAATAGCGAAGACGACGATCTATCGCCGCTGGCCCACCAAGGGCGCCCTGCTGACCGCCTGCCTGGTCGACGCGTTCGGCCCGGCGCCGCTGACCGGCGCGAGCCACGAGGAGATCCTGGCCGGCGCCGTCCGCTGGATCGCCGGGAAGATCGGCGAGCCGGGCATCGGGGCCGCGTTCGCCGGCGTCTTCACCGACGCCGTGCACGACCCTTCGCTCCGGGCCATCTTGTCGGCCCAGCTTCAGGACCCGTACCGGATCGCGATCGAGGAGACGCTCGGCATGGCCGAGCGGGAGGTGCTCTTCATCATCGACGTCGTGGTCGGCACCCTGCTGCACCGCATGGGCATGACCGGCGAGCCGATGGCCGACGACGACGTCGAGGCGCTGATCACGCTCGTCACGAAACGGGAGGCCGCCCGGTCACAAGGGGCATGACCCATCCCACCCGCGACCACTGCCTCAGCCTCGTCCGCGCCGTGGACCGCCCGACCGGCGCGGCCCGCTACGGCCGCATGTTCCCCGGCCTGGAACCGCTCGGCGCCGACCCGAAGCTGCTGATGCGCGCCGGCGACACCGGCGGCATCTGCGACGCGGCGCCGTTGCTGGACCGGCTGAACCCGGGCGGCGACGACGCGGCCGGGGCCGCGGGCTGGCCGTTCTTCGGCCAGCTGATCGCACACGACATCACCGCCGACCGCTCGCCCCTGGCCGGCGGCATCGACCCCGAGGCGCTCAAGAACGCCCGCGCGCCCAAGCTCAATCTGGAGATGCTCTACTCCGACGGCCCGATCGGCTCGCCGTACCTGTTCGACGTGAACGATCCGGCGAAGTTCCTCGTCGTCGACGGCGACGTTCCGCGCAACCCCCAGGGCGTCGCCCTGATCGGGGATCCGCGCAACGACGTACACAGATTTGCCCTGTCCCTGCATGTCGCCCTCATCGAGGCGCACAACCGCATCGTCGACTGGCTGCGCGACGGCGGCGCCTCGGAGGCGGATGTGTACGACCGCGCGCGCATCACCCTTACCTGGCACTACCAGTGGATCGTCGTGCACGACTTCCTGCCGCGCCTGGTCGGCGCGCCGCTCGTCGAGGACGTCCTGGCCAACGGCGGCCGCTGGTTCGCGCCGGAGCCGATGCGGGCGTACATCCCGCTGGAGTTCGCCGACGCCGCCTTCCGTTACGGGCACGGGCAGATCCGGCACACGTACCGGCTCGTCGAGGGCGGACCGGAGGTGCCGCTCTTCCCCGATCTGGTCGGGTTCGGCCCACTGGAGGCCGACCGCCACATCGATCTGGCGCAGATCTTCGACGTGCCCGGCCGGCCGCCCGCGCAACGGGCCAAGCGCCTCGACGGCCGGCTCGCGTCGAGCCTCATCGGGCTGCCCGTGCAGGTCACCGGGGCCGTCGACACCGACGCGTACCACTCCCTGGCCGTGCGCGATCTGCTGCGGGGCGAGACGACCGGCCTGCCCAGCGGCGAGGCCGTCGCCCGCGAGATCGGCGCCGAGCCGCTGGTCCTTCCGGACTGGCCGCACGGCGTCCCGCTGTGGTTCTACATCCTCAAGGAGTCCGAGCTGCTGGGCGACGGCGACCGGCTGGGCCCGGTCGGCGGCCGGATCGTGGCCGAGGTGCTGATCGGCCTGCTCCGCGCCGATCCGGCGAGCTATCTGAGCCTGGAGCCCGGCTGGCCGCTGCTGCCCGCCCGCGGCGACAGCTTCACCCTGGCCGACCTGCTCATCAAGTAAACGATCCTTCGCCCCTGGTCATCGAGAGCAGCAACTCCCGCGTCCGCTCCAGCGCCGCGGGGTTGCTGCCCCCCTCGTAGAGGGTCGCCAGCGAGGCGCCGTCGGCGGCCTTCGTGATGATCAGAACCCGGTCCGGGTGTAGCCCGTCGGAAGTGAACGCCGATTCCCACTGCCGCGCGTCCGCCTGGAGGATCTCGGCCACCCCCGGCACCGTCGACAGGGCGGCCGAGAGCAGCAGGTGCTCCGAGATCGCCGTTTCGTCGCCCAGGCTGTCGAAAATCACCCGGACGTACGCCCGGACGAGCCGCCCGGCGGCGTGATCGGCCGGGTCGACCGCCGCGCGGACCTCGGCCGCGAACGTGTCCACCTGATCCTGCGCGAGCGCCAGCAGCAACTGGTCGCGGCTCCGGAAGTGATGCAGGAGCCCACTTTTGGAGACTCCCGCCTCACGCGCGATGACGTCCAGGCTCACACCGGCGCCCTGCTTGCCCACGGTGCGCGCGGCGGCGTCGAGCACCGTGCGCCGCGTGCGGGCGGTGTCCCGTTCACGAGGAGGCATACGGATCACAGTAGTAGCCGACCATTTGGTCTGTACTACCGACCATATGGTCGGCTATCGTCGGAGCATGACTTCGAACGGACGCCGCTGGGGTGCGCTCGCCGCCCTCACGCTGGCGGTGACGCTGCTGGCGGTGGACGGCACGGTTCTGGCGCTGGCCGTGCCCGCGCTCACGGCGGACCTCGCACCGACCAGCAACCAACTGCTCTGGATCGGCGACGTCTACTCGTTCGCGCTCGCCGGGCTCCTCATCAGCATGGGCACGCTCGCCGACCGCATCGGGCGCAAGCGCCTGCTCCTGCTCGGTGTGACCGGATTCGGCGCGGCCTCCCTGCTCGCCGCCTTCGCGCCCAGCGCGGAGTGGCTCATCGCCGCCCGGGCGCTGCTCGGCGTGGCCGGCGCGACCCTCATGCCGTCCACGCTCTCGCTGGTCCGCAACATCTTCCCGGAGCCGCGGCTGCGCACCCGGGCCATCGCGATCTGGTCGGCCGGCGCGTCCGGCGGCGCGGCGCTCGGCCCGCTGGTCGGGGGCCTGCTGCTGGAGCACTTCTGGTGGGGCTCGGTCTTCGTCATCAACGTGCCCATCATGCTGCTGGTGCTGGCGGCCGTGGCCATGCTGGTGCCGGAGTCCCGCGATCCCGCGCCGGGCCGTTTCGACCCGTTGAGCGCGCTGCTCTCGGTGGCCGCGATCGTCCCGCTGGTGTGGGCGATCAAGGACGCCGCCCACTCGGGTGTGAACGTCTCCTCACTTGCGGCGGCCCTGATCGGCCTGGCCGCCGGCACGTGGTTCGTGCGGCGCCAGCGGCGGCTCACCTCGCCGCTGGTCGACGTCACGCTCTTCGCCCGCCCGGCGTTCAGCGGCACGGTCGCGGCGAGCGTGATCGCCATCTTCGCGTTCAGCGGCCTGCTGTTCTTCTTCTCGCAGTACCTGCAACTGGTCCGCGGTTACTCGCCGCTCCAGGCCGGCTTGCGCGAACTCCCGTTGACCCTGGCGTCGATCGCGGTGGTCGTCGTGGCCGTCCGCGTCATGAACCGCCTGGGCGTCGGCCGTTCCCTCGGCCTGTCCCTGCTGGTCACGGCGGCCGGCTTCGCGGTGCTGACGGTCGGCGAGGGCGCGCCGGGCTACAGTGTGCTGGCGGTGGGCCTGGTCGTCATCGGGCTCGGCGTCGGCATCGCCTTCACGGCTTCGACGGACGCGATCCTGGCCTCGGTCCCGCCGCAGCGGGCGGGTTCGGCGTCGGCGGTCTCCGAGATGGCGTACGAGCTGGGCGTGGCCACCGGAATCGCCCTGCTGGGCACATTGCACACGGTGCTCTACCGGGCATCACTGCCCGATCTGTCCGCCCTGCCCGACGCGGCACGAACGGCGGTCGACGAGTCGCTGGCGTCGGCCACCCAGGCCCTGAACGGCAGCGCGCTGCTGGACGCCGCCCGCGACGCTTTCTCCCACGCCATGCAGGCGACGTCGCTCGTCGCGGCCGCCCTGCTGCTGATCGCCGGCCTGCTGGCCTGGAAGCTGGTCCCCTCCGGCCCCGTACCCGCCGGAGAGCACATCCTCGATGAGCCCACCCTTGGCGAGCCCGCTCCCCGCGAGCCCTCCTCTGACACGCCCGCCTCTCACACGCCCGCGTCTCACACCCCCGCCTCTCACGCGCCCGCCTCTCACGCGCCCGCCTCTCACGCGCCCGCGGAGGCGGATTCAGTCCGGCAGCAGTAGCGACGCGGAGCCGGGCGACTCCTCACGCGAGGAGCTGCCCGGCTCCTCACTCACGGCTCTGGGAAGCTTGAGCGAAGGTTCGTTTACTTACTGGTCATGGCCCACTGACGCGGCGTGGCCGCCTTCCATGCTCTGACGGCAATCGCGGGCAACGGGCAGCGTTGTGCGCCCCTCCCCCTCGCGTCCATGCGTTACGGTTCCTGCTCAAAGACGCTAGGGGGCATGGACGATGGTCGACGTCATCGAGACGACGGAACTGACGGGCGCGCGCCGCCGCATGGACAAAGTGACGAGCGCCGCCGTCATGGTCACGATCGATGCCGTCCTGTTCCTCGTGATCGCGCTCGTCGGCGTGCCGTTCCTGATGTTCATCTTCGGCGACGAGTCCGGAACGTGGGGCCGGCTCTGGCCGTACGTCGGAAGCTGGGTCCTGGCCGGCCTGGGCGGCGCCGCCTGCGCGGCCGCGGCGTTCGGCCTGACCCGCAGCGGCGCCCAACTCGCCCGCCATGCCGGTGCGGCCGCCGCCCTGGGCGCCGCCGTCGTCGCCGTGCTCATCTCCGTGCTGCTGTGGCGTTCCCTGATGCTGGGCCCGGTGACGGCGGTCTTCGTCATCGCCAACCTGCTCGCCGCTTTCACTCTCTTCAACGCCAAAGAGCCTTCCCTCGTACGCTTCCAGCCCGCCTCCCTTCCGCCGGAGCCCTCGGCAATCCCCGACATGCCCGGCTTCGCCACCGAGGACGCCGTCACCCCCACCGACGTCGACGAGCTGTACCGCCGCCCCAACTCCACCCCCGAGGCCGAGACAAAGTCGACCATCGACTTGCGGGTCCGCCCCCGCCCCGGAACCGCCCGCCGGCGCCCCCACACCCGGCCCGCCCTCCACACTCTCGCCGGCGTTCAGCTGCCACCGCGCGCTCGCCGCAGCCGCCCCGCGAACCGCGGCTAACTCACACCGCCGTTTCTCGTCCTGGCTCTGATCCTCTCGGGCGCCCTCGCGCCGGCCACCACCCTGTAAACCGCGCGTAATAACCTCGCGCCCGACGCCCGGCGCGCTCATCGCCCACGCGCGAGTGCGAAGGATCCGCAGGCACAGCGATTCGGCGGAGCGGGGAATTGGCTCGCTCTCGGTCGGATCCTGCGCCATGGTGTAGCGGTGATAGTCGTTCAGCGGGTTCGCGTGCGGTGGAGCGCCGCTTCGCGCGGTGCGCCTCAAGCGAACCTTCGCCGAGGGCTCGAACGGCCATTTCCCCTGCCCTCACTGAGCACGGCATCCGACGTGCTGGTTCATGATGTGGTGCTGGCCGAGGAGAACGATTACGCGCCGAGGGAGCGAGTGCTGACCGGCGGTGTCGAGCTCGCCCCCGGAGCAGGCGTATCCCTGCGGGTCGAGGGGGACGACGTCACAGTGGGTGGCCGCCGGGGCTGGGTCGCCTACCCTCGCCGCGGGATTGCCACCCGGCTGTTCACCCTCCAGCCGGGACAGGTGGGGCGGTACCGAGCGAACTTCCGCCTCACCGGCTGCGCCTGCAATCCCTCCTGGTACTACGAGAGCCAGCTGGTGAACGTCAGCAACGGCCTCGTCGACGAGGACGCGTTCACGCGCGATGCGCCCGCCCACGACGTCGACGACCGGGTCCACCTCTACGGCGGCCGCCGCCGACCCGCGCCGACGGTAGACCGGCGGCGAGATCCGGCGTCGCAACCTTCCGACTGAGGCCGCCCGCGCTCAAGGTGGCCAGGGAAGGGCCATTCCCAGGGCGCCCAGAACGGGCCGAGGTAAGGCATCGACAGCCCGAGGAACAGGCTGAACTCCGACGCGAGCGACCAAGACGCCGGCCGAAATCGTCGACCGGCAGAAGGCGAAGGAAACGAATCTCGCACGAGGCGAAGAGCAGGCAGCCGACGCGGCGCGCGGGGACGCCGAGCACGAGCGCGTAGTCGGGCACGCCCCTTGGTGACGATCGCGCCCGCCAAGGCAGACACCTCGCGGGAGGGCGGCCGGCGGCAGACAGGCTCGCCCAAGGCGCACGGAGTGGGGACTCGCCGGGGCACCGCCTCAGGGTGCGAGCTGCGGGCGCCGTATCCATCGAGGGCTATTGACGCGATTGATGACGGCATATTAGCGTGATCGTTACCACCATGTTAAAACGTTTCACAGTCGCGCTCCCCCGCGGTTGTCGCTGGTCACCGTTTCACGCCAAGGATTTAGCGGTTCTTTAGTTGAACCGCTGGATCGTTGTGGGTTGAAACGATTTCGCGACAGGAGCCGCTTTGCGTCGTACTCTCCTCACCGCAATCACCACCGCTGCACTGCTCGTTTCCGCTGCGCCTGGTGCGCCGGCGCTGGCCTCGACCGTCGTGGGAGCGCCGACGGCACTGCGGGCCAACGGGCAGGTCCAGCCCCTCGGCATCGACGCCGCGCTGCCGGATCTGAGCTGGCGGGACACACGTACCGGACACGTCGCCTATCAGGTCCAGGCCGCCACCTCCGTCGCGCGCCTGAACCGCCCGGACCTCTGGGACTCGGGGCGTGTCCGCGGCCGCGACGTCACCACCGCCTACGCCGGGCGGGCGCTCGGAGAGCGAACGCGCGTTTACTGGCGCGTCCGCACCTGGGTCGATGACCGCTCCCCCACCGGCTGGAGCGCGCCCTCCTGGTTCGAGACCGGGCTGCGCGACTGGAAGGCGCAGTGGATCGGCAACCAGGACTGGCAGCTCAGCACCAAGCCCGTCCAGCCCGTCGTCGTCACACTGCCGAAGCAGAACGCCCGCTTCGTACGCCTCGACGTCACCAAGCTGGGCCGGCCGCTGGCCGAGCAGCCTCTGGACAGCAAGAACCGCATGGTGACCAGCGGCGACGTCCGGGGTTTCCCGGCGCTGACCTACCGGCTCCAACTGGCCGAGCTCGAGGTCCGCGACTCCGCCGCCCCGGCCGTCAACCTGGCCGAGGGGCGCGGCAAGTTCATCACCGCCTCGGAGACCGAGACCGTCCGCAAGGAATGGGAGCCCGCGCTGCTGGCCGACGGCCTCCCCCTCGGTTATCAGAGCGCCGCCCACACCACCCCGGACGCGCACCTCCAGCTCACCCTCGATCTGGGCGAGGCCAGGTCCTTCGACCAGGTGGTCCTCAAACCGCGCACCGACACCTTGACCGCCGAGCGAACGACCGCCAACTTCCCGGTCGACTACAGTGTCCAGACCGCGCAGGCCGACGACTGGACCACCGCCGCTACCGTCACCGGCCAGGTCCCGCCCCAGCCGTGGCTGCCGGCCGCCCTGCCGGTGTTCAAGAAGGACTTCACCGTCCACGGCAAGGTGACCAAGGCACGTCTCTACATCAGCGGCCTCGGGGTCTACGAGCCCACTCTGAACGGGCGTAAGGTCGGTGACGCCGTCCTGGAGCCGGGCGACACCGACTACGCCGACCGGGTGCCGTACGCGGCGTACGACGTGACAAAGGGTTTGAACCAGCGCGGCAACGAGCTGGAGGTCGCCCTCGGCAACGGCACGGCCAACGCGCTGGACACCAAGGGCCGTTACCGGAAGTTCGCACGGCAGGTCAGCGACCCGCAGGTGATCGCCCAACTGGAGATCACATACGCGGACGGACGCCGGCAGACCGTCGCCACCGACACGAGCTGGCGCACCGCGCTCGGTCCCACCACGGTGTCCTCGTGGTACGGCGGCGAGGACTACGACGCCCGCCGCGAGAATCCGAAGACCTGGGCCGCCGCTGTCGCCGCCCCGGCCAAGGGCCCGCTCACGGCCCGGATCGGCGAACCCGTCCGGGTCGTCGAGCGCCTGACGGGAACCGAGGTCAAGGCCGGGGTCTTCGACGTCGGCCGCAACATCGCCGGCCTTCCCGAGATCACTCTCACCGCCCCGGCCGGCACCACGGTCCGGGTCTATCCGGCCGAGTCGCTGAGCGGCGACCACGTCGATCAGTCGATCAGCAACGTGGGCACGCCGATCTGGGACCAGTTCACCAGCAAGGGCGGCACTCAGACCTGGCATCCGCGGTTCAACTACCACGGCTTCCGCTACCTCGAGGTGGCCGGCCTGCCGGCGGGCGCGCGAATCACCGTCAACGGGCTGCGCACGATGGGCGACTACGACCCGGCCGGCACCTTCGACACCTCGGACGACGTGCTTGACGGCATCCACCGGCTGACCCGGCGCGCGGTCGAGAACAACATGCAGAGCATCCTCACCGACTGCCCGAGCCGCGAGAAGCTCGGCTGGCTGGAGCAGGACCATCTGGCGTACGACGCGATCGCCCGCAGCTACGACGTCCGCCCGCTGATGGACAAGATAGTGCAGGACATGGTGGACGGCCAGGAGGCCTCGGGGCTGGTGCCGAGCACCGTGCCCGACCACACCTCGCTGGCCGGCGCCTATCGCGACGACCCGAACTGGGGTGGCGCGCTCGTTCTCGTGCCCTGGCAGACCTATCGGACGTACGGGGATCGGGAAATCCTCGAACGCAACTATCCCGCGATGCAGCGATACCTCGCTTACTTGCAGGGCCAGACCGCCCGCTGGGTCGACGGCGTCTACGACTACAGCCTGGGCGACTGGATCACCACCGAGAAACCCGCCATGGCCAAGGCGATTCCCGGCAGCACAGGCGTCTGGAAGATCGCGGACGGCCTGGCCCGGATCGCCACCGTGCTCGGCCACGACGCCGACGCCGCCACCTATCGGGCCACCGCCGACGGCATCGCGAAGGCGTTGTGGGCCAAGTACTACGACCCCGCGACCGGCCTCTTCGGCGGCGGTGGGCAGGGTGCGACGGCCCTGGCGCTCGACGTCGGCGCCGTGCCGGCCGGCCTGAGGGCGGACCAGTTGCAGCACCTGATCGACGCCATCGCGGCCAAGGACGACCACCTCGTCATGGGCGAGATCTCGTTCCCGTCGGTGCTGCGGGTGCTCACCGACGCCGGCCGCGACGACGTCGTCTACCGGATCGCCACCCGGACGACCAGCCCGAGCCTCGGCTATCAGGTCCAGGCGGGCCTGACCGCGCTCGGTGAGACGTGGGACGGCGGCAGCGGCCAGTCGCAGGACCACTTCATGCTCGGCGCGCTCGACGCCTGGATGCTGCGCCGGGTCACCGGCATCGACCAGGCGCCCGGCTCGGCCGGATTTCGCGAGCTGGTCGTCGCCCCGGCCGTCAACGGCGGCCCGGCTTCGGCGTCGGGCAGCTATCTGACGCCGTACGGCAAAGTCGCCACCGCCTGGACCCGGACCGGCGGCACCGTGCGCCTCACCGTGACCGTCCCGCCCGGCGCGACCGCCGAGATCCGCCTGCCCGGCCTGACCCGCACCGTCGGGAACGGCGAATGGTCGTTCACTTCGAGGAGCGCCGATGCGTAAGGCACTGACCGCCTTGCTGGCCGCCACCCTGGTCGTCACCGGCCTGCCGAATCCAGCGGCCGGGAAAGCAACGGACGACAGCCTCCCCAGCATCTACTGGTACTGGAACAACACCATCACGCCGGAGATCACCGACCGGCAGATGGCCGAGATGCGGGCCAAGGGCGTCCACTCGTTCGTGCTGTTCCCCTACGGCGGCGCGAGCCAGCAGCCCGCCTTCTTCACAGAGGCCTGGTTCGACCTGGTCGAGCACGTCCTGCGCGAGGCCAAGCGGACCGGCATGAAGGTCTGGCTGTTCAACGACAACAATTTCCCGAGCGGCCGGGCCGGTGGTCTGGTCGCCGACGGCGGCACGGTCGGCGACCGCACCTGGCCGGCCCGGCCGGACCTGCGGCTCAAGGCCGTGCTGCGGTCGAGCCGCATCGTCACCGGCCCGGCCACGGTGAAGCTGGACAGCACCTCGGGCCTCTCGGTCAGCGCCGGCAAGCTCGTCGTCGACCCGGCCCTGAGCACCGGACCGGCCCCTCTCGCGCCCGGCGCGAACTGGACCGACTACACCGTCAGCGGCAAGGCCACGCTGACCACCGGCGGTGTGCAGCTGTGGGTGCGGGCCGATCAGCAGAAGCAGAACGGCTATCTGGTCGACGTGGACGTCAAGGGCGTGGCGAGCGTCTACCGTGTCGACGACGGCGTGCGGACCCGGCTCACCACCGGCGTTCCCACGCCAGGCTTCTCGGCCAGCCGGGCGCAGACCATCAACGTCACGGTCGCCGGCGGCACCATCACGCCGAAGATCAACAACACCGTGCAGCCGGCCGCGACCGACACCGCGTACGGCACAGGTTCGGTCGCCGTGTCCGCGGAGGGCACCCAGCGCACGCAGTGGGACAACCTGAATGTCGCCGGGCCCGACGGGACCGCGCTCTTCGGCGACGACTTCGCCGACGCGCGAGGGTTGATCAACTTCCCCGGCGACGAGGTCACCCTGACCGGCCGGACCGCTGCCGCGGCAAGACTGGCCGGGACTGACAAACCGATCGAGCTGACCGGCACGACCTGGAAGGTGCCGGCCGGCCAGTGGCAACTGGACGTCTACGCGGGCAAGACCCTGATCGACGACTCCAGCGGCTACGTGCGCGACTATCTCGACCTGCTCGACCCGGCCGCGACCGACGCGTTCCTGGAGCGGGTCCCGGGCGAGTACGTGCGCCGCTTCCGCTGGGCGATGGGCTCGACCGTGCTGGGCTTCTGGGACGACGAGCCGTTCATCGCCTCGGCCCAGCCGCACCCGTTCAAGCAGCTCCCCTGGTCGCCCGGCCTGGCCGGGGCGGTCACCGCGGCCGGCGGCAGCCCCGGTGTGGCCTACACGGCCGCGTCCGACCTGCTCGACCCGCCGGCCGGCCTCTACTGGCGGGCGGTGAACAACCTTTTCGCCACGAGCTACTACAAGCGGCAGGCCGACTGGATGGGCCGGCACGGGCTCAAGCTCATCACCAACCCGCTGCTCGACGAGGAGAGCCCGCAGGACCGCATGCACAGCACTGGTGACCTGACAAAGGTGAACCAGTGGGCCCAGGTGCCGGGCAGCGACGAGATCACCACCGATTACGAGGCCGGCCGGCAGACCATGCTCGGCCGCAACGCCGCCTCGGTCGCCCACCAGAGCGGCGCGCCGCGCGTGGTGATGGAGACCTTCGGCAACGGCGGCTGGCAGATCGCCCCGGACTACATGCGGGCCACCGTCGGCGCGCTCGCCACCCGCGGCGTCAACCTCACCTTCCTGCACGCGATGTGGACCGACGAGACGTCCGTCAACTTCCCGCCGCCGTTCGGGCCGCGCAGCACGTTCTGGGAGGACATGCCCGCGGTCGACGCCTGGATCGGGCGGGTGATGGACCTGGGCCGGGGCACGAGCCTGGCCCGCACGGCCCTGATCCAACCCCAGCGGGCGGCCGAGATGACCCGCTCGACCGACACCGGGCACACCCTCGACGAGGCGTTCACCGAAGCGTCGTACGCCCTGGAGCGCGGCCAGGTCGACTTCGACCTGCTGAGCGATTCCTCGCTCAGCGGCGACCCGGTGGCCCGCTTCCAGGGCGTGGTCCGCGGCAAGCAACTGCGGGTGGGCCAGGCGTCGTACGACCAACTCGTGCTCCCGCACACGCCGATCCTCGACCTGGCCAGCGCGCGGCTCCTCAACGACTTCAGCCGGAAGGGCGGCAAGCTCGTCGTGGTCGGCGGGCTGCCCACCAAGGAGGCCTTCGGCCGCGACGCCGAGCTGGCGAAGGCCTTCGCCGGCGTGAAGTTCACGCTCGTCGACGAGCCGGACGGGCTCACCACGGCCGCGACCGGACACGCGGCGGCGACGCTGTCGCCCAAGGCTCCGGCCGTTCGCGTGATCCGGGTACAGCGCGGTCAGGAGACGGTGTTCATCCTGAACAACGAGAGCGACGCGACGGTCACCACGACCGCGACGTTCCCGGCACACGGCATCCCGTCGATCAACGACCCCCGCAAGGGAATCAGGGCGACCGCCTATGACGGCTCGGCCGTGCCACTCACGCTCAAGCCGTACGAGACGATCGGCGTCGTCTTCAAGAACGGCAAAGAGCAGCCGCACCTGACCGACGGCACGCTGCCGGCGACGAAGGTGACCGCGCGGGGCCGCTCGCTCGACGCCAAAGTCACGGCGAGTTCCCCCGGAAACTACAAGCTGACGGGTACGGCCAACGGCCGCACCTACAAGGGCACGGCGGTCGTCACCGACCCGCTCGCGCCGATCGCCCTCGACAAGCCGTGGACCGTCCAGCTGGAGAAGGACGGCTCGGCCCCGCAGGAACGCCCGCTGGGCTCGTGGACGACGTTCGACCCCACGTTCTCGGGCAGCGCCACCTACACCACCACGCTCGACCTCACCGCGGCCGACCTCGCGGATCGCCGCCTGGAGCTGGATCTCGGCGAGGTGCACGACCTGGCGACGGTCACCGTGAACGGCGCCGAACTTCCGGCGGCGCTGTGGCATCCGTACACGGTCGATGTCTCGAAGGTCCTGAGGCCCGGCGCCAACACGGTGAGCGTGCGGGTGACCAACACGCTCGCCAACTCCCGCAACAAGATCCTGCCGTCCGGCCTGGCCGGCCCCGTCACCCTGCGGCCGAGCGCCGTCGTCACCGCGAAGTTGGAGCTCACCCGATGAAACGCCGTACCGTCATCGCCCTGGGCGCGGCCGCCGCGCTCCCCTGGCCCGCGGCCCCCGCCGGGGCCACCCCGGCCAAGGTTCCCGCCACCGGCGCCAAGTTCCGCTGGTGGTGGCCGCACGGCCTGGTCGACCCGGCCGAGATCGCCCGTGAGATCGACCAGATTGCCGACGCCGGTTTCGCCGGCGCCGAGATCCAGGACGTGCACCACAGCGTCCGCGCCGACCTCGACGCGGCCGGGCACGGCTGGGGCACCCAGCCGTGGCGCGACGCCGTGGAGTCGGCGCTGCGCCAGGCCAAACGGCGCGGCCTGACCATCGACCTGGCCGTCGGCCCGAGCTGGCCGGCCGCCGTGCCCGGCATCACGCCGGACGACCCGGCCGCGGCCAAGGAGCTCGTGCACACCGTCACCCCGTTCACCGGCGGCATCACGGCGCCGGTCGAGCCGGACGCCTTCGCCGTGCAGATCGCCCGGTTGGTCTCGCCCGGCGTGCTCGACCCGGCCTCGGTACAGACGCTGACGCCGGTCGGCGGTCAGGTCGAGGTGACCGTGGCCGACGGGTCATGGCTACTGTTCACCTACAAGGTGCGCGGCTCCGGGCAGGAACCGGAGGGTGGCCCGCACACCGTTCCCACGTCCTATGTGGTCGACCACTTCAGCACGGCCGGCACTCAGGCCGTCATCGACACCTGGAACGATCTCGTGCTGACGAAGCCGATCCGGCAGCTGCTGCGCCAGGCCGGCGGCGACCTCTTCGAGGACTCTCTCGAGCTGGAGACCGACTGGACGCTCTGGACGCCCGCGATGCCGGCCGAGTTCGCCCGGCGCACCGGCACCGAGTTGCTCCCCTCCCTGCCGATCCTGCTGAACCCCAAGGGAAAGTACCTCTACGCGTTCGACTCCGACACGTCCAACCACGTGCGGGACGCCTTCAACCAGGTGCTGTCCGACCTCTACCACGAGCGCCACCTGATCCCGCTGCGCGAGTTCGCGCACCAGCTCGGACTCCAGCTGCGGGCCCAGCCGTACGGCCTCTCGACCGACGCCATCCGCAGCGCCGCCCTGCTCGACGTGGCCGAGGGCGAGTCGCTCGGCTTCAAGAACCTGGACGACTACCGGGTCCTGGCCTCGGCCCGCGACATGGCCGGTAAGCGGATCCTCTCGTGCGAGTCGGCCGCCTACGCCAACGGCGCCTACAGCACGACGTGGAACAAGGTGCTCCAGACCATGGGCAGCGTCTTCGCCGGCGGTGTGAACCAGGCGGTGCTGCACGGCTTCGCCTACAAGGACGCACCGGGCGCGGCCTGGCCCGGTTTCGCGGCGTTCTCGCCCTACAACGGCAACGGGATCGGCTATGCCGAGGCGTGGGGTCCACGGCAGCCGACGTGGCGGCACGCGCGCGACGTCGCCGGCTGGTTCGCCCGCACCCAGGAGCTCCTGCAGAGCGGAACGGCCCGGGCCGACCTCGTCTTCTTCCGGCAGAAGGGGTGGACCGCGACCGGGATCGGCGCGCCCTGGGCCACCAACGACGGCATCCCGATCGGCTGGACGCACGGCTTCGCCGACGAGGCGTCGCTCGCGCTGCCGGCCGCGAAGGTCCGCGACGGACGGCTCGGGCCGCCCCGCTACAAGGCGCTGATCCTCGACGGCGACGCCTTCCGGGGCAAGGACCACACTCTTTCCGTACGGGCGGCACGCCAGCTCCTGGCGCTCGCGAAGGCGGGGCTCCCGATCATCGTGATCGGTAACTGGGCGGACGTGCATCCGGCGGCGCTCCAGCCCATCTTCGCCGAGTTGCTCGCCTCGCCCCGGACGAGAGTGGTCGCCGACCAGACCGGCGTCCCGGCCGCGCTGGAGGCGGCCGGGGTGACGCGGGACGTGGAATACGAGCGGTCGTCGCTGATGACCGTGCACCGCGTCGACGGCGACAAGGACTACTACTATCTCGCCAACGCCCGGCACGCCGAGAACCGGACCATCACGGCGATCGACCAGGACGTGTGGCTCACCACCACGTCCCGCTCGACCGTGCCGGTCGAGATCGACGCGTGGACCGGCGAGAGGCGCGGCGTCACCTACACCCGTAACGGCAACCGTGTGCGGGTACGCGCCACCCTTCAGCCGGGCCAGTCGATGCTTCTGGAGTTCCAGCGAACCCGCGTTCACATCCCGGTCCGCACCTTCATCGAGCCCGCCGTCGCACTCACCGGTTGGGAGCTGGCCGTCGAGGACTGGCAGCCGACCGGCGTCACCAGACACCAGGTCAGTCTCACCGAACTCCTGCCGTGGTCGTCGATCCCGGAGCTGGCCGACGTCTCCGGCGTCGGCACCTACCGCACGACGGTCACCGCGGAGCGGGCCGGCCGGGCGTTGCTGTCGCTCGGCAAGGTGGTCGACACGTGCCGGGTGCGGGTCAACGGGCGTCTGTTGCCACCGATCGACGTGCTGGAACCGGTCGCCGACCTGGCGCTGAGCAAGGGCCGCAACACCATCGAGGTCGAGGTGGCGACAACGCTGCTCAACCGCCTGCGCACCACCGACCCGGCGGTGTTCGGCATCGCCACCCGGCAGGCGTACGGCCTGCTCGGCCCGGTCTCGCTGAGGTGGTACCGATGAAACGGCGAACAGTCATCGCGGCCGGCGTGGCCATCGCCGCCGTTCCCCGGCCGGCCTTCGCAGCGCCGAGGACGGACGCCAAGCCACGCCTGCTTCCGAGCCGCTATCTCGACAACATGAACCGCACCGTGGCCTACCTGAGGTTCGTCGACCTCGACCGGCTGCTGCACATGTTCCGGGTGACCGCCGGGCTGCCCAGCACGGCCGAGCCTCTGGGCGGCTGGGAGGCCCCGGCCATCCAGCTGCGCGGGCACACCACGGGCCATCTGCTCTCCGGCCTGGCCCAGGCGGCCTACCACCTCGACGACGCCGAGCTGACCACGAGGAGCGCCGCGCTCGTCGACGCCCTCGCCGCCTGCCAGGCCCCGAACGGCTATCTGTCGGCCTTCCCGGAGACCGTCTTCGACGACCTCGAGGCCGGCAAGAACCCGTGGGCGCCGTACTACACGATCCACAAGATCCTGGCCGGGCTGCTCGATCAGCACCGCCTGCTGGGTAACGCCACCGCACTGCGAATGGCCGTTGACATCGCTGGCTGGGCCGCCTCCCGGGTGACCAAGCTGACCCGCGAGCAGATGCAGAAGGTGCTGCACGTCGAGTTCGGCGGCATGAACGAGTCGTTGGTCAACCTGTACGAGGTGACCCGCGACCCGGCGCACCTCGACCTGGCCCGTGCCTTCGACCACGACGAGATCTACGTGCCCCTCGCCGAGAAGCGCGACACCCTCGCCGGGCGGCACGCCAACACCGACATCGCGAAGATCGTCGGCGCCGCGGCCTCGTTCAAGGCGACCCGGGAGGAGAAGTACCGCACCATCGCGACGTACTTCTGGGACCAGGTGGTGCGGCACCACAGCTACGTGATCGGCGGCAACGCCAACGCAGAGTTCTTCGGCCCGCCCGGCCAGGTGGTCAGCCAGCTCGGCGAGAACACGTGCGAGAACTGCAACACCTACAACATGCTCAAGCTGACCCGGCGGCTGTACGAGCTGAACCCCAAGCGCACCGACTACCTCGACTACTACGAGTGGGCGCTGCTCAACCAGATGCTCGGCGAGCAGGACCCGGAGTCGGCGCACGGCAACGTCACCTACTACACCGGGCTCTCCAACACGGCCTCCCGCAAGGGAAAGGAGGGCCTCGTCTCCGATCCGGGCTCCTACAGCAGCGATTACGGCAACTTCAGCTGCGATCACGGCTCCGGCCTGGAGACGCACACCAAGTTCGCCGAGCCCGTCTACGACACCGACGGCGACGTGCTCTCGGTCAACCTGTTCATCCCGTCCGAGATCACCTTCCGCGGCGCGCCGGTCCGGCTGACGACCTCTTTCCCGTACGCCGGCACAGTGCGTATCGCGGTGACGGGCACCGGCAAGCCGTTCACGCTGCG
This sequence comes from Actinoplanes sp. CA-131856, assembly GCF_050956135.1. Taxonomy (GTDB): domain Bacteria; phylum Actinomycetota; class Actinomycetes; order Mycobacteriales; family Micromonosporaceae; genus Actinoplanes. The sequence goes on along the minus strand of NZ_CP191849.1, from coordinate 4,194,959 downwards.
CGTCCGTATTCCGGGCTGGGTGCGGGATCCGGAGCTGAAAGTGAACGGATCCTCGCTGCGCGCGCGGCCGGGCTCGTTCGCCGAGATCCGGCGCACCTGGCGGCGCGGCGACGTGGTCGAGCTGCGGTTGCCGCTGCGGACCCGATGGCTGGCCGCACCGGACAATCCGGCGGTGCACGCCCTCGCCTACGGTCCGTTGGTGCTGGCCGGCCGTTACGGAGACACTCCGCCCGCGGCGTTGCCCACGGCCGATCCGCGCACGCTGCGGAGGGAGGCCGGAGCGGCCGAGTTCAGCGTGGTGGCCGGCGGCACGCGGGTGCGGCTGAGCCCGTTCCTCGACGTCCACCACGAGCACTACAACGTCTATTTCGCGCTGCCACCCGCTCGGCCCCGCACGGGGGTCGTGGCGTCGTACCCTCTGAAGGGTTTGAAGGAACGCACCCGCAAGTGGCCGGACGCCGTGCTGGCGGGCGGCGCCACGCCGGGCGAGCGGGGCATCGAGCTGAACGGGACCGGCGCCCACGTCGTGCTCCCGCCGGGACTTCCCGCGAATCTGACCGAACTCACGGTCTCGGCCTGGGTGCGGCTGGACAGCATCACCAACTCGGCCCGCGTCTTCGACCTCGGCTTCAACGCACAGAGCTACATGTTCCTGACCCTGCGGACCGGCAACGGGACGGCCCGCTTCGCCATGAAGCTGGGCGGCATGGAGGGCGAGGACTTCGTCGACGCCGCGGTGGCGCTGCCGGTCGGCGTCTGGACCCACGTCGAGGTCCGGGTCGCCGGCACGCTCACCTTCCTCATCGACGGGCAGGTCAGCGGGGTCAACCCGAACCCACGAATGGGCGCGCTGCTGCTCGGGGCGACGCAGTTCAACTATCTGGGGCGGTCGCAGAACCCGAAACACCCGTTCCTGCACGGCGCGGTCGCCGATTTCGTCCTGGCGGCGCCTGTCACGTAAGACGGTCCCCCGTGGTCCTTGAGGCGGACGTAGGCGCCAGGACCACGGGAGGACTGGAACATGAAGATCGCTGTCATCGGCGGCACCGGGCTCATCGGCTCGCAGGTCGTCAAGCTCCTCAACGCTCAGGGCCACGAGGCGACGCCGTACTCTCTGTCGAACGGGGTTGATCTGAGCGCGAACAAGGGGGTCGCGGAGGCCATCAAGGGCGCCGAGGTCGTCGTCAACCTGACGAACTCGCCGACCTTCGACGAGGCCTCCGCGGTCTTCTTCCGCGAGACCATGGAGAACCTGCTCGACGAGGCCGAGGACGCCGGCACGCGGCACATCGTCATCCTGTCGATCGTCGGCGTCGACCAGGTGCCGGACCTCGCCTACTACCAGGCGAAGGTGTTGCAGGAGAACCTCCTCGAGCAGGAGGAGAAGATCCCGTACTCCATCGTGCGGGCGACCCAGTTCTTCGAGTTCGTCAGCACGGCCATGACGTGGACCTCGGACGAGACCGCGGTGCGCCTGCCCTCGACTCTCGTGCAGCCGATGGCCTCGGCCGAGGTGGCCAAGGCGGTGGCCGCCGTCGCGGTGGGCGAGCCTCTCATGGGTGTACGGAACTACGCCGGCCCGGAGGTCTTTTCGCTCGACGAGCTGGGCCGCGTCACGCTCGCGTTCCAGGGCGACCGGCGTCCCGTCGTCGTCGACGAGAGCGCCGGCCTGTTCGCGGCGATCACCGGCGACGCCATCATCGCCAGGGACGACGCCGTCATCACCACGACGCGCTACCAGGACTGGCTGCTGTCCCGATGACCGACAGCAGCTGGAGCCGCTCCTGGGAAAGTGAACCGGGCTTCGCGGTGTAGACGACGAGCTGCTGCGACCGGTCCGGGTCGACGAGCCGCTGGCAGTCCAGCTCCAGCGGCCCGACCTCCGGATGCAGCAGCCGCACCGGCCCGCAGTACGGGCCGGCGACCAGGTGCCCCCGCCACAGCTCGGCGAACGACGGGCTGGCGGCCAGAAGGGCGTCGACGATGGCGCCGGCCCGCGAATCATGGCCGTCGCGCGTGTAGGAGGCGTGCAGGTCGGCCACGATGAGGCGGCTCTGCTCCTCCCACTCGTCGCGCGGGTGGAGCGACCGGGTGGCCGGGTCGGTGAACCAGCGGTAGTGCTTGCTGCGGTCCAGTCCCGTGTAGATGCTCTCGTCGCCGACCAGGGCCACCGCCAGGCGCGTCTGCAACAGCGTCTCCCCCAGGTGGGACACGACCATCGCAGCCGAGTCCTGGAGGCCGTCGAAGATGCGCATCATGCCCGGGTTGACGTGCTCGCTGTCGGCCGCGCGGCGCGGCGTGGCGTAACCGGCCAGCTCGAAGAGGTGGTCGCGCTCCTCCAGCGACAGGCGCAGGCCGCGGGCGATCGCGCCCAGCATCTGCTCGGACGGGTGCGGGCCGCGCGGCTGCTCGAGCCGGCTGTAGTAGTCGATCGACATGTCGCTGAGCACCGCGACCTCCTCGCGGCGCAGGCCGCGGGTGCGCCGCCGCTGCCCGCGCGGCAGCCCCACGTCCTCGGGTTGCAAGGCCTCCCGTCGGGTGCGCAGATATTCGGCGAGCCGGGCGCGATCCATGTCCCTGCCTCTCAGACGCTCACGCCGAGGGCGTAGCCCCACAGGCGGGCCGCGGCGCTCTCGTCGCGCGCGGACTTGTAGATGTCGAGCTCGGCCGGGCCGCCCTTGAACTGCCCGAAGCCGTCCGGGCCGTAGAGCCGGCCGCCCCGCGCCTCGGGGCTGGTGGCGGCGTACAGGATCGGAAGGACCCCGTGGGCGACGTCCTGGACCAGAATTCCCCAGCGGGCCAGGCGGGCCATGATGGCCTCGTGCGGCGCCGGTTTGCCGCGGCCCAGATTGGGACCGGCCGCGTAGAGCCCGGTCAGTGTGGTGCCAGGGTGGGCGGCGTTGCTGACGATGCCCCATCCCTCGGCCTGGCTGCGGCGGTCGAGTTCGAGGGCGAACATCAGATCGGCCAGCTTGGAGTTGTTGTACGCCTTGACGGCGGAGTACGACCGCGAAGCCTGCAGGTCGTCGAAGTCGAGACGGCCCTGCCGGGCGGCGCTGCTGGTCACCGTGGTCACCCGGGCCTCGCCGGCCTGAAGCAGCGGCAGCAGGCGGTGGGTGAGGACGGCGTGGCCGACGAAGTTGGTGCCGAACTGGAGCTCGAAGCCGTCGGCGGTGGTGTGCCGGGTCGCCGGCGCCATCACCCCGGCGTTGTTGACCAGGATGTCGAGGGGCCGTCCCTCGGCGAGCAGGTCGCCGGCGAGCGTGCCGACCGACTTCAGCGAGGCCAGGTCGAGCGTGCGCAGCGAGACGTCCGCCCCGGGCACCTCGTCGCGGATGGCGCTGAGGGCGGCGGCGCCCTTGGTGGTGTCGCGGACGGCCATGAGGACCTCGGCCCCGCTCGATGCCATCCGGGTGGCCAGGGCCAGACCGACACCGCTGTTGGCGCCGGTGACAAGGGCCAGCCGGCCGGTCAGATCCTGCGAACGCAGGTTAACTTTCTGCATGCCTCAAGGCTCCCGCGGCGACGAACCCTCAACCATGTTCTGTCGTTACATGCCACCGGGCGAGCTTGGCCGGATTGAGCACGATCCACAGGACCGACACGAGACCGCCGGTGGACTCGGCCGCGACCACCGCCTCGGCGCGGCCGGCCCGGCGCAGCGCCAGGCCGGACCGGCCGTTGACGGACTCGACGGTCAGCACGCCGCCGGGGCGGCACAGGAGCACGGAGACGAGCCCCGCCACCGCCTCGGCACCGCGGACAGGGTTGAGCGCCGCGAGCACCGCCCCGCCGCCGTCGCACATCGCGACGGCGTCGTCGTGCAGGGCGGCTCGCAGCGCCGTGATCTCTCCCGTCCGGCAGGCGGCTAGAAACCCGCGCACGACGTCGTCATGCGGAGGGCGCATGCTCGAGAGGCGCCGCGGAAGAAGCAGCCGGCGCCGCGGAAGACGCCAGGGCCGGCACCTCGCTGCCCGTGACGAAAGCCCGGCGCGGGTCCTGCACCGAGGCCAGCGAGACGATGTCGCGGCCGAACAGGGCGGCGGTGATCCAGACGAACAGGACCCGCACCTTCCGCTCCCAGCTGGGCACGGCCAGCACGTGGTAGCCGCGGTGCATCACCCAGGCCGGGAAGCCCTTGATGACGATGCCCTTCCACTGGAAGATGCCCCGCCCCAGGCCCAGAGTCGCCACCACGCCGAGGCTGTGGTGCAGATATTGCTTCGGTTCCCGCCCGCGCAGCGACGCCACCAGGTTCTTGGCGAGCAGCTTGCCCTGGCGCACCGCGTGCTGAGCGTTGGGCACGGTGGCGGAGCCGGGCAAAGCCAGGTCGGGGATGGCGGCGTCGTCGCCCGCGCCCCACGCGTCCGGCACGAACTCCTCATCGGTGCCGACCCGCAGGTCGGGCCGGACCATCAGCATGCCCCGGCCGTCGACCGGCAGGTCGGTGTGGTTGCGCACCAGCGGGCTCACCGCGTTGCCGACGGTCCACACGATCAGGTCGGAGTCGAACTCCTCGCCGGTCGACAGGACCACGTGCCCGCCGTCGGCCGACTGGAGCACCGAGTTGAGGTGGATGTGCGCGCCGCGCTTCTCCAGCGAGCGCACCACCCACTCGCCCGGCTTGTCGGTCACCTCGGGCAGGATCCGTCCCCGGGCCTCGACCAGGTGGAAGGAGAGCTCCGACGGGTCGAGCTCCGGATATTTGCGGGCCAGCGCGGTGGCCAGCGAGAGCAGCTCGCCGAAGCCCTCGACCCCGGAGAAGCCGCCACCGACGAAGGTGACGGTCAGCAGCCGGCGGCGCTGCGGCCCGGGCTCCAGCGTCGACGCCCGGTCGAAGTTGACGAGCATCCGGTCCCGGATCGCCACGGCCTCCTCGACGTGCTTCATGCCGATGGCCTGCTCGGTCACGCCCGCGATGTCGAGCTTGCGGGTGACGGCGCCGGCGGTCACGGCGATGATGTCGTACGGCAGGGCGTATTCCGGGCCTTCGGCCGGGCGGATGGTGGCGGTCTTGTGCGCGTGGTCGACCTTCACCACCGTACCGGAAATGATCTTGGTTTTCTTGAGGTGACGGCGGATCGAGACGGCCGCGTGGCGCGCCTCGACCGAGCCGGCCACGACCTCGGGCAGGAAGGGCTGATAGGTCATGTAGGGACGCGGGTCGACCACGACGACCCGGGCCTCGTCGCGCCGGAGCTTCTTCTCGAGCTTCCAGGCCGTGTAGAAGCCGGCATAACCGCCGCCCACCACCAGGATCGTCCGCATGTGGTCCTCTGTTCTCTCGCAGTCACCCCTTAGACCGGGCAGCTAGAGAACTTGTGACAACTTTTCCGGAACCATCTGCCAGAGGACCCGGTCGACGCCGTCGGGGGTGACGCCGATCGTCAGATAGGCCTCGTTGCCGTTGGCCAGCGAGAGCAGGACGGCGGTCTGGCCGTTGGTCTCCAGCCAGCGCAGGGAGGCGCCCTCCCACATCCAGGCCGAGAGCGCCATGAAGAACTTCGCCACGGGCAGCGGCCCCTCGACCACGCGGCGGGCGATGCCGAGCGCGCCGTTGCCGTCCGACACACTGAGCACGTTCGGCGCCAGGAGCCTCTCCAGCGCGGCCATGTCGCCGCCGCGCGAGGCCTCGAGGAAGGCGGCGAGCAGCTTCTTCTGCTCGGCCGCGGCGACCGGCGCCCGCCGCTCGTCGGCCAGGTGCTTACGGGCCCGGCTGACCAGCTGGCGCACGGCGGGCTCGGTGGTGTCGAGGATGTCGGCGATCTGGCCGTACGGATAGTCGAAGGCCTCCCGGAGCACATAGGCGGCGCGCTCGGCCGGCTTGAGCTTCTCCATCAGCAGCAGCGTCGCGTACTCCAGCGCCTCGCCGCGCTCGGCGCCCAGGTAGGGGTCGGCGCTGGTGTCGACCGGCTCGGGCAGCCAGGGCCCGACGTACGTCTCGCGGCGCGCCCGCGCCGACTGGAGCTCGTTGATGGCCAGCCGCGTCGTGGTCGTGGCCAGGAAGGCGCCCGGATTGGTGACCTTGCCGCGGTCGTAGGCCTGCCAGCGCAGCCAGACCTCCTGGAGCAGATCCTCGGCCTCGCTCGCGCTGCCGAGCATGCGATAGGCGATGCCGAACAGGCGCGGACGCACGCCGAGGAAGACCGCCGTGGCATCGTCGAGATCCGTCGTCACCAGCTCATCGTGGTCCGTGCCCGGGCAATCACCAAGCTTCTGTCACAAGAACCACGGCTGCCCTGTCTGGGATGGCATGATGCTTCGCCACGAATTCCTGTCCCGGAAAGAGCTGGAGGAGAGACAGGCCACGCCGGTGCCCAGGCCCGACGTCGACGAGACGTGGGTGACGGTGGGCGACGCCGCCGTGCGCATCGTGCGGCCGCCCGGGGCCACGCGGGTGCTGCCACCGCTGTTGTACCTGCACGGCGGCGGCTTCGTGATGGGCAACGCGGGCACCCACGACCGGCTGGTGCGCGAGCTCGCCGTGGGTGCGTCGGTGGCGGTGGCGTTCGTCGAGTTCGACGGCGGTTTCCCGGTCGCGCTGAAGCAGGCGTACGCGGTGGCGCAGTGGATCGCCGAGCGGGGCCGTACCTCCGGACTGGACGGGAACCGGCTCGCCGTCGCCGGGGACGACACCGGGGCCGCCCTGGCCACGTCGCTGTCCGCGGGCCGGGTCCGCTTCGCCCATCAGTCGCTGTACTACCCCCGCGGCGTCACCGCCGCTCCGTCCGCACCGGAGACTCTCGTCATCGCCCGGGGCGCCGGCGACGAGGGCCTGGCCTACGCCCGCGACCTGGCCTCGGCCGGTGTGCGGACCACGACCGCCACCTACGACGGCGCACCGCCCCATTTCATGATGCTCAACTCGCTGCGCGACACCGCGGCGGCCGGCGCGGCCATGCGAACAGCCGTTAACTTCCTGCGGGAAAGGAACGCACCATGACACCGACCGTCGTCCTCGTGCACGGGGCCTTCGCCGAGTCGGCGAGCTGGAACGGCGTCGTGGAGAGGCTGGTCGCACGCGATCTGAGGGTGGTCGCCGTGGCCAACCCGCTGCGCGGCCTGCCCGGCGACGCCGCCTACGTGCGGGACGTCGTGTCCGGTCTCGGCACGCGGGTGGTGCTGGCCGGGCACGACTACGGCGGCATGGTGGTCACCGAGGTGGCGCACCAGATCTCCACGGTCGCGGCCCTGGTCTACGTGAGCGCCTTCGCCCCCGACCAGGGCGAGTCGGCGCTGGAGTTGACCGCGAAGTTCCCCGGCAGCGGGTTCGGCGCGGCGGTCACCTCGTATCCCCTGGCCTCGGGCGGCACGGAGCACGTCATCCGCCCGGACGCGTTCCACGAGCAGTTCGCCCACGACCTGCCCGCCGCGCGGGCCGCGGTCATGGCGGCCACCCAGCGCCCGGTCACCCGGTCGGCCCTCGCCACCGGCCTGACGGCGGCCACCCCGGCCTGGCGGTCCATTCCCTCCTGGTTCGTCTTCGGGGGCGCCGACCACGCGGTGCCGCCCGCGCTGCACCGCTTCATGGCCGAGCGGGCCGGGGCGAAAGGCGTCCGCGAAGTGAACGATGCTTCGCACTCCATCACGGTCTCCCACCCGGCCGAGGTGACCGGCGCGATCCTCGACGCGGTGACCGCGGTCGCCGGATGATCGTCGTCCTGGTCGTTCTCGTGGCCGCCACCGCCCGCGAGCACCACTTCCTCCGCGTGACTCTCGCGTTCCTACTGCTCACATCGCGGCCTTGACTCTCACCCTGGTCGAGGCCCGAGGATGAGACGGTGAAGCGAGCCCACCGAGAGTTGTTCACCGCCAAGGCCACGCCGGCTTTCGTCGACGTGCCCGCCCTGCCTTATCTGATGGTCGACGGCGCCGGTGATCCGAACGGCGCCGGCTACGAGGACGCGGTGCAGCGCCTCTACCGCACGGCCTACCGCGTCCGGGCCGTGTTCAAGGCACGCGGCGAGGTCTACTCGGTGCCGCCGCTCGAGGGCTTGTGGACCGGCGTCGGTGACGGCCTCGGCGATCGGAGCGGCTGGAAGTGGACCATGATGCTGCTCCAGCCGCCCGGGGCCACGGCCGACATGATCGAGGCGCCGGGCGTGCGGCTGGAGACCTTCGAGGAGGGGCCGTCCGTCCAGGTGCTGCACGTGGGCCCCTACCGGGAGGAGACCGAGGCGATCCACCGGCTGCTCGCGTTCGCCGGCGAGCACGGCCGTGAGGTGACCGGGCGGCACCACGAGATCTATCTGAGCGACCCGCGCCGCACGGCCGGGGAGAAGCTCAAGACCATCCTGCGGTACGGCGTCAGTCCGGGTACCTGACGCCGGGAGGCGCCGCGATCAGCACGTCGGCCACCGCGCGCCAGCCGAGCGTGGCGTACAGGCCCTGACCGTCCTCGCTGGCCACCAGGAGCCCGTGCCGAGCCGGCCCGATCTGGGCCACCGCGCCCTGGGCCACCGCGCCCTGGGCAGGCGCGATCTGCGCCAGCGCGCCCTGGGCCAGCGCGATCTGGGCCAGCGCGCTCATCACGGCGCTGCCCAGCCCTCGGCGCCGGTGGCCGGGCATCGTCTGGATCTTGTCGGCGATGCCGTCGGTGCCGGCGATCCCCATCGTTCCGCGGGCGCCCACCTCGCCGTCGCGGTCCAGCAGCTCGACGCGTACCACCGGGCCCTCGATCGTCGTCTCGGCACGGTAGCCGGCCGGGACCGGGATCCGCGGCTGCTCGCTCAGCTCGATCACCATGAGCTTCTCGGAAGCCTTGAGCACGACCAGCCCGGCCGCCTCGACGGCCGCGGCGGCGCGCTCCGGCTCCACGGTCGGCACGGTCAGCCAGGTGACGTCGTCCTCGCGCTTGACCAAGCCGGCCAGCCCGGCCACCGAGGCGGCCCCGTCGAGGGCGAAGTATTCGACGTCGCGCCCGAGTTGCCCGCACCGCACCCGGAGCCCCGCCCCCAGGTCAGCCGCCTCGGACAGCCCCCGGGCGACGCCCCAGCCGCGCTGCCACCGAACCACCAGCTCACGAAGATCACTCACGCCTCCCAGTAGATCCCGTCCGACCGCTTCCGCGCCGCCCCGCAGCGGACCGGGGACGTACCGAACAAGACTTTTATGAAGTCCTATATTGACTATCATTAGTTAACCTTCCTAAGATTTGGCCGCCCGTAGTCATCCCCACGGCGCATCCCCCGCGCCGGACACGAAGGGTCGCCATCCCCATGGCCATCAGGAAAAGAAGCAGGTGGGCGGCCTCGGCCGCCGCATTCACCGTCGCGGCGGTCGGCACGATCACCGCGCTCGCCGTCCAGGGCACCTCGGAGGCCGCCGTCCTGCCGAACGGGTTCAAGAGCGTCGGCTACATGCCGTCCTGGGCCGGCAGCGTCACGAGCATCCAGTACTCGAAGCTCACCCACATCAACTACTCGTTCGCGCTGCCGAACGCGAACGGCACCCTCCAGCCGATCGAGAACACGTCGAAGCTCCAGCAGCTGGTCACCCTCGGGCACCAGAACAACACCAAGATCTCGCTGGCCATCGGCGGCTGGAACGACGGCAACGACTCGGCGTTCGAGTCGCTCGCGGCCAACTCGGGCACGCGGACGACATTCGTCAACACCGTGATGAACACCGTCCGTCAGTACAACCTGGACGGTGTCGACATCGACTGGGAGTACCCGGACCCCGGAACCTCCGGTAACAACTACACCGCGCTCATGCAGCAGCTCAGCACGGCCCTGCACAACGAGGGCAAGCTGCTCACGGCCGCTGTCGTCAGCGAGGGCAACACCGCCAACGGCGTCCAGCCGGCCGTGTTCGGCTATGTCGACTGGCTCAACATCATGGCGTACGACGGCGGCAGCCCCCACGCGAACTACGACTGGTCGATCGCGAGCGCCAACTTCTGGAAGAACCGGGGCCTGCCGAAGGCCAAGACCGTGCTCGGGGTGCCGTTCTACAGCCGGCCGGGCTATTTGACGTACGCCCAACTGGTCGCACAGGACCCGGCCAACGCCAACCGCGACTGCACCGCTTCCGGTGAGTGCTACAACGGCCTGCCGACGATCCGCCGCAAGACGCAGTGGGCCCTGGCCAACGCCGGCGGCATCATGAACTGGGAGCTGTCGCAGGACGCCACCGGCTCGAACTCGCTGGTCAGCGCTATCTACGAGACCGTCATGGGCGGCGGTGGCCCGACCACTCCGCCGCCGTCGGGCCGCACGGGCCGCATCACCGGGATCGCCGGCAAGTGCGTCGACATCGCCTCGGCCAGCAGCGCCAACGGCACCGCGGTCCAGCTGTACGACTGCAACGGCACCACCGCGCAGAACTGGACCGTCGGCACCGACGGCACCATCCGCGGCCTGGGCAAGTGCCTCGACGTGAACGCCGCCGGCACGGCGAACGGCTCGCTGGTGCAGATCTACGACTGCAACGGCACCGGCGCCCAGCGCTGGACGGCCCAGTCCAACGGCACGCTGGTCAACGCCGGCAGCAACAAGTGCCTGGACGCGTCGAACAACAGCTCGGCCAACGGCACCCGCCTGCAGATCTGGGACTGCTTCGCCGGCGCGAACCAGCGCTGGGTCCTGCCGTAACTCCAAGACGCAGCGCGGCCCGCTTTCGCCGTGGCGGGCCGCGCCGCACACTGGGGACATGTATGTGATCAAGGAACGCTTCTTCTCCATCGGCGACGACTTCGACGTGGAGGACGAGAACGGCAACCGGGTCTACCACGTCGACGGCAAGGTCCTCAGCGTCCGCAACCGGGTCGTCATCGAGGACACCAACGGCGACGAGGTGGCGTCGGTCCACCGCCATCTCGTCGCGCTGCGTCCCACGTACGAGATCCGGATCGGCGGCGAGAAAGCGGCCGAGGTGCGCAAGAAGCTGTTCACCCCGTTCCGCGACAAGTTCACCATCGACGTGCCCGGACCGGACGACCTGGAGATGAAGGGCAACCTGCTCGACCACGAGTACGTCATCGAGCAGGACGGCCGCGAGGTGGCCGCCGTCTCCAAGCGCTGGCTGACCATCCGCGACACGTACGCGGTGCAGGTCTCCGAGGGTGTCGATCCGCTCCTCGTCATCGGCAGCGTGCTCGCGCTCGACCTGGCGCTCGAGCGTTCCAAAGCCGGCGAGTCGGATGACTGATAACGGCACTGCGAACCGCGCCTAACTTTCCAGGTATGACGCAGAGCGAGACGCGGAGCAGGGTGACCGTCGAACGGGTCACCCTGACCTCCACGAAGAAGTTCGACGACGTGATCGCCGGTCTCTACCAGGGAATCTCCCGGCCCGACCTGGCCTCCGCGGCGCGGGAATGGCTGGGCGCGACCTCGTACGAGGAGTTCCACGAGGTCGTGGCCGGCGCCGCCGGACCGGCCGGTCTGATGCGGTTCATGGACCTCGACCAGGGCGCCGCGCTGGCCAAGCTGCCCGGGGTGACGCCGAGGCGCCTCCGGCGGATCATCGCCGGCAACCCGGAGACCATGGCCCGCATGACCCGGCACGTGCCCGAGGCCGGCTCCTACGCACCGGTGTCGATCCTGGTCTGGGAGGACGGCGACGCCGTTCACCTCGCCTACGACTCGATGGAGAGCCTGCTCACTCCGTACGGAAGTGAACCGGCCCTCGCAGTGGCCCGTGAGCTGGACGAAGAGGTGCTGGCCCTGCTGCGGAGAGCGGCCTGACAGCCCGGCGGCTTCGATAGCATCAGGGCATGTCCGGAGGACGGCGGGTCGCGCTGGCGCTGGGGTCCGGCGGGGCCCGCGGGTTCGCGCACATCGGGGTCGTGCAGGTGCTCGAGGAGCGCGGCTTCGAGGTGTGCTCGGTGGCCGGGTCCTCGATGGGCGCCCTGGTCGGCGGGGTGATGGCCGCCGGGCGGCTCAAGGAGTTCACCGACTGGGCGGTCGCGCTCAAACAGCGGGACATCCTGCGGCTCATCGACCCCAAATGGGCGCTGCCGGGCGCGATGGCGGCCGACCGGCTGATCAACCATCTGAACGACTTCCTCGGCGACGCGGAGATCGAGCACCTTCCGATCCCCTACACCGCGGTGGCCACCGACATCAACGCGCGGCGTGAGGTGTGGTTCCAGCGCGGGCTGTTGCGCTCGGCCATCCGGGCCTCGATCGCCATTCCGGGCCTGATCACGCCGGTCGTCATCAACGGGCGGCTGCTGGCCGACGGCGGCCTGCTCAATCCGGTGCCCATCGAGCCGACAGCGGCCTCCGGGGCCGATCTGACCGTGGCGGTCTCGCTGCAGGCGCCGCGGCCGCAGGGCGAGCCGGCGTCGCCGGTGCGGGCGGCCGCGGCGCCGCACTGGTACGAGGACTGGCGTGACCGGCTCCGGCAGGTGTTCCAGACCCGTAACGGCCAGGCGGCGGCCCTGGAGACGCCCGATCTGGCGGAGTTGACGGCCGCCGCCGCGGCCGATCCGCTGCCGGGTAACCTGCGGATCGCCGACGTGCTGGCCTCGTCGCTCGACGCCATGCAGGACATGATCGCCCGCTACCGGATGGCCGGGCTCCCGCCGGACGTGCAGATCGCCGTGCCGGTGAACGCCTGCCGTGTCATGGACTTCCACCGCGCCGGCGACATGGTCGCCGTCGGGCGGCAGCTGGCCGTCAAGGCACTGGACGAGGCCGGCCTCTAGGCGGCCGCGGCCAGGATCGCTTCGACCGTACGATCGACGTCCTCCTCGTCGGTCGACCAGTTCGAGACCGAGATGCGGATGGCCGCGGCGCCGTTCCAGGTGGTGCCGCTCATCCAGGCTGTGCCCTCCTCTTGGAGGCGGCGCAGGGTCTGCTGCGTCGTGTGATCGTCGCCGAGGCGTACGAGAACCTGGTTGAGAACGACCTCGTTGAGCACCTGCGCTCCCCCGGCCGAGAGCCGCTCGGCGAAGCGCCGGGCCAGCGCGCACGACCTGTCCACCAGTTCCGCGATCCCGTCGCTGCCCAGCTGGCGCATCGCGGCGTACACCGCGAACCCCCGCGCCCGCCGCGAGTGCTCGGGGTTGTACTCCAAGGCGTCGCGCTCGCCCGACGAAGCGTGCTGCAGATAGCTGGCCCGCACTCCCATCGCCGCCCGGTGCGCGTCGGGATGGGCACAGATCACCAAGCCCGAGTCGTACGGCACGTTGAGCCACTTGTGCGCGTCGGTCGCCCACGAGTCGGCTCGCTCGATGCCCTCGACCAGTGGCCGCAGCCGGGGACTGGCCGCCGCCCACAGCCCGAACGCCCCGTCCACGTGCAGCCACGCGTCGCCGACCAGATCGGCGATCTCCGCCAGCGGGTCGACCGCGCCCGTGTTGACGTTCCCGGCCTGCGCACAGACGATCGCCGGCCCCGCACCATCGGCGAGCGCCGCCGACAGCGCGGCCGGCACGAGACGGCCCTGGTCGTCCATCGCCACCGTGACCAGCGAGTTCGTACCCATGCCAAGGTGTCTCAGGGCCCGATCGATGGTGCCGTGGCGCCCCTCCCCCACGATCACCCGGACCCGCGGCGCTCCCCACAGCCCGTCCGCGTCGACGTCCCACCCCTCGCGGCCCAGCACCTCACGGACCGCGATCGCCAGCGCCGTGAAGTTGGCCATCTGCCCGCCGGTGACATATCCGACCGAGGACCCCACCGGCAGCCCGAACAGCTCGACCAGCCATCCGGCGGCCGTCTCCTCGACCACGCTCGCCGCCGGCCCCAGCACGTACAGCCCGGCGTTCTGGTCCCAGGTCGAGGTGAGCCAGTCCGCGGCCAGCGCGGCCGGCGTGGCCCCGCCGATCACGAAACCGAAGAAGCGCCCGCTCGACGAGGCCATGACCCCCGGCTCGGCCGCCGCGACCAGGTCGGCCACCACCTTCTCCGGTGGCAGCGACCCGGCCTGCAACGGCCCGCCGAGCGCCGCTCGCATCTGCTCCAGCGAGGCCGGCGGGCGCACCGGCCGGTCCGGCAGCCCGCCCAGATACGCCGTCGCGTGGTCGAAGGCCACACCCAGCGGCCCGGTCCAGTCGGGACGATCCATGCCGTCAGGCTAGGCGCGCGCCGCCTCGAGATCGGCCGTCGAGCGGATGTCCGACACCTCGGGCGACTTCGGAGAAGAGCGGTCGATGAACAGCAGGACCAGGGCGCCGCCGATGAGGAAGACGATGGCGCCCAGCGCGTAGCTGATCCGGAAGGCGTTCTCGGTCGGCAGGGCGACGGTGCCCACCGTCTTCGTCTGCCCGGCCAGGATCGTGATGACCAGGGCGCTGCCGATGGTGCCGCCGACCGTGCGCATGATGCTGTTGACCGAGTTGGCGATGCCCGTCTCGGCCGGCTGCACGTGGCTGACGAGAAGGGCCGGCATCGAGGCGTACGCCATGGCGATGGCGCAGCTGGCGACGACGAACGCCGCGATGGTCTCGACCTTGTTGTCGTGCAGGAAGGTCAGCGAGGCCAGGCCGGCCGCGCCGATGCCGCAGGCCAGAGCCAGCACGATCCGCGGGCCGACCTTGCCCACGAGCATGCCGGCGATCGGGCCGACCACGACGCTGGCCGCCGCGCCCGGCAGCAGATAGATGACGCTGGTCTCGAGGACGGTCGCGCTGAAACCGAAGCCGGTGTACGCGCTCGGGCTCTGCACGAAGTAGCTGGTCGCGAGCTGGAGGGCGAACATCGCGAAGCCGACCGCCATGGCGGCCAGGTTGGTCACCAGGATCGGGCGGTGGCGCAGCATCTCGACCGAGACGAGCGGCGCCGCCGTGCGGCGTTCCAGCAGGTAGAAGCCGACGAGAATGATCGCGGCGGCCACGAACAGCACGATGACCCGGGCCGAGCCCCAGCCCCAGGTGTGTCCCTGCGAGATCGGCAGCAGGAGGCTGACGAGACCGGCCGACAGGACCGCGGCGCCCACGTAGTCGACGCGGCCGCCGGCGCCGGCCCGCTTGGGCAGAGTCAGTGCGAGGGCCAGCGTGACGGCGCTCATCACGACGGTGAGCCAGAAGATCCGGCGGTAGTCGGCGTCGCCCTGGGTGAGCAGACCGGCCGCGACCAGCGCGACGCCGCCGCCGACGCCGAGGGTGGAGGCCACGACGGCCATGCTGTGGGTGAGCTTGGCCGGCGGCAGCTCGTGGCGCAGCAGGCTGATGCCCAGCGGGAACAGGGCGAAGCTGCTGCCCTGCAGGACCCGGGCCACGATCAGCCAGGTGATGTCGTGGGCGGTGGCGGCGAGAAGGCTGCCGGCCAGGGTGACGGCGAGGGTGGCGACGAAGACCGGCTTCACCCCGAGGACGTGGCCGAGCCGGCCCAGCAGCGGGGTGAAGGAGGAGGCGGCGAGCAGCGTCGCCGTGGACACCCACCCGACCGTGGTGGCGTCCGCGCCGAGTTGCGCGGCGATCTGCGGCAGCACCGGCACCGGGATGGACTGGATCAGCGCCAGCAAAAAGCTGGCGGCCGCGGCGGCGAGCAGGAGCAGCCGCGGGCGGGCAACGCGTTCGGGTGTGGTCACGTTCGACTACGCTATCGACACCGTGTCGATTTTTGTCGGCACCGCGTTGATGATCACATAGGGAATGATCGGAAATATGAGTCAGGTAACGCGCCGCCGCACCGGCCCGTCGAAGGGCGATCTCCGCGAGGCGGCGATCCTCGAGGCCGCGCGGGCCCTGTTCTCCGAGCGGCCGTACGAGTCGGTGACCATCGACGACCTCGCGAGCGGCGCCGGCATCTCCCGCACGAGCTTCTACTTCTACTTCCCGACCAAGACCGCCGTGCTGACCGCGCTGATGACGAACGTGGGGCACGACCTCGCGGCCGGCCACGTCTGGTTCGACGCCGACGGTCCGGCCCGCGACCTGTTGCGCACCCAACTGGAGACGTCGGCCACACTCTGGCGGGCCAACGCGGGCATCCTCTCCTGCGCCGCGACCGCCATGGCCACCTCGGAGGAGCTGCGCGACTTCGTCGGCCGGGTCCGGCGGCGGTACGACGAGCGGGCGGCCGAGAAGATCCGCCGTGACCAGGCCTCAGGCGCGGCCACGGCCACCATCCCGGCCCACCGGCTGGCCGAGATGATCTCGGCGATCCGCGACGCCCGATACGAGCAGCTCGCCGGCGCCTCCGACGCCGAACTGCGCGAGGCCGTGGACGATCTCACCGAGGCGATTGACAGGTTGATCTACGGCCGGGCCTAAAATACCGGGGTGACGAGCATGATC
Source organism: Actinoplanes sp. CA-131856 (assembly GCF_050956135.1). Taxonomy (GTDB): domain Bacteria; phylum Actinomycetota; class Actinomycetes; order Mycobacteriales; family Micromonosporaceae; genus Actinoplanes. The sequence continues at coordinate 4,178,767 of NZ_CP191849.1, read as the reverse complement.
GGGAGAGAGGCCGAGCTGCGCCTCACCCGGGGACTGCTCGCCGAGGCCGCCGCCGGCAACGGCACGGCGCTGCTCGTCCACGGCCCGGCCGGCGTCGGCAAGACGGCCCTGCTGCGGGCCGTGTCGGCCGAGGCCGCCGACCAGGGCTTCACAGTCCTGGCCACGGCCGGCGTCGAGACCGAGCGCTGGTTCCCGTTCGCCGCGCTCAACCTGCTGCTCCAGCCGATGATCCGCGAGATCGACCGGCTGCCGGCCGCGCACCGCACGGTGCTGCGGTCCGCGTTCGGGGCCGACGACACCGAGCCCGACGTCTACCGGGTCGGCCTGGCCGTGCTGGAGCTGCTGGCCGACGCCGCCACCCGCCATCCGGTGCTGGTGGCCGCCGACGACATCCAGTGGATCGACCCGTCGACCCGCGACGCGATGCTCTTCGTGGCCCGCCGGGCCCACGGGCACGCCCTGCTCGTGCTCGGCGCGAGCCGGCCCGACGGCAGCGGGCGGATCGGCGCCGGCTACACCCCCGAGCTGCTCCTGGCCCCGCTCGACGACGCCGCCTCGGCCGAACTGCTCGACGACCGCGCCCCCGCCCTCCCGCCGCAGCTGCGCGCCCGGATCCTCGACCGGGCCGCCGGCAACCCGCTCGCCCTGATCGAGCTGCCCAAGGCCGCCCTCGACGCCCCGGCCGGCGCCGACGACCTGCCGCTGACACAGCGGCTCGAGACCGCGTTCGCGGCCCGCACCGACTCGATCAGCCCGTCCAGCCGGGCGCTGCTGCTCGTGATGGCGGCCGAGCCCTACGCGCCGCTGGACCGGCTGCTGGAGGCGGCCGCCCAGGTCACCGGCTCGATCGTCACCGTCGACGCGCTCCAGGAGGCGGCCGACGCCGGCTTGATCACGGTCACCGCGCACGGCCCCGAGTTCCGCCATCCGCTGATGCGCTCGGCCGTCTACAACCGGGCCCGGGTCACCCACCGGCTGGCCGCACACCGCGCGCTGGCCGCCGTCCTGGCCGATCAGCCCGACCGGCAGCTCTTCCACCAGGCCACGGCCACGATCGGCCCGGACGAGGAGCTGGCCGACCGGCTCGAGAGGTCGGCCGACGCCTCGCAGGCGCGGGGCAAGGTCGCCGCGGCGGTCCCGGCACTGCAACAGGCGGCTTCGCTCGTACGGGACCCGCGCCGCCGCACTGGCATTCTGGTCCGCGCCGCCGAGCTGTCCGGGCAGCTCAGCCACCGGGGCCGGACCCGCGCGCTGCTGGCCGGGGCCGATCCGGCCCTGATGGGACCGGTCGAGCGGGCCCGCCTTCTGCTGGTCTCCGATAACGCCGCCTTCGAGCCCGACGAGCCTCAGCGGCGCATCCACGACATGCTGGGCGCGGCGACCGAGGCGGCCGCGGCCGGGGCCCGCGACGTCGCCGACAACCTGCTGTGGCGGGCCGCCTCGCGCTGCTTCTTCCAGGACGGCGACGCCGCCACCCGGGCCGAGCTGGCCGCGGTCGCCGACCGCTGGGAGGCCGGGCCGGACGATCCGCTGATCCTTGCCGTCCGCGCCTACGCCGAGCCGTACCGCTTCGGCGCCGACGTGCTCGGCCGGCTGGACCGGCTCGACCTCGACCGGCACGACGGCCGGGCCGTGCACTACCTGGGCAGCGGCGCCATGGGCTTCGGCGACTTCACCCACAGCAGCCGGTTGCTGGCCCAGGCGGCCACGAACTGGCGGGCTCAAGGCCGGCTCGGGCTGCTCGCACGCTCGCTGGCCGGCGCCTGGCCGCGGTACTACCTGGGCCAGCTCGACCAGGCCCGGACGGACGCGGCCGAGGGCGTCGCCCTGGCCCAGGAGACCGGCGAGGCGATCGTCCTGCTGGGCGTCCGGTCGGTGTCGGGCCTGGTCGCGGTGACCCGCGGCGACGTCCCGTTGGCCGAGGCGATGGTGCGCGAACTACGGGCCGGCCCGCTGCTGATGGGCATGCCGTTCGCGTCGTCGATCACCCAGCAGGTCGAGGGGTTGCTCGCCCTGCTCGGTGGTCGCGTCGAGGAGGCGTACGACCTCCTGGCCCGGGTCTTCGATCCTCAGGACCCGCACTATCACTCGGTGAGCCGCTGGCTCGTGGCGCCCGACCTGGCCGACGCGGCGCTGGCCGCGGGCACGGTTGAGCGGGCCCGTGAGCTCCTGACCGACCTGCCCGGGCTGGCCCGCCGCCTGCCGACGGAGATGATGACGACGGCGTACGCCTACACGAGCGCCGTGCTGGCCCCGGACGACGAGGCCGGGGAGCGGTACGCCTCGGCGTTCGCCACGCTGCCGTCCGGGGTGCGGCTGGTCCGGGCCCGGCTGCACCTCAACCACGGCCGCTGGCTGCGCCGGCAGCGCCGCCAGGTCGACGCCCGGGTGCCGCTGCGCGCCGCCCGCGACGAGTTCGACCGTCTCGGCGCCCGCCCGTGGGCCGAGCTGGCCCGCGACCAGCTGCGCGCCACCGGCGAGTCGAGCGGCCGCCGCCACGAGAACCTGAGCGACCAGTTGTCGGCCCAGGAGATGCAGATCGCCACGATGGCCGCCGAGGGCCTGACCAACCGCGAGATCGGCCAGCGGCTGTTCATCTCGCACCGCACGGTCGGCGCCCACCTTTACCGCATCTATCCCCGCCTGGGTGTCAGCGGCCGCCGCCAGCTCTCGGCGGCCCTGGGAGCCGCGGCGCAGTCATCGTACTGATGTTTTCGCCACCACCGGCCGACAGGCTGGTGGCATGATTCGGTTCGCGATCCTCGGCCCGGTCAGCCTCCGCGAAGGCGACCGGGAACTGCACGCGGGCGCCGGCCGTCAGCGCACGGTCCTGGCCCTGCTGCTGGCCCGCGCCGGCTCGGTGCTCGGCCAGAACGACCTGGTCGATCTGGTCTGGGGCGACGACCCGCCGGCCAGCGCGGCCAACGTGCTGCACCGCTCGATCGGCCAGCTCCGCCGCCTCATGGAGCCCCACCTGCCGGTCCGCTCGGCCGGCTCGCTGCTGTCCCGGGTCGGCGACGGCTATCTGCTGCGGGCCGACGAGTCCACCCTCGACCTGCTCACGTTCCGCAAGCTGGTTTCGTCGGCCGTCACTTCCGAAGACCCGGTCGGCCACTATCTGCGGGCGCTGTCGTTGTGGCGCGGCCCCTGTGCCGAAGGACTCGACCCCAGCCCGGTGTTCGACAGCGTCGACGGCGAACGCGCGCAGGCGGCCCGCGACGCGGCCGACACGGCCCTGCGCACCCGCCAGGCGGCCCGCGTGCTGCCGGCGCTGCGGGAGGTCGCCCGGGCCCAGCCCTTGGACGAGCCGTTGCAGAGCCGCCTGATGCTGGCCCTGGCCGCGGACGGCCAGCGCGACCGGGCCCTGGGCATCTTCCACACGGTGAGCGAACGCCTGGGCGACGAGCTCGGCATCGACCCGGGCGCGGAACTGCGGGCGGCCCGCGACACATTGCGCCGCCGCCCGGCGGTCCGCCCGGCCCAGCTCCCGTCGGACCACCCGTTCCTGGTCCCGCGCCTGGCCGACCGGGCCCTGGCCGTGATCGAGGAACAGCGCGCCACCGGCCCGGCCGTCCTGTCCATCGACGGCGTGGAAGGGGTGGGCAAGTCCACTCTCGCCATCCACATCGCCCACCGCCTGGCCCCGTCCTGCCCCGACGGCCAGCTCTACGCCGACGTGCGCGGCCTCGGCCCGGCCCAGGTCCTGCGGGGCTTCCTGACCTCGCTGGGCGAGCCCGCCCACAGCCTGCCGGACTCCCTGGAAGAGCTGGCGCGGCGATGGCGGTCGCTGCTCACCGGCCGCCGGGTCCTGGTCGTGCTGGACAACTGCCGATCCCTCGACCCGGGCCTGCTCCCCGGCACTCCGGGGAGCGTGGTGATCGCCACCAGCCGCGGCGGCGGGGCGTTCCCCCTGCCGCTGCCCAGCCCGGCCGAGGCGACGGCCATGCTGGACCTGCGGTGGGGCCGCGACCGGGTGACGGCCGAGCCGGGCGCCGTGGCCGAGATCGTGGAACGCTGCGGGCGGCTCCCGTCGGCTCTGGCCCAGATCGCCGCGCGGGGAGCGGTCGAACCCGACCTGCCCTTGGCCTTCCTGGCCGCCGACCTCGAGGCGGAACCCGTCGCCGCCATGACGGTAGGTTGAGCTCCACGGAGGTTCGTATGACTGCCGAGATGGTCGTGCCGGCCTGGATGCACGAGCAGGTCAGCGCCGAGCAGTACGCGTCCTGGACGGACGAGCAGTGCGCGGGCATCGAGATCGTGGACGGGATGGTCCACGTGAGCCCGAGCGTCTCCAAACGGCACAACCGCTTGGCCCGGCTGCTGGCCAACGCCCTGGACGCCGCTCTCGGGCCCGATTGGAATGCCGACATCAACTTCGATGTGCGACTGCAGGACGTGCCACTGAACAACCGCCGCCCCGACGTGACCGTCTATCGGGCGGACACCATCGACGTCGCCCCAACCCGGCCCGAACAAGTGCTTCTCGTCGTCGAGGTGGTCTCACCCGGTTCGGAGACGACCGACCGGATCGTGAAGGCTGACCAGTATGCGCGGGCCGGCATCCAGTTCTACTGGCGTGTCGAGCAGGCGCCCACCGGCTCTCCGCTGGTCCACACCTTTGTTCTCGACCCGGCGACGCGGCGCTACCGCGACGGTGACTTCGCCGTCGAGGTCTCGCTGGAGGGCTGAGGGCGGCCCGTATGCTGGCCGGGTGCCTCTGGAGCAGCCTCGAATGCGGCGCAGCCGGCTGTCGGCCGAGCGGGAGCGGGAGCTTCTCGACACGGCGCTGCGGCTCGTGCGGGAGCGTGGCTACGACCGGGTCACCATCGACGACATCGCCGCGGCGGCGCGGGCCAGTGTGGCCACGCTCTATCGGCGCTGGGACTCCAAAGCGAAGCTGGTCATCACCGCCATCCAGGCCGGTAAGCCCGAGTCGGCGGCCGACATCGACACCGGAACCCTGCGCGGCGACCTTCTCGCCGTGGCCGAGCGGGCCGCCGGGCCGATCCGGCTGCGGGAACCGGCCACCGCGACCATGACCGGGCTGGCCCGCGACGCCCTGCTCGACCCCGAGCTGATGCGGGCCATGCGCGACATCCTGGTCGAGCCCGAGGTCGACGTGCTGCGCCGGGTGCTGAAACGGCACGCCGAGGCCGGCCGCATCGCCCCCGACGCGAAAGTGCTCGACATCGTGGACCGTCTCATCTTCGGCCCCCTGCTGTTCGAGCAGCTCTTCGCCGGCGACGAGCCCGCCCTGGCCGAACGCCTCGTCGACGACGTCCTGCTACCCCTGCTGACGAAGGGCTGACAGGCTGCGCGCGGTGTCGAGGAACATCTCCCGCGCCGGGCGGGGCTTCCAGCCGAACGTGGCCACCGCCTTGGCGTTCGTCGTGTGGCGGGGGCGGTCGCCCGGGCCGGTCGGCAGGCCGGCCCGGCCCAGCAACGCCGCCACCTGGGGCAGCGTGATCTCGTCGGGGCCGCAGGCGATGTAGCGCTCCCCCGCCGCCGCCGGGCTGGTCAGGGCCAGGAGGTGCAGATCGGCCAGGTCCCGCACGTCGACCGGGGTGATCGTGACGCCGGGGACCCGCGTCATCGTGCCGTCGAGCATTCCGGCGATCAGGTCGATCGAGCTCGACCAGGACGGGCCCAGCACCGGGCCGAAGATGCCGGTCGGGTTCAGCACGGTCAGCTCGGGGCCGCCCGCCGCCGCGAAGTCCCAGGCCGCCTGTTCGGCGAGGGTCTTCGATTTGACGTACGGCTGCACGCCCGGCCCGGCGACGTCGGTCCAGTCGTCCTCCGTGAAGACGCGGTCGGTGTCGCCGTGGCCGTAGCCGACGGCGGCGAACGACGACGTGAGCACCACTCGGCGTACACCCGAAGCCTTTGCCGCCCGCAGAACCCGCAGCGTTCCCTCCCGGGCCGGGACGATCAGCTCGTTCTCGTCGGAGGGCTGAGCGGCCGGGAAGGGCGAGGCCACGTGCAGGACGTACGAGGCGCCGGCCACCGCCTCGTCCCAGCCGTCGTCGGAGAGCAGGTCGGCCCGCACCGACTCGACGCCTTCGACGGGACGGGAGCGGACGGTCGTACGGACGCGGTAGCCGGCGGCGAGGGCACGCCGCACGACGTACGAGCCGACGAAGCCCGAGCCGCCGGTCACCAGAACCAGTTCAGAAGTCATGCCCTCGACGTTAGCGACAACGCGTTTTCGGTAACTAGTTTTCGTTACGTGGCGTCGGTCACCAGGCCGACGAACTCGGAGACCGCGCCCGTGAAGGCCACCGGCTCCGAGAGGTGCGCCTGGCTGGCGCTGTCCGGCAGCACGAGCAGGGCCGATCCGCGGATCCGGCCGTGCAGCCGGGCCGCCCGGGACGGGCTGCAGATGCTGTCGTGGGCGCCCGTGACGATGAGGGTCGGCAGGGTCAGCGCGCTCAGATCCTCGTCGTCGGCGGCCGGCGAGTAGAGCACCAGCCCGGCGACCAGGCCCGGGTGCTCCAGCGCGAACCGGAGAACCACCGGGCCGGCCGAGGCGTGGCCGAGCAGGATCACCGGGTGGCACCCGAGGCCGGACACCACCTTCGGCAGAGGACGAGAAGGCTCGACGTAGACGACCCGTACGTGCTGCTCGACGCCGCCGAGACTCAGCCGCTCCCGGCCGGGATGCACGACGCACACGGGCTCGTGGTTTCTCATGTCCTGCTGCCCTTCGATCGGTCGGCCGGTGGGGGAAACGGCCAACCGCCCACAACGACGGGAGGGGGCGCCGGTTCACCGTCACTCTTTAGTCACCGATCCCGCACCGGCGCTCCCTAACTTCGGTGTCACCGAAGACGAGAAACGGAGCAGGACATGAAGATCGTGGTTATCGGTGGCACCGGGCTCATCGGCTCGAACGTGGTCAAGCGCCTCGCGAACCAGGGGCACGAGGCTGTCGCGGCCGCGCCCAACACCGGCGTCAACACCCTCACCGGCGAGGGCCTGGCCGCCGCGCTGGACGGCGCGCAGGTGGTCGTCGACGTCTCCAACTCGCCCAACTTCGCCGACGACGCGGTGATGAGCTTCTTCAAGACCTCGACCGGCAACGTGCTCGACGCCGAGGCGGCCGCGGGCGTACGCCACCACGTCGCCCTGTCGATCGTCGGCGCCGAGCGGCTGCGGGACAGCGGATACATGCGGGCCAAGGTCGTGCAGGAGGAGATGATCCGGGACGGCCACACGCCGTACACCATCGTCAAGGCCACCCAGTTCTTCGAGTTCGTCAAGGCGATCGCCGAGACCGGCGCCGACGGCGACACGGTCCGGCTCACCCCGGCCAAGCTGCGCCCGATGGCCGCCGACGACGTGGCCGCCCTGGTCGCCGAGATCGCGCTGGCCGAGCCGGCCGGGCTGGTCGAGGTAGCCGGCCCCGAGGCCATCCCGCTGGACGAGCTGGGCCGGCAGATCCTCAAGGTCGACGGCGACCCGCGTACGGTCGTGGCCGACCCGGACACCGCGTATTTCGGCGCCGTGCTCGACGACAACTCGCTCACCCCGGACGCCGGTTTCCGCACCGCCCCGACCCGGTTCGCCACCTGGCTGGAGGCCCGGGCCGCGGGACGATGAGCGCGGGATAGTCATCCGACTGATGTTTCCGCCCGCCGGTCGGACGAGAGTTGGGAGCGCTCCAAGGTTTCCGACGCGGCAGAGGGTTATAACCATGGTCATGGCACCGGTGCGATTCACCATTCTCGGCCCCGTCCGGGCGTGGCGGGGCGACACCGACCTCGACCTGGGTGGCCGGCAGCAGCGCCTCGTGCTGGCGCTGCTGCTGGCACGGGCGGGCACGGTGGTCGGCCTCGGCGAGCTGGTCGACGCCGTGTGGGAGCAGGACCCGCCGACCAGCGCGGTGAACGTCGTTCATCGCTACATCGGCACGCTGCGCCGGCTCATCGAGCCCGACCTGCCGGTGCGCGCGGTCGGCGACCACCTGGTCCGGCACGCCGCCGGCTATCAGCTCAAGGTCGGCGAGGACATGCTCGACCTGCTGCGGTTCCGGCAGCTCGCCGCCCGGGCCCGCCAGGAGCCCGATCCGGCCCGGGCCGTGCCGATGTGGACCGAGGCCCTCGGGCTGTGGCACGGGCCGTGCGCGGCCGGGCTGGAGCGCGGCCATCCGACCTTCGTGGCCATCGACGGCGAACGGTCGCAGGCCGTGCGCGACGCGGCCGACATCGCCCTCGCCCACGGGCGGGCCCGCGCGGTCATCCCGGCCCTGCGCCAGGCCGTCGGCTGGTCGCCGCTGGACGAGCCGCTCCAGGCCCGGCTGATCACCGCGCTCACCGCCGACGGCCGGCAGGCCGAGGCGGTCGAGGCCTATCAGGAGGTACGTCACCGGCTCGCCGACGAGCTGGGCATCGACCCCGGTCCGGAGCTCGCCGGGGCGTACGACCGCCTGCTGCACCAGAAGACCGGGCCGACGGAGCCCAGCCGGCCCTTCGTGCCGGCCCAGCTCCCGCCCGACCAGCCGTTCTTCAGCGGGCGCGAATCGGTGCTGGCCCGGGCCACCGGCCTGATCGACGAGGGACACCGGCAGGGACGGGCGGCGGTGACCCTGGCCGTGGACGGGATGCCCGGCATCGGCAAGACCACCTTCGCGGTGCACCTCGGTCACCGGATCGCCGATTCCTACCCGGACGGTCAGCTCTTCGCCGATCTGCGGGGCTTCGCGGCCCAGGGCACCGTCATGACGCCGGACGAGGCGCTGCGCGGATTTCTGGGCTCGCTCGGTGTGCCGCAGGAGACGCTGCCGGCCGAGCTCCACGCGCTGGCCGGGCTCTACCGCAGCATGCTGGCCGGCCGACGGGTGCTGGTGGTCCTCGACAACGCCCGCGACTTCGAGCAGGTACGGCACCTGCTGCCCTCGGCGCCGGGCAGCCTGGCCATCGTCACCAGCCGGGTGCGGATCACCGGCCTGGTCACCACCGGCGGCGCCCATCCGGTGCCGCTCGACCTGCCGTCGCCCCACGAGGTGCGCGAAGGCCTGGTCAACCGTCTCGGCGCCCGGCGGGTCGAGGCCGAGCCGGAGGCGGTCGACGAGATCATCGCGCGCACCGGCCGGCTGCCGCTGGCGGCCTCGGTGGTGGTGGCCCGGGCGGCCGCCCTGCCCGACACCCCGCTGGCCGACATCGCCGAGGAGCTGGCCGAGGCCGGCGCCGGGCTGGACGCGTTCGGCGCCGACGAGGACACCGACCTGAGCGCGGTCTTCTCGTGGTCGTACCGGGCGCTGAGCCCGGGCGCGGCCCGGATGTTCCGGCTGCTGTCGCTGCACCCGGGCCCCGACGTGACGATCACCGCGGCGGCCTCGCTGGCCGCGGTCGAGCAGCGGGCGGCCCGGATGCTGCTGGGCGAGCTGGCCACCCACCTGCTGACCCAGTCCCGGGCCGGCCGCCACCACATGCACGATCTGCTCCGGCAGTACGCGGCCGACCTGAGCGCCCGCCACGACGGGCCCGAGGACCGCCGCGAGGCGCTGGGCCGGATCCACGACTTCTACCGGTCGGGCGCCTACGAGGCGCAGGAGCTGCTCGCCCGCGCGCTGCCACCGCCCCGGCCGCCGGCGCCCCGGGCCGGGGTGACCGTGCCCGCGTTCACCGGGTCAGGTGAGGCGATGGCGTGGTTCGACGCCGAGCGGCGGGTGCTGGACGCCATCGTCGAGGACGGACCGCCCGCGGTGGCCTGGCACGTGGCCCTGACCCTGCAGACCCACCTGCACTTCACCGGCCGGCTGCCGGCCTGGGAGGCGACCATGCGCCGCGGCCTGGCCGCCGCGGTGGCCGACGGCGACCTGGCCGGGCAGGCGCATCTGCACCGCAGCCTGGCCGGGGCGCTGTTCAACGCCGACCGGGACGACGAGGCACCCGAGCATCTGACCCTCGCCGGCGCCCTGTTCGAGCGACTGGACGACCGGCCGGGCCTGGCCATGGTCGAGCTGAACTGGGCCTACGTGCGGGCCGAGCGTGACGAGCACCAGGAAGCGGTGTGGCACAGCGAACGCGCCCTGGAGATCTTCCGGTCGACCGGCAACCGGGTCAACGAGGCCCGGGCGCTGCGCACATTGGCCGGCAGCCGGGCCCAGCTCGGGCACACTCAGCAGGCACAGGACCTGTTGCGCGAGACGCTGTCGCTGTCGTGGGACATCGGCGACGAACTCGGCGCCGGGCACAGCTGGGACCTGCTGGCCAACCTCTACCGCGAGATGGGCCGGCCCGACGAGGCGATGGCCCGCTGGGAGGAGGCGGCCGGCGCCTACCAGCGGGCGGGCAGCCCGGCCGCCCTGGCCGAGGTGCAGCTGGCGATGGGCGACGCCTGCCGCGACGCGGGCGACCCGGGGGCGGCCCGGCAGCATTGGCGTGCGGCGCTGGACGCCCTCGCCGAGCCGTCCGGCCCGGTCGCGGCCCAGTTGCGCGATCGGCTGGGTGAGGGCTGACACAGCCGTCGAACGGAGATCCGCGCCGGTCGTTGGGTGCGGGCATGACGACGATCGGTGTGGTGACCCACGGCGAGCGGGGCGCGGCCTTCGTGCGCAATCTGACCGGGCACGGCTATCGCGTCGCGGTGGCCGATCGGCGCGGCGCGGCCGGGATGGCGAAATCGCTGAGCGCGCCGCGCGTGCTGATCCTGCTGGACGGCTCGGAGCTGGACGACCTCCTGGCCGAGCTGCTGCCCGTGCTCGACCCGGGCGACGTGGTGGCCGACGGCTGCGCGTCGCGGTTCGCCGACACGGGACGGCGGGCGGCCTGGATGCGCGGTTCGGGGGTGCTGTTCGCCGGATGTGCGATCGCCGGGCGGCCGCGTACGATCGAGCACGGCCCGTCCTATGTGGTCGGCGGCGACCACGGCGCGTACCGGCGGTTGCTCCCCCTCTTGAACGCCACCGCGGCGCGCTTTCAGAACGTCCCGTGCGTGGCCTACGCCGGACCGGGCAGCGCGGGGCACTTCGCCGGCCAGGTGTACGAGGAACTGGCCGCGGCCGAGGCGGCGCTGGCCGCCGAGGCGTACGCCCTGGTCGGTGACCGCAGGATCCTGACCGGCTGGCAGGCCGACGAGATGATCACCGAGGCCGCGGTGCCCAAGGATCAGCCACCGCCCATCGGGCCCCTCACGGTCACCGTCACCGAGATCCGCGCGGCCTGGAACGCCGCCCGGGCGGTCGCGTACGCGCGGGCTTTCGAACGGCTGCGGGCCGGCGGCGCGGCGTACGGCTGGGGAATGGATCTGGCCGCGGTGGCCGGGGCCTGGCGCGGCGGCACGGCGCTGGCCGGGCGTCTGCTGACGTACGCCCGGGAGGCGCTGACCGCGGCGCCCGGCGCCGGGCTGCTCGACGACCAGCATTTCGCGCTCGCCCTGCGCGACTGGTGCCCACCATGGCGGCGGGTGGTCTGCGCGGCGAGCAGGGCCGGTGTCCCGGCCCCGGCCCTGGCCACGGCGGCCGAGCCGCCGGTCACTCCATCGTCAGTCGATATACACCCCCGGCTCCTACGGTGACCGCGAAACCGCAGGAGCAACGGAGGGAAACCCCATGTCGCACCACCTGGACTCGCCCCAGGCCCGCCAGGATCCGCGCCTGAACATCACCGACCAGTACGTCTTCGACGACCTGGACGCGACCGTCTTCGTGATGAACGTGCGGACCTCACTGGCCGGTGACGCCGTCGCCGACGGGTTCCACGAGGAGGCCCGCTACGAGTTCCGGGTCCACCTGGACGACTCGCCGGCCGAGAACCTGGTCTTCGGTTTCACCTTCGCCGCCGGCGGCGTGCGGGTCACCCGCGACGGCGCCGAGATCGCGGCGGGCCCGGTCGGCGAGCCGGTCGACGGCCCGGACGGGCTGCGGGTCTGGGCCGGCCGCGCGCTCGATCCGTTCTATCTGGACCTGTCCCAGCTGGCCGCCGTCGATCAGCTGGTCATTCACGGCGAGGACGCCGAGATCACCGGTTTCCTCCCGGGCAAGGCCACCAACACGTTCGAGGGCTCCTCGGTGTGGAGCATCGTGCTGCGCGTGCCGCACCGCGACGGGCAGCTCTTCCCGGACCGCATGATCCGGGTGTGGAGCGCCTCGCTGCTCGCCACCGACGCCGGCGGCTGGCACCAGACCGGCCGGGCCGGCCTGCCGATGATCTGGCCGATCTTCCGCGACGCCGCCGGCGACGAGGCGAGCGCGGCCAACGGCACCCACCCGGGCGAGGACTGGGCCCGCTACGGCGGCCAGGTGCGTGGCCTGGTCGCGGCGGCCGTGCGGCGCCTGGGCACGTCGGCCCGGCCCGAGGCGTACGCCCTGGCCGTGGCCCAGCGGATCCTGCCCGACACCCTGCCCTATCAGGTCGGCACGGCCGCGGTCTTCGGCTTCACCGACTTCAACGGGCGGCACCTGAGTGACAACGCCCCCGAGGTGATGTTCTCGCTGGCCACCAACTCGGCGGTGAGCACCGGGCTGACCGCGGTCCGCGCGAGCGGCGAGTTCCCGTACGTCACTGCATCGGCACTCGACCCGCACTGAGAATTCCTAGCGTTCCTGCCATGCGAGGAACCATGACGATCGACGACGGCCTGCACGAGTTCCTCGGTGTACGTGATCGGCTGCTCCGCATCGCCCGGGGCATCGCCGGCCCGGACGCCGAGGACGTCGTGCAGGACGCGTGGCTGCGCTGGGACGGCACGGACCGCTCGGTGGTCCGCGACGCCCCGGCGTTTCTGAGCCGCACCACGACCCGCCTGTCACTGACCCGGACCACGACCGCGTACGCGAGGCACCAGAGCCCGGTCGGTCTGTGGCCGTCCGAGCGCGGTGGCTCGGACGACGACCCGGCGGCGCTGGTGGTCGAGGCCGACGAGCTGCGTGGCGCGATGGCGCTGCTGCTGTCGCGGCTCGGCCCCCGCGAGCGCGTCGCCTATCTGCTGAGGGAGGCGTTCGCGCTCCCCTACCGCCAGATCGCCGGACTGCTCGGCGTCACCGAGGCGCACGCCCGGCAGCTCACCCGCCGGGCCCGGACCCGGCTCGGGACTCCGGGTGACGGCCGGGTGTCGCCGGCGGAGCAGCGGACCCTGCTGACCGCCTTCACCGAGGTCTCCCGCACCGGCGATCCGGCGCCCCTGGTGAACCTGGCCGCGTAGGCCGTCACCGCGACGTCACTGGTTCCGCACTGCGCCTTCCTAGCTTGAGCCCATACCCGAGGAACGGAGAACAGAAAGTGTCCGACATCGTTCTGGAGCCGGCCGCGCAGGCGTTCGGCGAGGCGGCCGCCCAGCCGCCGTTCGTCTATCAGGTGAGCCCGGTCGAGGCCCGCAAGATCCTCGACGGCGTGCAGGCCGGGCTGACCGATCTGCCCGCCGTGGACGACAAGTGGATCACCGTGCCGGCCGAGGTCGGCGACGTGCGCGTCCGCATCGTCAAGCCGGTCGGCGCGACCGGCCCGCTGCCCGCCGTGCTCTACATCCACGGCGGCGGCTGGGTTCTCGGCAACAACGGCACCCACGACCGCCTGGTCCGCCAGCTCACCATCGGCACCGGCTTCGCGTTCGTCTTCGTCGAGTACACGCCGTCGCCGGACGCGCGCTACCCGGTGGCGATCGAGCAGGCGTACGCCACCGCGCAGTGGATCGTCAAGGAGGGCGCCGCCGAGGGCCTGGACGCCTCGCGGCTGGCCGTGGCCGGCGACTCGGTCGGCGGCAACATGACAGCGGCCGTGAGCATCCTGGCCAAGCAGCGCGGCGACGTCACCTTCAAGCACGTCTCGATGTACTACCCGGTGACCGACGCCCGGATGGACACCGAGAGCTACCGGCAGTTCGCCAACGGCCCGCACCTGACCGCGGCCGCGATGGCCTGGTTCTGGGACCAGTACGCCCCGGACAAGTCCGTGCGCTCGGAGATCACCGCCTCGCCCAACCAGGCGTCGCTGGAGGACCTCGAGGGCCTGCCGCCGACCTTCCTGCTCGTCGACGAGGCCGACGTGCTGCGCGACGAGGGCGAGGCCTACGCGGCCAAGCTGCGCGCGGCCGGCGTTCCCATCACGACCGTCCGCTACGACGGCACCATCCACGACTTCATGATGCTCAACCCGCTCAAGGACACCCGCGCCTCGCGGGCCGCCACCGCCCAGGCCGTCGCGGCCATCAAATTCGGTCTCGCATAAGGAGAAAATGATGAAGCCGACAGTAGTTCTCGTGCACGGCGCGTTCGCCGACTCCACCGCCTGGAACCCGGTCATCTCCGAACTGGCCAAGCAGGGCATCGACGCCCTCGCCGTGGCCAACCCGTTGCGCAGCCTGGCCGGCGACGCCCAGTACGTCCGCGACGTCGTCGACGGCGTCGGCGGCCCGGTGATTCTGGTCGGCCATTCGTACGGCGGCATGGTGATCACCGAGGCCGCGACCGGTCTCGACCCGGTGCGGGCACTGGTCTACGTGGCGGCCTTCGTGCCCGACCACGGCGAGTCCGCCTTCTCCCTGTCCGGCAAGTTCCCCGGCGGCACGCTCGGCGAGGCCCTGGTGACCTTCCCGCTGTCCGACGGCAACACCGAGCTGAAGATCGACCCGGCCAAGTTCCCGAGCCAGTTCGGCGCCGACCTCGAGCTCGAGGACGCCATCCTGCTCGGCCGCACCCAGCGTTCGGTGACCCAGAAGGCGCTCACCGACGAACTCACCACCGACAAGCCGGCCTGGAAGACGCTGCCGACGTGGGAGGTCTACGGCGACAGCGACCGCAACATCCCGGCCGACGTCTTCCGCTGGCAGGTGCAGCGGTCCTCGCCGCAGGGCGTCCGCGAGGTGGCCGGCGCGTCGCACGCGATCGCGACCTCCCGGCCCGACGAGGTCACGGCCGCGATCCTCGAAGCGGTCGCCTTCACCAGCTGAGCCGCGGCTGCCCGCCGGCAACGGCGCCGGCGGGCACCGCTCTTTCCCAAGCGAGGAGACTCCCATGCCGGGGTTCGACGGGTACGAGCTGGAGCAGATCACGGTCGGCGACCAGACGCTCCGGGTTCGCAGGGGTGGTTCCGGGCCGCCGCTGCTGTTGCTGCACGGATATCCGGAGACCCACCTCTGCTGGTCGGCCGTGGCCGGGGAGCTGGCCCGCGACTTCACGGTGGTGGCGCCGGACCTGCGAGGCTACGGCGGCAGCTCCAAGCCCGAGCCGGACCCGGAACACCACGCCTACAGCAAGCGGGCCATGGCGGCCGACATGCTGGGGCTGATGGCCAAGCTCGGCCACGACCGTTTCGACGTGGCCGGGCACGACCGGGGCGGGCGGGTCGGTTACCGGCTCGCTCTGGACAGTCCTTCCGCCGTACGGCGCCTGACCGTCCTCGACGTGGTCCCGACCGGCGAGGTGTGGGCGCGCGCGGACGACCGCTTCGCCCTGGCCTACTGGCACTGGGCGATGCTGGCTCAGCCGTACCCGGTACCGGAGATTTTGATCGTCCACGACCCGGACTGGTTCTTCTTCGACATCCAGTTCGGCGGCGCGCTGCGCAAGCGTGACGAGCACACGCTGGCCGAGTACTCGCACTTCGTGAACGACCCGGACGTCGTCCGGGCGATCTGCGAGGACTACCGGGCGGGCGCGACCGTCGACCGCGCCGCCGACGACGAGGATCAGGCGAACGGCCGCCGGATCGCCTGCCCCGTGCAGGTGCTGTGGAGCGCCGGCGGGCCGGTCGGCACGTGGTACGACCCGCTGGAGGTCTGGCGGGGCTGGGCGGACGACGTCGAGGGCGAGGGACTGGCCGGTGGCCACTTCCTGCCGGAGGAGAACCCGGCCGCCGTTCACCGGAAACTGCGCCGATTCCACACGGCCGGGTGAGTCATGGACGCCACCGCACGCATGACCGCCCTGCACGCCGCGCACTCCCGCGACGTCTACTACTTCATCCTCCACCTGACGCGGGGCGCGCGGCAGACGTCCGAGGACCTCACGCAGGAGACGATGGTGCGGGCCTGGCGGCACGTGAACGGGCTGCCGCCCAATTCGGAGGAGGAGCGCCGCTGGCTGTTCACGGTGGCGCGCCGGCTGGTCATCGACTCGGTCCGGTCGCGGCGCTACCGGCCGGTCGAGGTGGGCGTGGCCGACCTGACCTGGGTGGCCACCGGCAGCGACGAGACCGGTGACACGGCTCTGGCGTCCAAGGCCGTGCGCTCGGCGTTCGCTCAGCTCAGCGAGGCCCACCGGAGGCTGCTGAGCGATGTCTACCTGCGCGGCGAGCCGATCGAGCGGATCGCCGACCGGCTCGGCGTGCCGATCGGCACGGTCAAGTCGCGCACCCACTACGCCCGCAAGGCCCTGCGGGAAGCGCTGGCCTGAGCTTTCACCCCGCGGGCCCGGATCTCGTGCGCTGGCACGGGCGTGATCCGGGCCCGCCCCTTCTACTTGAGCCCGAAGGCCCGGATGACGGTCTGGGTGACCGCGGAGCGCGTCGCCTTGTCCTCGGCGGTCGCCCGCACACTGACGTACGTGGCCGACCGTGGGGCGTCGAGCTTGCCGCGCAGCGTCCGCCAGGTGCGGCCGTCGTCGTACGACACCTCGACCTTGACCGCCGTCCGCAGCGCGGTGCCGTCGAGACGGCTCGCGGTCACATCCAGCTCGGCCCGGCGGGAAGCCCGGCCGGACAGGTCGGTCGCCACCGTGTAGTCGAGCTGTACGAGGTCGAGCGGCTCGCTGACGACGTCCTGGCTCAGGTCCACCGCGGGCGCGACGAACGACCACGCGGTGGTCGTTCTGGTGCTGTACGGCGTGACCGTGCCGGCGTGCGCCGTCTCGGTGACCAGTCGCAGGGGGGTCGCACCGGCGCCGACGAACACGTCGAAGAACGACCCGTCGTCGACACGGGCCAGCTCGGTGCCGTCCTGGTACAGGGCCGTGCTCTGGGTCAGCCCCTCCTCCAATGTGCCCTGGTGGTGCGGGTCGCCGTCACCGAAGGCCGGCAGGTTGAAGACGGCGACGGCCTCGCCGATGCGCGCCGGGCCACCGCGCTCGAACAGCCGGGGCCGGGCGACGGGGGCGAACCAGCTCGTCCGGCTGGTCCGGCCGATCGGATAGGCGTGCCCGTCGGAGAGCTGCGTGACCGGGCGGACGCCCGCCTGCTCCATCCAGGAGCCGGTGGAGACCCAGTCGGTGCGCCTGCCCTGAGCGGGAATGGTCAGCGCCGGCCCGAAGAGATAGGCGTTCAGATCGGCGTTCAGGTCACCGCGGGCCATCAGGCCGGAGCCGGCCGTGCGGTAGCGGAAGTCCTGCTCGACCCGGGCCAGGTCACGCTGCTTCGGCTGCCAGGTCAGGCTGGCCGGCACCGCGCCGGAGAACCACTTGCTGAGGTCGTAGACGTAGTGGGGCGCCGGGTGCGACTCCACCGTCACGCCGGACCGGCCGAGGCGGGCGATCAGCTGCTCGCCCTCGTCGCGGGCGATGGCGGCGACGGGCAGCGGGGTGAGCGGGTCGCCCACCTCCCACCAGGCGTCCAGCCGTCCCGTGCCGGAGTTGACGATGACGAGCAGGGTGGCGCCGGCCTTCGCCGCCGCCGCGGCCTGGGCGATCGCCGTGTCGACGTCGACGAAGCGTACGACCGCGACCTTGCCCTTGGCCGCCGCGAAGGAACCGCCCGGCTTGACCAGCACGGCCTGACCGCGCTTGACGCCGTCGGCCAGCTTGGGCGAGCCGGACTGCCACAGCAGGTCGTCGAAGACCTTTCCACCGGCGGTGAGCGCCAGCGGGGGCTGGACGGCGCTCCAGCGGGTGCCGAAGGTGAACGCGCCCTGGGTGACCTTCTTGCCGGTCGGGGTGGCCCAGATGCTGTCGTACTTCGGGCCGACCACGTAGTCGTCGCCGAACGGGTGCTTGCCCGGGTAGGACCGGAA
Source organism: Actinoplanes sp. CA-131856 (assembly GCF_050956135.1). Taxonomy (GTDB): domain Bacteria; phylum Actinomycetota; class Actinomycetes; order Mycobacteriales; family Micromonosporaceae; genus Actinoplanes. The sequence goes on along the minus strand of NZ_CP191849.1, from coordinate 4,160,890 downwards.
GACGTCGGCCCGCAGCTGGGCCATGCTGGTGCGTTCCGGGGTGGTCACCTTGGCCGGCACCAGCTTCGTGCCGTCGAGCGTGAGCTTGCGGTCGGCGGCGAGGACGACCTCGGGCGCGGCCAGCACGGCCATGCCCATCGAGTGCGGGCCGCGGAGGCCCGGCACGTCGGCGTACTGCCACAGCGCCCAGGTGCTGACCGGCAGGCGCAGCGTCAGCGAGCCGGTGGCGTCCACCTCGTAGGCGCGCGGTGCGGTGTCGTGCTTGATGTCCTTGACGATGAGCACGCCGGGCAGCGGCTTGCCGTCGGGCCCCTTGGTGTTGACGGTCAGGTCGGCGCGCTCGCCCTCGCGGTTGAGGCCCACGGTCGTACGCAGGCTCTGGCCCTCGCTCGTCGCCGTGACCGAGCCGATGGCGTACGTGTCGTCGGGCATCGGGTCGAGCGGAGCGACCACGTCGGCCGTCGCGGTGCCGTGAGCGGGGACGGTGACCTGCTTCCGCGGCAGGGTGAAGGCCTCGTTCGTCGACGCCAGGTCGAGGGTGACGGCCTCGTCGCCGATGTTGGTGTAGGTGATGCTCCGGGTGTCCTGCTGGCCCGGCGAGTACGGGAACTTCAGCTCGTGGAACGTCGTGCCGGTCGCGAAGAGCGTGCCCTTCACCGCCGCGGCGGCGTCGAGGCGGCCGGTGCCGCCGAACTCGACCGGTGACCACGGTGTCGCCTTGGAGGTGCTCATCAGCGCGTCCTTGAGCCGCGGGCCGGTCCAGTCCGGATGCTGGGCGGCGAGCAGCGCGGCCGCGCCGGCCACGTGCGGCGTGGCCATCGAGGTGCCGCTCATCGTCTGATAGGCGCCCTCGCCCTCGGGGGCGTACTGGGAGCGGGCGGCCAGGATGTCCACGCCCGGCGCGGTGATGTCCGGCTTCGGGGCGTTGTCCTCGACCCGCGGGCCGCGGCTGGAGAAGACGGCCAGCCGGTCCCGGCTGTCCGACGCGCCCACGGTGAGCGCCGAGTCGGCCGCGCCCGGGGCGCTGACCGTCTGGGCGTCCGGGCCGCTGTTGCCGGCCGCGATGACGAACAGGGCGCCGGTCTCGGCGCTGAGCCGGTCGACCGCGACGCTGAGGGGATCGGTGCCGTCGCTCGGGCCGCCGCCCAGGCTCATGCTGACGACCTTGGCCTTGGCCGTGCGGGCGGCCCACTCCATGCCGCCGATGATCCAGGAGTCCTGACCCTCGCCGGCGTCGTCGAGCACCTTGCCGATGTGCAGCTCGGCGCCGGGGGCGACGCCACGCTCCTTGCCGTCGGAGGCGGCGCCGGTGCCGGCGATCGTGGAGGCCACGTGGGTGCCGTGCCCGTGCCGGTCGGTGACTTCCTGGCCGGGCACGAAGCTGGCCGTTTCGGCGATCCGCCCGGCCAGGTCGGGGTGCCCGGTGTCGACGCCGGTGTCGAGGACGGCGACGGCGACGCCCTGCCCGGTGTCGCCGCCGGCCCACACCTCGGGAGCGCCGATCCTGGCGACGCTGTCGGCCAGGTCGGCGTGGGCCTTGCCGTCCAGCCAGACGCGCGAGATGGCGCCCTTCATCGAGGTGCCCTTGCGGGCGGTCAGCGAGCCGAAGAAGCCGGCCGCGCCGTCGTGGTCCACGGTCAGCGCGGCGCCGCCGATGCTGCCCAGGGTCCGCACCGGCGTCACACCGGCCGGCTGCTTGCCGGCCGGAGCAACTCCACCGGCGTACTGGACGATGACGGGTGTGGCGCCGGTGTGCGCGTCGTCGTAGCCGTCGGCGATCAGCTTGGTGACGTTGAACAGGTCCTCGTCGAGCAGGCCCGAGGTCACGTACGGCATCGCGGCGTCGGGATAGGCGTACGTGTCGCCCTTGAAGGTGCTGAAGCGGACGCCACCCGAGGCGCGGAGGACACCGACGGCCGAGCCGGTCACGGTGATCCGGTCGCCGGTGATGAGGGTGACGGTTCTCGCTTGACCTTCAGGCGTGGCGGCGGGCGCCGGCGCGGGTTGACCGGCCGGCACCGTCGCCAGGGCGGCGGTCGTGACGACCGCCAGGACTGAGTGGAACAAGGCGCAACTCCTGTGGATCGAGGGGTTGCGGTGAAGCATGTGGATATTTGGTTACGGCGTTGTGAAAAATCGTCTGGCCACAAAGCGACATGGCGCCTGTGCGTCAGTCGCCGGGCTCCGGCCCGCCCGTCTCATCGATGGGTTTGCGGCTTCAGCCATCCGAGATAGAGACCCTTCCCGACCGCCGCCGTCCCGCCGATGAAGCGGTCCTGGGCCAGGGCCAGGAGATCGGCCACCTCGTCCGGATGCGACAGCACGTTGTCGACCACCAGCACCCCGCCCGGCCGGAGCACCCGGGCCGGATGGGGCCACCAGGAGGCGTACTCGGTCCGCTCGGCGTCCAGGAACAGCAGGTCGATCTCGCCGTCGTTCTGCCGGGCCAGATAGTCGCCGCCGTCGGCCACGACCCGCTCGACGCCGAGGCCCGCGAGATTTTCGGCGGCGCCGGGCCATTCCTGGACGTCGACGGTGGTCACGTGCCCGCCGGTGTCGCGGGCGGCACCGGCCAGCCAGATCGCCGACCAGCCGTTCGAGGTGCCGATCTCGACGATGTCCCTCGCCTTGGCGATGCGCACGACGGTGGCCAGCAGCTCGGCGGTAGCCGGTTCGAGGTTGCGCAGGCGTCGCCGCCGGTCCGGCTCGGCCGCGTCGTGATCGAGGCCCGACTGATAAAGCTTCTCCAGGAACGGATTCACGGCGCTACCGTACCTGTGTGGACGGTGCATCGATCGCCGGGCTGTTCGGGCTGGGCCGCTTCCTCGGGCTCTCCGACGGGCCGGTGGCGCATGGCAAGCAGGGCGAGGTGTGGCGGCTCGACACCTCGGACGGGCGCTGGGCGGTCAAGGTGCCGTTCCATCCCGTCGCCGCCGGCGGGGCGGCCTTCCAGGAGAAGGCGCGGGCGGCCGGGGTCCGGGCGCCGGCGGTCCGGCTCTCCAGCGGCGAACCGCACCTGCGGGTGTACGAGTGGGTCGAGCTCGGCCCGCCCGACCCGCTGATCGATCCGGAGCTGGTCGGCGCGACGGTGGCCGCGATCCACCGGGTGTTCGTGCCCGCCGGCGGGCCGGTCGAGGAATGGCACACGGCGCCCGTCGGCGCCGCCCGCTGGGACGAGCTGATCGACGAACTCCGTGCGGCTCCCTTCGCCGGCCGGCTGGCGGCGCTGCGCGACGAGTTGGTGGCCCTGGAGGAGTGGCTCACGCCGCCCACGGCCCTGCAGATGTGCCATCGCGATCTGTGGGCCGACAACGTGCTGCCCACGCCGGACGGCGGGCTGTGCGTCATCGACTGGGAGAACAGCGGGCCGGCCGACCCGGCTCAGGAGCTGGCCTGCGTGCTGTTCGAGTTCGGGCGCACCGACCCCGGTCGCGCGCGGGCCCTGATGTCGTCCTACATCGCAGCCGGCGGCCCGGCTCGTCTCTCCCGGCCCGGCGACTTCTCGATGCTGATCGCGCAGCTGGGTCACATCACGGAACTGGCCGGCGTGAGTTGGCTGAGAGCCGACGAACGCCTCGATCCGGCGGCCTGGATCAGCGAGGTGCTGGACGACTTCCATCACCGGGAGCGGCTCGAGGGTCTCCTGCGCGCGATCCGGCCCCACGGCTTGTAGACCGACAGGACGGTGGCGAGGCTCAGCGCGGTGAGCGAGACGATCGGCGGGAAAGCCAGGCTGCTGGGGTCGAGACCGGTGGCGGCGCCCTCGCCGTACGCCCGCACCTCGGGCATCATCGGCCGCAACAGGACCAGGATCAAAGTGCAGAGGACCAGATTGAGTACGAGCTTGACGGCCACCCACCAGTAGCGGACGAGACCCCACTTCGTCTCCAGGCCGAGCAGCACGCCGGTGATCAGGCAGACCAGGGCGGAGGTCAGCATCGGCCAGACCACGAAGGTGCCGAGCGCCCGGTAGGCCAGCTCGCGGTCCTCTCCCCACGCTCCGACGGCGACGAGCACGGCGACCATCACGTCGACGCCGATCCACACGCCGGCCGAGAGAAGGTGCAGAAGCAGCCAGAGCTTGCGGCGTCTCATGCCTTCACAGTGCCGGGCCCGGGAGTCCCTGGCGTCCGTTCACGAGCGGCTTCGGATGTACGCCCGCGAACGTACGACCGTGGGTTGATGTGCTGGCGGCTGGGCTGGGGCAAGGTGGACACATGTCGACGTTGCCGAGCCTGCGAGTCACGGCCGTGCCGGTCGCGCTGCTGCTCGTGGGCCTGGGCACGTTGCCGTTGTTCAGCCGGTTCGCCGAGGTCACCTGGGTGACAGCGCTGCTGGTGGCCGTCGCCGCCGGGGCGACCGCGCTGCGCCGGGCCCTGCCCGGGCCGGCCTTGATCGTCGCCGCGACCGCCACCTCGGCCTACTTGATCGCCGGTTTCCCGTACGGGCCGATCCTGCTGTCCTTCGGCGTCGGCGTCTATTCGGTGGGCCGTCGTCTCACACTGCGCCGGGCGCTGCCGTGGGCCGTGGCGGCGCTGGCGATCGTGCTGATCCACACGTTCACCGGCCCGCCCGGCCTGGTCGGCCTGGCCCCCGGGGCGGCGTGGGTGATCGTGCCGTTCACGCTGGGCGGAGCCCGCCGCATGGTCGTGGAGGCGCAGGCGCGCGAGCGGGCCGAGACGGAACGGCGCATAGCCGACGCCGAACGCCTGCGCCTGTCCCAGGATGTCCACGACGTGGTCGGGCACGGCCTGGCCGCGATCCAGATGCAGGCCGACATAGCCCTGCACCTGCGCGACGCGCGCCCGGCCCAGGCGCACGAGGCGCTGACCGCGATCTCGGCGGCGGCTTACGAGGCCCTGGAGGAGTTACGCGCCACGCTGGCCGGCGCGCCGCCGTCACCGGGCCTGGCCGGCGCGGAGGAGCTGTGCGACCGCCTGCGCTCGGCCGGGGTCTCGGTGACGTTCACCGTGCACGGCTCGGCGGCCGACCTGCCACCGGACGTCGACGCGGCCGCCTTCCGAATACTCCAGGAGTCCCTGACCAACGTCCTCAAGCACGCCACCCAACGCCAGGCCACGGTGACGATCCAGCACAGCCCCACAGCAGTGGACCTGTGCATCACCAACCCGGCCCCGCCTTTCCCCCACACGGACGGCTTCGGCATAACCGGCATGCGCCGCCGAGCCAAACACTTGGGCGGCACCTTGACCGCCACCCCCACCCCCGCCTCCACCTTCACCGTCCACGCACTCCTCCCCCACACCCCCTCCGCCTTGCCCACCTCACCACCCCAAGCCGCCCCCACTCCCCAAGCCGCTCCCACTCCCCAAGCCGCCCCCATCCCCCGGCCCTCTCCTACCTTCGAGCCGCCGCCCTCTTCCCTGCCCTCGCCCACACAGGCGCCGTCCACCTCCGAGCCCTCTCCGCCGCCACCCACCTCGGAGCCGCCACCCGACTTCCAACCGTCGCTTACCTCTGCGCCGCGCGTTCGGCCGTCTTCCGCGCAGGCACCAGCCACCTCCGAGCCCTCTCCGCCGCCACCCACTTCCGAGCCGCCACCCACCTCGCAGCCGCCACCCGACCTCCAGCCGTCGCCTGCCTCGGCGCCGCGCGTTCCGCCGTCGTCCGCCCCGCCGCCGTCCGCCCTGGAGCCGTCCGCTCAGGCGCTTGTTGGGCCTTGTCCGCGTCGGGAGGCGCTGTGATCTCCGTACTGATCGCCGATGACCAGGATCTGGTGCGGATGGGGCTGCGCGTGCTCTTCGAGAGCGAGGACGGCTTCGCGGTGGCCGGAGAGGCGGCCGACGGGCTGGCCGCAGTCGAGGAGGCCAGGCGCGCCCGGCCGGACGTGATCCTCATGGACATCCGGATGCCCGGGATCGACGGCCTGGAGGCGACCCGGCGCATCGTCGCCGATCCCGCGCTGCCCGGCACGCGGGTGATCGTGCTGACGACCTTCGAGCGTGACGAGTACGTCTTCGACGCCCTGCGCTTCGGCGCCAGCGGCTTCCTGCTCAAGAACACCAAGCCGGCCACCCTGCTCGACGCGGTCCGCACGGTCGTGGAAGGCGGCGCACTGCTGGCCCCGTCGGTCACCAAGACTTTGATCCGCGAGTTCACCGGCCGGGCGATCCGCCCGATCGCCCCACACCCCCAGCTCAACCGCCTCACCGAGCGCGAACGCGAGATCGTCGCCCTGGTAGGCCGCGGCCTCACGAACCACGAGATCGCCGAAGAGCTGGTGGTGAGCCCCGCGACGGCACGCACCCACGTCAGCCGCTCCATGATCAAGCTAGGCGCCCGAGACCGAGCCCAACTGGTCGTCTTCGCCTACCAGTCAGGCCTCGTCTGACACCCACCCAGTCACCACCGTCACGCCACCGCCCCCAGGCCACCGCGCCTGGGCTGTCCACCCACGCCACCGCGCCTGGATTGTCCACCCACGCCACCGCGGCTGGGCTGTCCACCCACACCACCGCGCCCGCGCTGTCCACCCACGCCACCGCGGCTGGGCTGTCCACCCACGCCACCACGGCTGGGCTGTCCACCCACGCCACCACGGCTGAGCCGTCCACCCACGCCACCACGGCTGCGGCTCCACACCTAGGTCGCCACGCGGCCGGCCGTGCCCGCAAGCGTGGTGCAACAGTCGGCCATCGGTGATCTGTGTTAGTTGATGTTGTTCGGTGGTCGGGTCGGCCTCGGTGTCTGGCCGGCGGCGAGCCCTCTCCCCTCGCCTTCAACTGACGAGCACGCCCGACAAAAAGACAAGCTTGCTTGACTTTTTGTCAAGGCGGGTAGCGCCGCGCGGACGGCGGGTCGCCCCCGCCCAACTCGGTCTGGCCCCACCAGCCCGTTCGATGCGGTCCGGCCTGTCCGGCCGTCGCCTGGGATGCACCGGATTCGGCGGTCGCGCTGTGGCCCGGCCGGTTACTCGCCGTTGGAAGTCACCCAGCGGCCGTGGGAGTCGGCGGTCACCTGGTAGGACTGGCGGGCGCCGTTCTCGAACTCGATCAGGCACTGATAGGTGCCGGCGCCGCGCGAGTCCACCGAGGCGGCGACACAGGTGGCGTCGGTGGCGTTGATGGCGAAGCCGTTGTCGTCGGTGAGCGCGGCCCCGGCCACGAGGGACTTCTCCAGCTGGGCCCGGGTCAGCCGGCCTTCCGGGCCACCGATGGTGAAGTAGCAGACGATGCTCAGCACCCAGGTGAGGGCGAGCGTCACGCCGAACGCGACCCAGTACCGCGTCGCGGCGACGCCGACGGCGGCCGCCTTCTTGGCCTTGTTGGAGGCGATGAAGGCGCCCAGTCCACCGATCACTGCGGTGCCGACGATGACCCAGCCCAGGCCGGGCGGTTTTCCGGTCGACATCAGCGAGCGGGTCGCGCCATAGCCGGAGTTGTACGGCGGCGGCGGATAGCCGGGCTGCGCATATCCGGGATAGGCCGGCGCCGGATAACCGGCCTGCGGAGCCGGTGCGGGCCGGGCCGCTGCATAGGGGGCCGCCGCCTGCGGAGCCCTTTGTTGCGGGGCCGCCGCATAGGGGGCCACCGCCGGCCGAGCCCCTTCCTGCGGGGCCACCGGCGGTGCGTAGCCGCGCTCTACCGCGCTCGGCTCGCCGTGGCCGTACGCGGGCGCGTCTGGCGTCGAGTAGCCGTTCGACGACGCTCCCGGCTGCGCCCGCCCGTTCAACCCGCCCGGCTGCGCCTGTCCGAACGAAGGCGCGCCCGGCTCGGCGTGGCCGTATGACGGCGCGGCCGGCTCGGCGTGGCCGTACGACGGCGCGGCCGGCTCGGCGCGGCCATACGACGGCGCGGTCGGCTCGGCGTGGCCGTATGACGATCCGCCGGGTGCCGCGTGGCCGTGGGATGGCGTGGTCGGCTGTGGGGGTGTGAGTGGTGGGGCATATGCGTGGGACGGGCCGGGGGTGGGTGGCACGTATCCGTACGTGGGTAGGCCGGAAGGGGTCTGGCTGTCGTCCGGGTTCCACGGGGTGCCGGTCTGTGGTTCGGCTGTCATGGTCTCCGTCCGCGGGGCCTCGGCTGCTACGTCGAGGCAACCGATCGGCGACCGGTGGGGCTACCTGAGGGTTCCGGGAAGGTGGTCATGACAGGTGGATCGGGTTCACCAGGTCGGCCGTCACCGTCAGCAGCATGACGGCGCCTCCTACCAGCAGCGCGGCCATCGTTATCGGGAACAGCCTCGTGTAGTCCACCGGGCCCGCGGCTCGCCGGCCCCGGAGGCGGCGGATGGCGTCGCGGGTTCGCTCGTACCAGACGACGGCTATGTGGCCTCCGTCCAGTGGGAGCAGGGGCAGCAGGTTGAAGACGGCCATGAACAGGTTCAGGCTGGCCAGCAGCAGCACGAAGACCTCCCACAGGCCGCGCTCCACGGCCTCGCCGCCCAGGCGGCTGGCGCCGACCATGCTGATCGGGGTGTCGGGGTGGCGTTCGCCGCCGGTGATCGCGTCGATCACCGCGGGCAGGCGCTGGGGGAAGGCGGCCAGCTGGGCGGCCGTGTTCGAGACCATGTCGCCCGTGAAGGACAACGTCGCGCCGGTCGCGGCTGCCGGGTCGTAGCGCAGGTAGGCCGGTGGCTCCTGTGGGGTCGCGCCCATCATGCCTACCTCGCCCGCCGCTGTCGTCACCCGGGCCACGTCGACCGAGAGGGTCAGGGTTTCGGTGCCGCGCCGCACGGTGAGCGGGGTCGGGCCGGCCGCGGCCCGGACCGCGGTCAGCACGTCGGCCCATCTCGGGGTGGGTGTGCCGCCCACCGACACGATCCGGTCGCCCGGTCGCAGCCCGGCCGTGGCGGCGGGGCAGGCCGAGGTGCCGACGCAGGTCGTCGAGGCGACGATCGGGGCGTCGGACGGGTGCAGGTTGGGCAGGCCGCTGGTGATCGCCATGACGTACAGGACGACCAGGGCGATCAGCACATGCACGACCGAGCCCGACGCCATCACCACCGTGCGTTTCCACGCCGGGAAGCGCCACATGGCGCGTGACCTTTCGCCGGGGGTCAGCTCGTCCAGGGCGGTCAAGCCCGCGATGTCGCAGAAGCCGCCGATCGGGAGGGCCTTCACCCCGTACTCGGTCTCGCCTCTCTTGAAAGAGAAGACCGTGGGGCCTCGGCCGACGAAGAAGCGCCGCACCTTCATGCCGAAGGCGCGCGCCGTGACCATGTGGCCCGCCTCGTGCAGGGCGACCGACACGGTCAGCGCGAGCAGGAACAGCAGCACTCCGACGAGATAAGCCGTCACGGATGGGCATCTTACGGGGCCGAGGCGCGCCCGACGGGGGGACGAGGCGCGCCTCGGCGAGAGGAAGGCTTCAGGAGGGTCGGGCCGTGCTGCCCCGCACGACCAGGCGCGGGGTCTCGGTGCGGACGCTCTCGCGGGACGACGGGTCGGCGATGGCCTGCAGCAGCGTCGTCGCGACCTGGGCGCCCAGCGCGTGAGTGTCGCGGGACAGGCAGGTCAGGGCCGGGTGGACGATGCGGGTCAGCACCGAGTCGTCGAAGGACACTATCGACAGCTGGCGGGGCACCTCGATGCCCATCTCCAGGGCCACGCCGAGGCCGGCCGCCGCCATCAGGTCGCTGTCGTAGACGATCGCCGTCGGGCGGTCGGCCCGCGACAGCAGGGCCCGGGTGGCCGCCGCGCCCTGGGCGTCGCTGAAGTCGGTCGGCACCGACTCGCCCGCGTGCAGGCCGCGCTCGGTGACCTGGGCCCGCAGCGCCGCCGTGCGGCGGGCCGTGTGCTGATAGACCGGCGGGCCGGCCACGTGGGCGATGCGGCGGTGGTCGAGGGCGGCCAGATAGTCCACGATCGTGGTCATCGCCTCGGCGTCGTCGGCCCACACGCTGGGCAGCTGGTCGGGCTCGCCGGGCAGGCCCAGCGTGACCGCGGGCAGGCCGAGCTCGCGCACGACCGCGATGCGCGGGTCGTCGAGCTGCAGGTCGACCAGCACCAGGCCGTCGACGCGGTGCTCGGACGCCCAGTGCCGGTAGAGGTCGATCTCGGCGGCGGTGTCGCGGACCAGCTGCATCTGCACGGCCGACGAGTGGGCCGAGAGCATGTCCTGCATGCCGTAGAGGATCTGGGTGTAGAACTGCTCGGAGCCCAGCGTGCGCGGGTCGCGGGCCAGCACCAGGCCGACGACGCCGGCCTGCGCGCCGCCGAGGGCGCGGGCGGCCCGGTGGGGCCGCCAGTTCATCTCGCGCGCCACCTCGAGGATGCGCGCGCGGGTCTGCTCGCTGACGCCCGGCCGCCCGTTGAGCGCGAACGAGACGGCGCCCGGCGAGACGCCCACGCGCTTGGCGATGTCCGCGATGGTCGGCCTGTTACCCACGGCGCGCACGTTACCTCAGCTATAGCGGTTTAGCCAGCAGGCGTACAAGAAAACAAAAAGAACTGAAGGCGTTGACTATAGCGCTTTAGTTACTCACGATGTTGTTTCGCCGACGTTTCCTGGTCGACGCCTCCCTCTGGCTCAGGAGCTTCATCACGATGCGAATCACCAAAGCAGCCGTCGCCACCGTGGCGGCTCTGTCCCTCGGTCTGACCGCCGCCTGCGGTGGCGGCGACGGCGACAGCGCCAAGAGCGACGAGATCACCGGCAGCATCACGCTGCAGACCTGGGCCCTGACGCCCAAGTTCACCGACTACCTCAACGAGGTCATCGCCGGTTTCCAGGCGAAATATCCGGGCACCAGCGTCAAGCTGCTCGACCAGCCGGGCGACGGCTACTCGGAGAAGGTCCTCGCCCAGGCCTCCTCCAACACGCTGCCCGACGTGGTCAACCTGCCGCCGGACTTCGCGCTGCCCCTGGCCCGCCAGGACCTCCTGGTCGACGTCAGCAAGGACGAAGACCTTTCCCAGACGTACGTCCAGGGCGCCATCGACGCGTACAAGTTCAAGGGTGTGGACGGTGTCTACGGCTACCCGTGGTATCTGAACACCGACCTCGACTACTGGAACGCCAAGCAGTTCAAGGCGTGCGGGCTCGACGCCGACAAGCCGCCGGCCACCACGCAGGAGCTGTTCACGCAGGCCGCGACCATGAAGGCCAAGTGCCCGGACGACTACCTGATGAGCCGTAAGCCCGACGTGTCGGACTTCGTGCGCGCGGGCATCCCGATCGTCGCCGACGACGGCAAGAGCTTCGTCTTCAACACCGACCAGGCGGCCGCGCTGGTCGACCAGTACCGCGACGCGTACGCCAAGGGCTACATGCCGCCGAGCGTGCTCAACAGCGACTACCAGGGCAACTCGAAGCTGTTCACCCAGGGCAAGGTGGCCTGGACGACCGGCGGCGCGACCGGCCTGGCCGACTTCGAGAAGGACAACCCGAGCCTCAAGGGCCAGATCGCGGTCAGCAAGGCCCTGGACACCCCGCCGCTGTACGTGCAGGGCGTGAGCGTCTCGGCCAAGAGCAAGCACCCCGCGACGGCCAAGGCGTTCGCCGAGTGGATCACCAACGCCGACAACCAGAACAAGTTCGGCCACATCGTGAACGTCTTCCCGTCCACCAAGGCGTCGGCCGACGACAGCTACTTCGGCAAGGACGACGGCACGCCGGGCGGCAAGGCCCGTTCGCTCGCGTTCAGCGAGCTCAAGGACGCCAAGAACCTCATTCCGTACGAGGTCAACTCGGACATGCAGACGCTGCTCGACCAGCAGATCGCGCTGGCGGTCAAGGGCGACGAGACGAGCAAGAAGGCGCTCGACGACGCCGTGGACCGGATGAACCAGCTGCTGAGCAAGCAGTAGCGAGCCGGTGGCGGCCGGCAGGTCCCCCCGATAGGCCGGCCGCCACCCCCCGAGGAGATCTTGTGAAGACACATCGTTGGTTCACGCCGTGGGTGCTCACCCTCCCGGCGCTGGCCTTTCTGCTGGTGTTCAGCGTCTGGCCCTCCATCAACACCCTGCGGCTGTCGTTCACCGACGCCAAGCCACTGGGCGGCGACGCCGATTTCGTCGGCGTCGGCAACTACACCGAGCTGCTGCACGACAGCCAGGTCTGGACCGCCCTGCTCAACAGCGCGATCTACATGGCGATCTGCCTGCCGCTGCTGACCATCCTGCCGCTGCTGCTGGCCGTACTGGTCGAGCGCAAGCTGCCGTTCATCGCCTTCTTCCGGACCGCCTTCTACGTGCCCGTCATCGCCAGCGCGGTGGTGGTCGGCCTGATGTGGACCTGGTTGCTCGACGACCGCGGCCTGATCAACAACCTGGCCCGGTGGCTGCACGTCATTCAGGGACCGGTGCCGTTTCTGACCGACCGCTGGCTGGTGCTGATCAGCGCGATCAGCCTGACCGTCTGGAAGGGCCTCGGCTACTACATGATCGTCTATCTGGCCGCGCTCGGTAACGTCCGCAAGGACCTGCACGAGGCCGCGGCCATCGACGGCGCCGGCCCGGTGCGCCGCTTCCTGACGGTCACGGTCCCGGGCGTACGGGGAACCATGTTTCTGGTTGCCGTTCTGGTCAGCGTGGCCGCCTTGCGCGTGTTCTCCGAGCTCTACATCCTCACCGGCGGCAAGGGCGGGCCGGGCGGCAAGGACCAGTCGCTGGTCATGCTGATCCAGCAGTACGCCGGCGGGTTCTACGGCAATTTGGGGTACGCCTCGGCGCTGAGCGTGCTGCTCTTCGTCGTCACGGTGGTCCCGATGGTGGTCCTCGCGCGCCTCAACAACCGGGGTGAGTCGTGAAAAAGACCAAAGTGACGAAGATCGGTGAGCCCTCGACCGGCGAGAAGGTCCTGCGCTACGTCCTGCTGCTGTTCGTCCTGCTCATCACGGTGGGCCCGTTCCTGTGGCAGCTGTCCACCTCGCTCAAGGGCGCGGGCGAGGACATCTACACGCGCACGCCCAGCTTCATCCCGCACGAGCCGACGCTGAACAACTACAGCCAGGTGGCCGAGGCCATCCCGGTCTGGCGCTACATCGGCAACTCGCTGCTGGTGGCGTTCCTGACGGTCGGCGGCAACATCCTGTTCGCCACCACGGCCGGCTACGCCATCGCCCGCCTGCGCTTCCGCGGCCGCAAGATCGTGCTGGGCCTGTTCCTGGCCACGCTGATCCTGCCGGGCGAGGTCACGATCATTTCGCAGTACGTCACGGTGCGCGACCTCGGCCTGGCCGACACGCTCATCGGCGTCGCCCTGCCGGGCATGGTGGCCGCGCTCAACGTCCTGCTCATGTTCAACGCGTTCCGGTCGCTGCCGCAGGAGATCGACGAGGCCGCGATCATGGACGGCGCCACCGTCGCGCAGCGATTGCTGCGGGTCTCGCTTCCGGCCGTACGAGGAACCCTCGCGGTCGTGGCCATCTTCGCCTTCATCCAGGCCTGGGACGACTTCCTGTGGCCGCTGATCGTGCTGACCTCGCCCGAGAAGTACACCCTCACGGTCGGCCTGCAGTACCTGTCGGGCACGTTCACGCAGGACCAGCGCCTGATCGCGGCCGGCACGATGATCGCCTTCATCCCCATCGCAATTTTGTTCAGCGCGCTCCAGCGCTACTTCTTCAAGGGTGTCGAGGAGGGCGGGGTTAAGGGCTGACCCCCGTCGGTGATGGAAATCGAGAGAAAGCGCACCATGAGATACGGCGTCAACTACACCCCTTCGGCCGGATGGTTCCACTCCTGGCTCGACTTCGACCCGGCTTCGATCAAAAAGGACCTCGAAGCGATCGCCGGGCTCGGCGTCGACCACATCCGGCTCATGCCGCTGTGGCCGCACGTGCAGCCCAACCGGGGCCTGATCCGCCCGCGTGCGCTGGCCGACGTGGTCACGGTGGTCGACCTGGCCGCCGAGTGCGGCCTGGACGTCAACGTCGACGGCCTGCAGGGCCATCTGTCCAGCTTCGACTTCGTGCCCGCCTGGCTGTCGAGCTGGCACCGCCGCAACATGTTCACCGACCCCGACGTGGTCACCTCGACCGCGCACTACCTGCGCCGGCTGACCGCCGCCGTGGCCGGCCGGCCGAACCTGCTCGGTGTCACCGTCGGCAACGAGACCAACCAGTTCGCGGCCGCGCCGCACCCGTTCCCGCACCCGGTCACCGAGGAGGGCGCCGGGGTGTGGCTGGCCCGTCTGACCGGGGCCATCAGGGACGAGACCCGCCCCGGGACGCTGGTCACCCACGCTATGTACGACGCCGCCTGGTACGACGACACCCAGCCGTTCGGCCCGGCCCACGCGGTCGCGCACGGCGACGAGACGATCGTGCACTCGTGGGTGTTCAACGGCGCCGCGCAGACCCACGGCGGCATGGGCGCCGGCTCCGTACGGCACGCCGAATATCTCTGCCGGCTGGCCGCCGCCTGGCACACCGACCCGGCCCGCCCGGTCTGGCTCCAGGAGGTCGGCACGCCGACCAATGTGGTGGCCGAGGCCGACGCGCCGGACTTCCTCGAGGCGACCCTGCGGCACGTCGCGCGGATCCCGGAGCTGTCCGGCATCACCTGGTGGTGCTCGCACGACGTGTCGCGTGACCTGCTCGACTTCCCCGAGCTGGAGTACGACCTGGGGCTGATCACCAGCGACGGACGGGTCAAGCCGACCGGAGAGCGTTTCGCGGAAACGATCGCACAGATTCGCAAAGAATCCCACACGGTGGAACAATCGGTGGCACTGGTCCTCGACGACACCGTGCCCGGATACCGTGCCGCCTCCGGGCCCACCCGCGATTTCTACCGGTCGTGGCTGGACCTCGCGGGCGACGGCGCCGGCCCGCAGATCGTCCTCGCGTCCACGGCCGGCGACGCCGAACTGCTCTCTGCCCGCGGCATCACCGAACTCCGCCGTCCTCACGAAAGGCCCTGACATGCACGACGACATCCCGCTCACCGTGGGACGCGCGACCCGCGTCCTGGCCGAGCGCATCCGGCCCGCCGTCTACACCGGCAGCGTGCCGTTCGAGGTCGAGTTCCACTCCCTGCCCGGCGAGCCCATCCCGCCCGCCGAGGGCATCGCCCTGTCGTACGAGCCGTACACCGTCGGCACCCCGTGGGGCCCGGCCTGGAACACCACCTGGTTCCGGCTGCGCGGCACCGTCCCCGCCGAGTGGCGCGACCGGCACGTCGAGGCCGTGGTCGACCTCGGCTTCGACGGCAACATGCCCGGCTTCCAGTGCGAGGCGCTGGTCTACCGCCCCGACGGCAGCCCGGTGAAGTCCATCAACCCGCGCAACCAGTGGATCCCGGTCGGCGACGAGGAGACCGTCGAGCTCTACCTGGAGGCGGCGGCCAACCCGGTCCTGCTCGACTACCACCCCTTCCTGCCGACCCAGGAAGGCGACATCCAGACGTCGTCGCCGCGGCCGCTCTACACGACCCGGCGCATGGATCTGGCCCTGTTCGACGAGCAGACGTACGAGCTCGCCCTTGATGTCGAGGTCCTGCTGGAGCTGCAGGCGGTCCTGCCGGCCACCGCGCCGCGCCGGATGCGCATCCTCCAGGCGCTCGACAACGCCCTGGACGTGCTCGACCTCCAGGACATCTCCGGCACGGCGGCCGCCGCCCGCGCCGAGCTGGAGGAGGTCCTCGCCGCCCCGGCCGAGCAGAGCGCGCACCACCTGTCGGCCATCGGGCACGCGCACATCGACTCGGCCTGGCTGTGGCCGGTCCGCGAGACCATCCGCAAGGTGGCCCGCACGGCGGCCGGCATGACCGAGCTGATCGGCCTCGACCCCGATTTCAAGTACGGCATGTCGAGCGCCCAGCAGTACGCCTGGCTCAAGGAGCACCGCCCCGAGGTGTTCGAGCGGGTCGTCGAGGCCGTCAAGGCCGGCCGGTTCATCCCGCTCGGCGGCATGTGGGTCGAGAGCGACACCGTCATGCCGACCGGTGAGGCGCTGGTCCGCCAGTTCACGTACGGGCAGCGGTTCTTCCGCGAGGAGTTCGGCGTCGAGTCGCAGGGCGTGTGGCTGCCGGACAGCTTCGGCTACTCCCCCGCGCTGCCGCAGCTGATCCGCCGGGCCGGCTTCCAGTGGTTCTTCACCCAGAAGATCTCCTGGAACCAGGTGAACCGGTTCCCGCACCACTCATTCCTGTGGGAGGGCATCGACGGTTCGCGAATCTTCACTCACTTCCCGCCGATGGACACCTACAACTCGCAGCTGTCCGGGGCCGAGCTGTCCAAGGCCACCAACCAGTTCCGCGAGAGCCGGCTCGCGTCGCGGTCGCTGGCCCCGGTCGGCTGGGGCGACGGCGGCGGCGGCACGACCCGCGAGATGGCCGGGCGGGCCCGCCGGCTGCGGTCCCTCGAGGGCAGCGCCACCGTCGAGTGGGAGCACCCGAACGAGTTCTTCGACAAGGCCCGGGCCGAGCTGCCGAACCCGGCGGTGTGGGTGGGCGAGCTCTACCTGGAGCTGCACCGGGCCACGCTGACCAGCCAGCACAAGACCAAGCAGGGCAACCGGCGCAGCGAGCACCTGCTCATCGAGGCCGAGCTGTGGGCGGCGACGGCCGCGGTGCGGGCGGGTGCTCCCTACCCGTACGAGCAGATCGACGCTCTGTGGCAGGAGGTGCTGCTGCACCAGTTCCACGACATCCTGCCGGGCACGTCGATCGCTTGGGTGCACCGGGAGGCCGTGGCCACGTACGAGCGGATCCGGTCCTCCGCCCTGGAATTGATCGCGGCATCGCAGGCCGCGCTCGTCGGTGAAGGCGACACCACGATCGTCCTGAACCCGGCGCCGTTCGCTCGCGACGGGGTGCCGGCGCTGTCGGCCGGTCCTGCTTCCTCTCCGGAGGGGTCGGTCTCCATCGACGGCAACGTGCTGTCGAACGGCATCGTGTCGGTGACCGTCTCCGACGAGGGCCTCATCACCTCGGCGGTCGACCTGGCGACCGGGCGCGAGACGATCGCGGCCGGGCAGGAAGCCAATCTGCTTCAGCTGCACCAGGATTTCCCGAACCAGTGGGACGCGTGGGACGTGGACCGCTTCTACCGCAACAAGGTGACCGATCTGCGCGCGGTGTCGTCGATCGAGTTCAGCCAGGACGCGGCGGGCGCGCACGTCACGATCGTGCGCGAGTTCTCGAAGTCGAAGGTGAAGCAGACGCTCACGCTGGCGCCGGGCAGCCGGACGCTGCGGATCGACCAGGAGGCCGACTGGCACGAGACCGAGAAGTTCCTGAAGGTCGCGTTCCCGTTCGCCATCCAGGCCGAGCACGTGGCCGCCGAGACCCAGTTCGGCTATCAGAAGCGGGTCACGCACACGAACACGAGCTGGGAGGCGGCCAAGTTCGAGGCCTCCATGCACCGCTACGTGCTCGTCGAGGAGCCCGGTTTCGGCGCCGCGCTGATCACCGATTCGACGTACGGCTACGACCAGACGCGGGACTCCACTGAGGAGCACGGCGTCACCACGACCGTGCGGCTGTCGTTGCTGCGGGCGCCGCGCTTCCCCGACCCGGAGACCGATCAGGGCCACCAGACCTGCTCGTACGGCCTGGTCATCGGGGCCGGCGTGGCCGAGGCCACCGAGGCCGGCATCGCGATGAACCTGCCGGCCCGCGTGGTGACCGGCGACCACGGCTTCGAGCCGCTGGTGTCGGTCGACGGCGACGGCATCGTCGTCTCGGGCGTGAAGCTGGCCGACGACCGCAGCGGCGACCTGATCGTGCGCGTCTACGAGTCGCTCGGCCGCCGCGCCACGGGGACGTTGCGGGTCCACACCGCTGTCCAGTCGCTCCAGGAGGTCACGCTCCTGGAGAAGCCCTTGGGCGCCGGCTCGCTGGACCTGCGCTTGGCCCCCTTCGAGGTACGGACTCTTCGCCTGTCCCTCTAGTCACACACGGAAATGGCCCACCAGCGTCTGGAGCCGGTGGGCCGTTTCGCTCAGTTCGCTGACGGCGTCGCGCGACTGCGTGACGCCGTCGTTCGTGACGCGGGAGGCGCCGGCCAGCCCGTCGATGTTGGCGGCGATGCCCCCGATGCCGTCGGCGGCCGCCGCGACACCCCGGTTCATCTCCGAGGTCGTGGCGGTCTGCTCCTCGACGGCGCTGGCGATGGTCGTCTGGAAGTCGTTGATCTGCGTGATGACCGAGGTGATCTCGCTGATCGCCTCGACCGCGCCGGCCGTGTCGGTCTGGATCTGCTGCACCCGCGCCGAGATGTCCTCGGTGGCGCGGGCCGTCTCCTGTGCCAGCTCCTTGACCTCGCCCGCCACCACGGCGAAGCCCTTGCCGCTCTCGCCGGCCCGGGCGGCCTCGATGGTCGCGTTGAGGGCGAGCAGGTTCGTCTGCTCGGCGATCGAGGTGATCACCCGGATCACGGTGGCGATCTCGGCGCTCGAGTCGCCGAGCTTGCCGACCTGCTCGGTGGTGCGCTCCGCGATGGAGACGGCCTGACTGGCCACGCGGGCCGCCTCGGCCGCGCTCTGCGCGATCTCGGTGATGGCCACGCCCATCTGTTCGGCGCCGGCTGCGACCGTCTGCACGTTGTGCGAGACGACCGAGGCGGTCTCGGCCACCAGTTCGCTCTGCCGGGCGGTCTCGGTGATGGCCCCGGTCATCGACTCCGACGTCGACGACATGCGGGCCGAGGCGCCGGAGACCTCGCCGGCCGCGCCGGTCACCGCGCTCACCACGCCGCGCAGGTCGGCCAGGGCGGTGTCGAGGTCACGGGCCATCAGGCCGACCTCGTCGCGGGTGCTGACGTCGGCCGTGACAGTCAGGTCGCCGCGGGCGAGGCCCTGCAACGCCTTGCGCACCCGCACCAGCGGCTTGGTCACCGAGATGACCACGATCCAGGCCAGGGCGATGACGACCAGCGCGGCCAGGCCGACCGCCACCCACATCACATGGTTGCCGTCGGCGCGCTGGGCCGCCGACGACTTCTCGGCGGCCGAGACGACGCGGGCGAACTCGTCGCGGGCGTTCTCCAGCACGGCCGACACCAGGTAGTTGTCGACGCCGATCTGGGCCCAGCCGAGCCGTGCCGTCTGCGGGTCGCTGCCGGCGCCGGCCACGTAGCGGGTGATGACGTCGATGTACTCGGTGTAAACGGTGGTTAACTTCGCAACCGTCGCGGTCTGGTTCGCGGGCAGCTCGATGGCGGCCAGGGCGGTCAGCAGCTCCTTGGTCCTGCCGATCTGGTCGTCGAGCTCGCCGGCCTGGTCGGCCGGGTCCTCGCGGACGATCGCCTGCAGGCCGCTGGACTTGAGCTCGCTGGCCATCCGGTCGAGCTGGAGCACGTAGGTGCCGGCCAGGTTGAGCCGCTGGAGCCGCTCGGCGGTGCGGTTGGCCTGCCACGACGACCAGGTGCTGACGGCCAGGCAGGTGAGCAGGCCGAGGACGCTCACGATGACCAGGCCCGTCAATTTGACCGCGACGGGGCGGTCGAGGAACGCCGCGGCGAGCCTCGTCTGCAAACGGCTCACGCCAGGTCCGATTCCTTGTAGTAGCCGCCGTCGATCAGGACCGTCTTCAGGTTGGCCTTCTCGACGCTGACCGGCTGGAGCAGGAACGCCGGGACGACCTTCACCCCATTGGCGTACGTCTTGGTGTCGTTGATGTCGGGGGTCTCGCCGGAGAGCACCTTGTCGGTCATCTGCACGGTCACCTTCGCCAGTTCGCGGGTGTCCTTGTAGACCGTCTCCGTCTGCACGCCCTGGTTGATGAGCTTGACCGAATCGAGCTCGGCGTCCTGCCCGGTCACGACGGGAACCTTCTTCCCGTTCTTCTGGAACGTCTCGATGATGCCGCGCGAAATACCGTCGTACGGCGAGAGAATCGCGTCGAAGGTGACGTCCCGCTTGATCAGCTTCGCCATGCGGGCGGCGGCGATCTTGCCGTCCCACTGCTGGGTGGTGACCTGGGCGAACTGGGTCTGGCCACTCGGCACGTCGAGGGTGCCGCTCTTCAGGTACGGGTTCAGGACGCTCATGGCGCCGTTGAAGAAGAACCGCGCGTTGTTGTCGTCGGCCGAACCGGCGAACAGCTCCATCCGGTACGTACGCTTCGCCTTGGCCAGGCCCAGATGATTGGCGATGGTACGGCCTTGCAGCACACCGACCTTGAAGTTGTCGAAGCTGGCGTAGTAGTCGACGTTCGCCGAGCCGCGGATCAGCCGGTCGTAGGAGATGACCGGAATCCCCTTGTCGTGCGCGTCCTGCAGCTGCGACTTGAGCTGCGTGCCGTCGATCGAGCCGATGACCAGCGCCCGGTCCCCCGCGGCGATCATCGCGTCGAGCTGCTCCTGCTGCGTCCCGACGTCGTTGTCGGCGTACTGGATGTCGGTCTTGTAGCCGAGCGCCTCGAACTGCTTGACCATGTTGTCGCCGTCGGCGATCCAGCGCGCGCTGTCCTTGGTCGGCAGCGCGATCCCGATGGTCCCCGGGTCGGGCGCGGCAACAGCGTCGAGGTCGTCGCCGGCACAGGCGGAGACGCCGGCAAGCAGAACGGCGGCGATCAGCGCCGCACAGCGCCTGAACAATCCGGCCTCCCGAGGTAGGGCTCATTGCCCTGTTCGGCCGGTCCGCCACCGTCCTGAGCCGCTTTCCGCCGAGAACGACTACCCCGGTGCGCCGTCGCGCCGAGAACGACTGCCCCGATACGCCGTCGCGCCGAGAACGACTGCCCCGATACGCCGTCGCGCCGAGAACGACAGCGCAGGCACGTCGTCGCGCCGAGAACGACAGCGCCGATACGCCGTCGCGCCGAGAACGACAGCGCCGATACGTCGTCGCGCCGAGCACTCAGTGCTCCTGACGCACCCGTTCCCAGACGACGTCGACGCCGGTCTCGCCCGGGGCCTCGGGCTCACGGGCCACCCGCTCGACCTCGGTGTAGCCGGCCTTGGCGGCGACGGCCCCGGAGGCACCGTTGGCGGCGTCGTGCAGGATGACCACCCGCTCGACCCCGGGCAGACCGAGCCCGACCTCGCTGACGGCCCGGACCGCCGTGGTCATGTGCCCACGACCGGCGAACCGCGTCCGCATCCAGTAGCCGACCTCCAACTGGCCGGGCCCGCGCCGGGTCATCAGCCCGATCGACCCGGCGAGCTCCCCGGCCGCAGTGAAGATCGCATAGTTGAACTCGGTGGCCGTGTCCCATTTCTCGGCCGACCTCTTGATGAAGTCGCGGGAGGCGTCGAGATCGTAGGCGCCCGACGCCCACGGCATGAAGGGCGCAAGCTCGGTCAGCGACTCACGCACAGCGGCGGTGGCCTCGTCGGCGAACTCGGGCACCCAGCGCCGGAGCACGAGATCGCCGGCCTCGATGGTCTCAGGTGGCAGCATGGCGGACAGCCTGCTCGCCCGCCCTTTTAGCGGCAACCGATTTTCGTCAAAATTGCGTGGGAAATAGCTGTGCCGCACCTATGAAAATCTGCACTTGCTTTTTCCGCTCCTCTTTGTCGATGATTCCGGGAAAGAACTCTTCTTTCCCATGATTGCGTTGCCGGACATGTTGTTCATCCTCGTTCTCCTGTCGGCGGCACCAATGCTCGCCGGACCGCGCACGCCCGTGACCCAGATCGGGCCGACCGTCATGGCGTTCGCGACAACCATGGCCTTCGGCGCCTTCTCACCCGTACACCCGCCGGCCCGGCTGGTAGCAGCAACCATCGCAACCGGCATCCTCGCCGCGTCCGCACACGCGATCCGCCCCCTCTTCAGCGGACGTGAGCCCTTCGTCGCGGCCGTCTTCGGGCTGGCACACGGGCTCGCGCTGACCCCTTCATCCCTCCTCCGCGCCGAAGTGTTCCTGCTGCTGGCAGCCGGCCTGGCCCTGCCAACGCTGATCGTGGTGTCCCGGCTGCCCGCGGTGCTCCGGCTGCCCGTGGTTCCTCGCCTGCCCGCAATGTCCCATCGGCCCGCGATGTCCCAGCGTCCCGCGATGTTCTGGCTGCCCGCGCCGTTCCGGCTGCCTGCGGTGTTCCGGCTGCCTGCGGTGCTCCGGCTGCCCGCGGTGCTCCGGCTGACTGCGGTGTTCCGGCTGCCCGCGGTGTTCCGGCTGCCTGTGGCGGCCGCGGTCCGCGTTCTCGGCGCCACGGTCGCCGCGATCGTCGCCGTGGGCCTGCTCCTCGGCGCCGTCACGGTGGACGGCCTGAACACACACATGACGCCGCTGCTGGTCGTCCTGGGCGTCTTGGCCGACGCCGCCGGCGCGTACGCCCTGATCGACCGCCGCCGCACGGCCGCTCTCGAGGCCCGCCTCAGGCGGTCGGCCAGAGACGCCGCGAGGTACCCGTCCCCTCGTACACCTCAAGATCCGTTGTCAGCAGCCCGCCCTCACGGAGAGTGCCGATGACCCGCTCCCGTTCCTGAGTGGTCACCTTTCCGTAAAGCCGGACCTGAAGATGCGGCCCGGTGCGCCGCCGCAGCACCCACACCTCCGGCACAGCGCCGAACTTCTCCGCCGCGACCAGCAACGACTCGGGCAGCGCCTCGGTGCCGTCACTCTCCACACGGACCTGTTCGGTAGGCGCGGCACTCACCCCGATGTCGGTCAAACCGAGATTGGCGCTGGCGCTGAGTTCCACCATTTCCCTGTACGCAGCGGAAGCAGTGGGCCGCTTCGCCGCGTCCCCCGCCCAGCCCTGGGCGAAGATCAGGAACCGGGTGGACGGCTGCGACATCACGCCCACCCGCCGGTAGTCGCCACTCTCGATGGTCCGGCCCCACAGGTCGGCCTGCTGGTCGAACTGGCCGGAGGAGGCGGTCCCGTCGTACCAGCGGCCGTCATGCTCGTTCTGCCCCCGTTTGACGAAAAGCTTCAGCGACACGCCGTCGACCTCCTCCGGTTCCATCAGCACGGCCCGCACCCGCTTGACGGTCTCGGCGACCTGCCCGACGGCCGGGGTCACAGTGACCTCGGCGTCGACCCCGACACCGTCGTCACCGGCCCGGGTCTCGACCGCGGAGCGCTGCACGCCGGGCACCGATTTCATCGCGGCGAAGATCTCGGCCCGTACAGCGGCCTCCTTGTCTTCGTCGCTCTGACAACCGGTCAGAGCCGCCAACACGATCACCAGGACCAGCACTCGTTGCACCACGCGGACCACGGTATAGATCGCGACCTAACACCAGGGGAACGGCGCCGGGCCGTCCCCCTGGCCGTACGGCTCCTAGTACCACTGCTGGTTGGCGCCGCCCCAGCAGTCCCAGGTCACGACCTTGGCGCCGTTGTTGGCGTTGAAGGCGTAGATCTCCAGGCACTTGTGGTTCATGACGCTGCGGATCTGCTTGCCGTCGCGGTACCACTTCTGGTTGGCGCCACCCCAGCAGTCCCACAGGACGACCTTCGCGCCGTTGGCGCCGTTGAAGCCGTAGATCTCCAGGCACTTGTTGTTCATCGCGTTGCGAATGTATTGGCCGTCCCAATACCAGCCTTGATTCGCACCACCCCAGCATTGCCAGGTGACGACGTCGGCGCCGTTCGCGTTGTTGAAGTTGTAGAGCTCCAGGCATTTGTGGTTGAGCTCGCTGCGATAGGTGATGGTCGCGGCCTGGGCCGCGGTGGTCGGCGCGATCACAAGGACGGCGGCCGAGACCACCACGGCGAGACGGCGCAGAATGGAATGAGTTTTCATGGCGTTTCCCGATCTGGTGAAAGGACAGGTTCCGCCGCGGCTGTGATTCTTCCCGGGATTGCGGATCAAACATATTCCCGATGAGCGGCGGAAACCGCCGAACGCCCGCGATGTCGGATGGCGGACAGCCGCCTAGGGAAGCTCCGCCACAGGCCGCCCGAACAGATATCCCTGCCCGTGATCACAGCCGGCCGCACTGAGCGCCCGTGCTTGCGCGCCGCTCTCGATCCCCTCGGCCGTGACGGTCACCCCAAGCGAATGACAAAGCCCGACGACGTGCCGCAGAAACTCCACCCGCTCCCGCGCGGCGAGGAACTCGGCGGCCAGCTTCACCTCGGCGAACGGCAACGTGGCGAGCTCGGCCAAACTGGAGTAGCCGGTCCCGAAATCGTCCAGGGCGAGCCGCAGACCAAGGGCGGCGAGCCGTTCCAGGACCGCGCGGTGCTCGATGACCGCGGCCGTCTCGGTGATCTCCAGCTGCAGGCGGCCGGCCGGCATCCCGGTGCGGTGCAGGATGTCGGCGACAGCGGCCACCAAACCCGGCGCGGCCAGCTGGATCGGCGACACGTTAACGCTCATTCGCAGATCCGCCCGTACGGCTCCCGCCCGGCACGCCTGCTCGAGCAGGTTCCGGCCGAGCTCGTTAACAACGCCTGTTCGCTCCGCCATCGCGATGAACTGACGCGGCTCGAGCCGGTGCCACCGGGCCAGGGCCTCGACCCCGATCACCGTCCGGTCGGCGAGCCGCACCAACGGCTGGTAATGCAGCGTGAACTCCCCCGCCGCGAGCGCGGCCGGAATGGCAGCCGCCAGCCGATGCCGCCGACGGTCACTTTCGGCCCGTCCCGCCTCGAAGACACCCGGCCCGCGACCTCCGGCGGACGCGCTCTTCCCCCTGTCGCCCCGTCCGCGTTCAGCGCCGTCCGGTGTGTAACCAGCCCGGCCTGGTCCGAGGAAGCTCGGGCCCTGTCCGTCCTGGTCCGCCCAGCGCAGGGCGAGGCGGCCGTCGTGGAGCCAGCCGTCCGGGTCGGTGCCCGCGGCCGGTCGTTCCACCACGCCGGTGGTCACCGCCACGTGCTGGGCCAGCAGCCGGGACGCGCGGTCGGCGACCTTGATGACGTCGTCCACGCCGGTCGTGCCGGCGAGCAGGATCGCGAACTGGTCGTCGGCCAGATGGGCCAGGAAGCCCAGCGGGCGCAGCCGGCGGGCCACCTCGGTCAGCAGCCGCACTCCGTTCTCGTGCCCGAGGGTGTCCGTCACCTCGTCGTAGCGGTCGAGGCTGACCAGGCAGAGCCCCAGCCGCTCGCCGGACCGGGCGGCGATGACCTCGGCCAAGTGTTTCCGCAGGTGCTGTTCGTTGGGCAGTCCCGTGTCGGGCCGATGCAGCAGCGCCTGTTGCAAGCGCTGCTGAAGATCGACCTGCACCCCGCGCCAGTGGATCTTCTCGGCGCGGTTCATCTCCTCGGCGGCCCGCAGGGCGGCGTCCCGCTGCGCCGCGACGAAACCGGTGGTCAAGGTTTCGAGCAACGCGAGGATCCGCGCCCGGGTCTCCTCGCCGTCCGGTCCGGCTATCGCCGCGGGCAGGCGGCCGGCGAACAAGTTAACGGTCGTTCCCAGTACGGGCGGCGCTGACATCCGAAGGTCGACCAGCTCGGCTCCGATGCGGGCGCCCGGTGCGGGGTCGAAGGGTTCCGCCCGCACGGCCGCGACGAACTCCTCCAGCAAATCGCTCAAGGCGGCGCGGGCCCGAGACCGTACGCCCGGAACGAAGCCGGCGGCGACGACCCCGCGCAACCAATCGTCAGTGATCCCCGCCAGGGGATCCCGCGTGGTCATTTCTTCCGGGCGAGCGCGACGAGCGCGGTGTGCTGCGGCGGGTCGCCGGACTCGTCCGGGTCGGCGTGCCACTCGGTCGCGCTGACCACGCCCGGCTCGACGATCTCGAAGTCGTCGCCGATCAGCGCGGCGATCTCCTCCCTGGTGCGGATCACGACCGGGGTGGGCGTCTTCTCGTACAACTTGCGGGCCCGCTCCTGAGCCTCGCGACCCTCCGGCGTCACCTCCGGCCCGAGGTGTGAGACGACCAGATAACTTCCCGAGACGAGCGGCTCACCAAGCCGCCGCAGAATGCCGGCCGGGTCGGCCTCGCCCGGCACGAAGTGAAGCACGGCCACGGTGAGCACGGCGACCGGCTCGGAGAAGTCGAAAAGGTCGAGAACCTCGGGGTGGTAGAGGATTCCGTCCGGCTTACGCAGATCGGCTTCGATGACCTTGGCGTACGGGTTTCCGGCGAGCAGACTGCGGCTCTGCTGCACGGCGATCGGGTCGATGTCGACGTACATGACACGGGCCTCGGGGTCTGCGTCCTGTGCCACCTCGTGCACATTGCCGAGCGTCGGAATGCCCGACCCGATGTCGAGGAACTGCCGCACACCCCGCTCGCTCAGCCACCGCACGGCCCGCCCGAGGAACGCCCGGTTGGCCCGCGCCACCAGGCGAGCCTCGGGAAACATCGTCTCGACCCGGTGCCAGAACTCCCGGTCGACCGCGAAGTTGTGCACCCCACCCAGCGTGTAGTCGTAGACCCGCGAGGCATCCGGCACCGTGATGTCCACGCCTTCCGGCACCCATCCGTACGACTCGGTCATGCTCGCTCCCACGCTCGGCTCCCGGACACCGACCATTGAAGTACGCGGATGCCTACAAAGCCAGACCGGAAGTCCGATTAAGACAGATGGTCACATACGTTGTCCCGCCGCCCGTGCAGCATCGTGACGGTCCGATAACCGGAGGCCGAGATCTCCAGCCGGTACACCCCGTCGATCACCCACAGCCCCCGCGGAATGTTCCCGCCGCCGTCGCGAACCCCGAGTAACACCGGCCCGACCACGTTCCACGTCTCGCCCCCGTCGGCCGTGTGCTCGACAACGGCACTGCCACTGACATCAGCGTCGTACGACTGTCCGGTCCCGCTGTTGGTGACGCGCACCACGAGCGCACCCTTGTAGGCATCCCACCGAACGGCCCCGTCGGGATAGCGCCGCAGCACCTTGGTCACCACTTCGTCCACCACCGGCTCGGCGCGGAACGCGAAATCACAGGTAAGCCCGGCCACCTGCGAGAACGGCGGAGTAGGGGCCGGCACCCATCCCTCGTCGACGCCCTTGGCAGGCCCGGCGGGGGTAGCGGCGGCCGGCGAAACCGCACCGGCAACGAGAGAGACGGCCAGCACGGCCGCAAAGATTGTTCGACGCATCGGCCCACCTTGCGCGGCGCCACTCACCATCCGCTCACCAGCCAGACCGGCATTCCGCACGAAGCGGACGAGCACGCCGCCGCAGGTGTGCGCGCGCTAAGTAAGAGCGCACGCGAGGAGACGGTCACAGTCTTTCTGCATCCTAGGAGGCTAGGCTCTTGGTATCGGCTTCTGAGGGAGGGCGCCCTGTGGGAGGCGCCCTGAGCGAGGAGTCGGCGGGTGGCCAGGCGGAAATGGCGGCATGGGAGAGGTCGCCAGGACAGACCGGCAGCGAAAGTGGTGGGGAGGTCTGGCCAGGTCAGGCCGCCGGTGAGGCACTGGGGCGTCAGGGCAGCCCTCGGCAAAGGGCTCGGAGTGTCAGGACAGCCGTCGGCAAAGGGCTCGGAGCGTCAGGACAGCCGTCGGTGAAGGACTCGGGGCGTCAGGGGACTCCGAAGTCGTCGAGTGGTCTTGAGGGGCGGCCGTTATAGGGTTCGATGTGATGGAGTTTTGGCTGTTGGGGCCGTTCGAGGCCTGGGATGGCGGGCGCCGGGTCGCGGTGGGCAATCGGCGGCAGGAGCGGTGTCTGCTGGGGATTCTGCTGCTTGCGCGCGGATCCGTCGTCGGTGCCGAGCGGATCGCCGATCTGCTCTGGGACGGGATGCCGCCGGCGTCGGCTCGGGGTGCCGTTCAGACCTATGTGGGGCGGCTGCGCCGAACCCTCACTGACCACGGGCTCACCATCGAGACCCGGCACGACGGATATCGGATCGACCCGGCCGGGCATCGGCTCGATCTGGACGACTTCGCCGAGCGGAGCCGGGTTGCGGCCGAGGGCACCGACGCCGTGGAGCGGGTGCGCCTCTGGGATGAGGCGCTCGGCCTGTGGCGGGGGCCGCTGCTCGCGGACGTCGCGGACGATCGGCTGCGGGAACGGCTCGGGGCCTCGCTGCGTCGTCAATGGCTCGGCGCCACCGCCAAGCAGGCCGAGGATCTGCTGGCCATCGGCGGGCACGAACGCATGGTGTCCACACTGGACCCGGTGGTCGAGCAACATCCGGGCGAGGAGAATCTCGTCGCTCTGCTCATGACGGCGCTCCATCGGCTGGGGCGTACGTCCGAGGCCCTGCACCGCTATGACCTGACCGCCAAGGCGTTGCGGGCCGACCTCGACATCGCGCCCGGCGACGCCCTCCGGGAGCTTCGCCACCGGATCGCCCGGCGGGATCCCCGGCTCGACCGGCCCGCGGCGCCGGCCTACGCGGTGCGGATCCGTGATGAATGGCTTCCCTGGAACGTCGGCGGCCACCCGGCCCTCGAGTTCTGCAACACCTACGCGGGGTGGGGACGGCCGCCCAACTCGCGCGGGGATTGGCTGGGCGGCTATGCGGCGCTGGCCGCCTGGTCCGAGCAGGTGGGCCTGGTCGACGCGGGCACGGTTTCGGCGCTGCTGCGACTCGCTCGCCGCGGGCCGCGAGCCGCGGCGTCGGTTCTCGGCAAGGCCAAGAGACTGCGTTCGCTTTTGTACGCCCTACTGACCGATCCCGGCGACGAACGAGCGTTCACCGCGGTCGCCGGCTTCGCTCAGGCCGCCCGGTCGGCGTCCGTCCTCACCCGGGACGGCTCGGGGCTTCCCCGCTGGGTACTGTCCCCCGCCGCCGGTCTGGAGACACCACTGCACGCGGCCGCGAACGCCGCCGCCGAGCTGCTCGCCGATCCCCGCCGGTTCACCGTGTGCGCGTGCCCCGGCGCGAACTGCGGCTGGCTCTTCCTCGACGACACCGGCCGGCGCCGTTTCTGCAGCATCGCCACCTGCGCCCATTAACCGATCGGGTGACGGGCGGATGATGCCGAAGGCGCCCACGCGTTCCGGGATGAGCTGGAACGGATCGCCCGTTCAGCCGGGGCACCTCCACTCATGGACGCCGGTCACATCCGGTCGGCGGGTTATGCGTTCGACGGGCCTTCACCATGCTCACCCGGGTGAACCCGCCTCCAGCACAGGATCCGTGGCAAGGCCACGGCGCCGTCCCTCCGGACCGGCAGCCACCGGTGCCGCCCGGCCAGACCGGTAGCGAACCGCCGTTCACTTCACCGCCGCCGGTCCCCGGCTACGTCCAACCTGGACAGCCGTACGGCCAGCCACCGAACCCCTACGCCCGCACCGTGGACGCCCAAGGCCAGCCCATGGACGCGTACGGCCAGCCCATGAACCCGCACGGCCAGCCCATGAACCCGCATGGACAGCCCGTGAATGCGCATGGACAGCCCATGGACGCGTATGGCCAACCCATGGACGCCTACGGGCAGCCTGTCGACGCCTACGGCCAGCCCGTGGAAGGGGAACCCGGACACGGCGCTCCCGGCGCCCCGCCCACCATGCCGTACCTCGCGGCGCCGGGCCTGAAGCCGCCGAAACCGCCGTCGCGATGGAAGGCCTGGCACAAGGTCACCCTCGGAGTGATCGGCGCCCTGACCCTCTGCCTCTGTGGAGTCGCGGTCTTCGCACCCGACTCCAACACCGGCAACCCCACCGACAAAGAGCAGACCGCCGCGGCCCAGCAGGTGGCCGACGTGCCGAGCACCCCCACCGACGACCCGGCGACGGCGTCCCCGACGAGGGCCACAACCCCGGCCACCACCCCGGCCGCCGCCACGCCGGCCACGAAAGCACCGGTCACCAAGACCAGCAAGCCCACCCCGAAACCCACCACGACGAAAGCCGTCTACTACGCCACCTGCGCCGACGCGCCCGGCCCACTGAGCAAGGGCAAACCCGGCTACCGCAAGGCCCTCGACCGCGACGGCGACGGCGTCGCCTGCGAGCGGAGCGGCGACGACGAGGAACCGCCGGCTGACGATCCCCCAGCGGATGACCCCGGCGACGACGACAGCGGAGGCGGCACCGACCCGCGCTACTCGTCGTGCACGAAGGCGAAAGCCGACGGCTACGGCCCCTACTACAAGGGCCAGGACCCCGAGTACGACTGGTACCAGGACCGCGACAACGACGGCGTCGTCTGCGAGTAACAAAGTCCAGGAGCAACGACGCACTGTTGCCATAAGTTTGCAGTTGCAATATAGCGGCGTGACGCTCGCGACAATCGCGGGCGTCACACCGCGAACGTCGCTTAACTTTCGGCGGTGGAGAACACGAAGGGCACGCTGACGCCCGCCGCGCGGATGCTGGTCGTCAACCAGTTCGGGCTGTGCCTCGGCTTCTACATGGTGCTGCCGTTCCTGGCGACCTATCTGCGCGACGACCTCGGCTTCGCGGCCGCGCTGGTCGGCACCGTTCTCGGCATCCGCACCCTGTGCCAGCAGGGTCTCTACATCCTCGGCGGCACCGCGGCCGACCGCGTCGACCCGCGGGCGCTCATCATGCTCGGCTGCGGCCTGCGGGTCGTCTCCTTCGGACTGCTCGCCACGGTCACCTCCCCGGCCGGGATCATCGCCGCGACCGCGCTCACCGGCGTCGCGGGCGCCATCTTCAGCCCGGCCGTGGAGACGTACCTCATGCATGAGTCTCCCGGCCGAAGGGCCGAGACGTTCACACTGCTGAACCTGTGGGGCAACGCCGGCACGCTCCTCGGCCCGGTCATCGGCGCGCTGCTGCTCGGCGTCGACTTCCGGATCGTCGCGGCCACCGCGTGCGTCATCTTCGGCGTCCTCACGGTGGCGCAGGCCCTTGTCCTGCCCGGCGTGCAACGCCCCGCGCCGGAGCACGGCGTTCTGCAGGCCTGGCGGCGGGTCTTCACCAACCGGCGCTTCCTCGGCTTCACTCTGGCCGGCGCCGCCTACTTCGCCCTCTTCAACCAGCTCTACCTGGCCCTCCCACTGGAGGCGCAGCGGGTCACGGGCCATCCGGCCGCCGTGAGCGCGGTCTTCATCGTCTCCACGGTCGTCGGTCTGATTGCGGGTGTACGCCTGACGAAAGCCTGCAAGCGCCGATGGTCTACCGGCACGTCGATGTCCCTGGGCCTGGCCCTGATCGGCGCCGGTTTCCTGCCGATCGCCGCGGCCGCGCCGCTGACCGCGAGCGCCGGCGAGCCCCTCCCCCTGACGTCGGCGCTGATGGCCGGGATGCCGGCCCTGCTCGGCACCGCGGTCTTCAGCGTGGGCATCACCATCGCCAACCCGTTCATGATGGAGCTGATCCCGGCGGTCGGCAGCGAGCGCCTGGTCGGCACGTATTACGGCTTCTTCTATCTGGTGTCGTCACTGCTCGCGGCCGTGATCAGCACCGTGACCGGCAGCCTGCTCGACCTCGGCCCGGCCGGCCTGCGCTGGGCCCCGTTCGCCCTGCTGGCCGCCGTGGGCGCCGCGGGCGCCCTCGGCATCGCCGCCATGCAACGCCGCGGCGCCCTGACGGCCCCGGCCGCAGTCGCGTTAGCGCGGTAAGAAGGCCGCGACCGGAGTCGCGTTAGCGCGGTAAGAAGGCCGCGACCGGAGTCGCCTCAGCGCGAGAAAGCGGCCGGAATCGCCTCAGCGCGGGAAGACGGCCGCAGTCGCCTCAGCGCGGGAAGTTAGCGACCATTCGCAAGGAGCGCGACCCGCGTCGTCGTGGCTCGCGCCGGCGGCGCGAGCAGCAGAGGCAAGAACCGGGGTTGGTCGCCGTACTTCGCCTCGTACGCCCGGTCGACGAGTTCCCACGCGCCGTCGTCACCAACCAACTCGACAGTGACCGGGATCGGCCCGTCCGGCGTCACGAACGTCAGCGCACCCGCCGCCGCGACCCGCCGGTACCAGGCCGAACCCGCCCCGTGCGACGACCGGATGTAGCCGGCGCCATCGGCCCATACCGCCCATATCGGCGTGCGGTGGCCCTCCACTTGGATAATCACGGTATCGGTGTCGCGCAGGTACTCGAGCAGAGAAGACATGCCACCAGCCTGGATCCGGCCGCCCGGCCCGGCATGAGTCGAACGACTGGAGAACCGTTAACACTCCTGAAACTGGGGTATACCGCCGGACGCCCGAGTCTGTTAGCGTTCACACGACCTAAGGCGCTCCCCTTTTCGCGCCGCGTCGTCGCGTGATGTTATCGCTAACAGAGCGCGCCTCGTGGAGGTGCTCCCCTCATGCCTGATCAACCGCGTTACACCGTCGGGGTCGACTTCGGCACGCTGTCCGGCCGGGCGGTCGTCGTCCGCGTGCCGGACGGGGCCGAGCTCGGCTCCGCCGTCCACGACTACAAGCACGCCGTGCTCACCGAGGCTCTGCCCGACGGCACTCCCCTCGGCCCGGACTGGGCTCTGCAGGTGCCCTCCGACTACGTCGATGTCCTCAAGCACGCCGTGCCCGCCGCCATCGAGGCCGCCGGCGTCGACCCGGCCCACGTCGTCGGCATCGGCACCGACTTCACCGCGTGCACGATGGTTCCCACGCTCGACGACGGCACGCCGCTCAACGAGCTCCCCGAGTGGGTGAGCCGCCCACACGCGTACGTCAAGCTCTGGAAACATCACGCCGCACAACCGCAGGCGGACCGCATCAACGCTCTCGCCGCGGAACGCGGTGAGGCGTGGCTCCCCCGCTACGGCGGCCTCATCTCCTCGGAGTGGGAGTTCGCCAAGGCCCTGCAGATCCTCGAGGAGGATCCGCAGGCGTACGCCTCGATGACCCGCTGGGTCGAGGCCGCCGACTGGATCGTCTGGCAGCTCACCGGCAGCTACGTCCGCAACGCCTGCACGGCCGGTTACAAGGGCATCCGCCAGGACGGCGCTTATCCCTCGCCCGAGTTCCTCGCCGGGCTCAACGGAGACTTCGCCAACTTCGTGGCCGACAAGCTCGACCAGCCCATCGGCGAGCTCGGCCAGAAGGCCGGCGTGCTCTCCGAGCAGGCCGCCGAGTGGACCGGATTGAAAGCCGGCATCGCGGTGGCCGTCGGCAACGTCGACGCCCATGTGACCAGCGCCGCCGCCCGCGCCCTCGACCCGGGCCAGATGGTCGCCATCATGGGCACCTCCACCTGCCATGTCATGAACGGCGACGAGATCCGCGAGGTCCCCGGCATGTGCGGGGTCGTCGACGGTGGCATCGTGGCCGGCCTCTACGGATACGAGGCCGGGCAGAGCGGCGTCGGCGACATCTTCGGCCACTACGTCGACCGGCTCGGCGACGAGTGGAGCCACGCGGTTCTCACCGAGCGCGCCGCCGCCCAGCGGCCGGGCCAGCACGGCCTGATCGCGCTCGACTGGCACAACGGCAACCGGTCCGTCCTGGTCGACCACGAGCTGTCCGGTCTGCTGATCGGCGAAACCCTCGCCACCAAGCCCGAAGACATCTACCGGGCTCTGATCGAGGCCACCGCCTTCGGCACCCGCAAGATCGTGGAGACGTTCACCGAGGCCGGCGTGCCGGTCCGGGAGTTCATCGCGGCCGGCGGCCTGCTCAAGAACCGGCTGCTCATGCAGATCTACGCCGACGTGCTCAACATGCCGCTCTCGGTCATCGGCTCCGATCAGGGGCCGGCGCTCGGCTCGGCCATCCACGCCGCCACCGCCGCCGGGTGCTTCCCCGACGTGCGCACGGCGGCCGAGTCGATGGGCCGCGTGGAAAGCGCCGTCTACCAACCGGATCCGGCCGCCGCGGCGGTCTACGACGAGCTGTACGCCGAATATTCGGCCCTGCACGACTACTTCGGCCGCGGCGGCAGCAAGGTGATGCGCCGCCTGCGGGCCATCCAGCGGAAGGCGTGGGACCACCGATGACCGTCACGACCGACGTCCGCGACACGATCGCGCAGCTGCGCGTGCAGGTCGCCGACCTGCACGCCGAGCTGCCCCGCAACCAGCTCGTGGTGTGGACCGCGGGCAACGTCTCGGCCCGGGTGCCGGGCCGCGATCTGCTCGTCATCAAGCCGTCCGGGGTGTCGTACGACAAAATCACGCCGGAGGCGATGGTCGTCACCGACCTCGAGGGCGAACTGGTCGACGGCGAGCTCAGCCCCTCCTCGGACACGGCCGCGCACGCATACGTCTACAAGCACATGCCGCATGTGCGAGGCGTCGTTCACACCCATTCGACGTACGCCACGGCGTGGGCCGCCCGCGGTGAGGCGATCCCCTGCGTCCTCACGATGATCGCCGACGAGTTCGGCGGCGAGATCCCGGTCGGCCCGTTCGCGCTCATCGGCGACGACTCGATCGGGCGCGGCATCGTCGAGACGCTGCGCGGCCACCGCTCCCCCGCCGTCCTCATGCGCAACCACGGCGTCTTCACCATCGGCTCGTCCGCCCGCAACGCGGTCAAGGCCGCGGTGATGTGCGAGGACGTGGCCCGCACGGTCCACCTCTCGCGGCAGCTCGGCACGCCACTGCCGATCGAGCAGCACCACATCGACTCGCTCTACGAGCGCTACCAGAACGTCTACGGACAGGAGCCTGTCAAATGAAGCCCCAGATCTGGTTCCTGACGGGCAGCCAGCACCTCTACGGTCCCGAGACCCTGGAGCAGGTCGCCACGCAGTCGGCCGACATCCAGCAGCTGCTGGTGGCCGGCGGGCTGAGGGCGGAGATCGTCGGCAAGCCGGTGCTGACCGACTCGGCCGCCATCCGCCGGACCATGCTCGAGGCCAACGCCGACCCGTCGGTCATCGGCGTCATCGCCTGGATGCACACGTTCTCCCCGGCCAAGATGTGGATCACCGGGCTGGACACGCTGCGCAAGCCGCTGCTGCACCTGCACACGCAGCACAACCGGTCGCTGCCGTGGGCCACCATCGACATGGACTTCATGAACCTGAACCAGGCCGCGCACGGCGACCGGGAGTTCGGCTTCATCCAGGCCCGCCTCGGCGTGCCGCGCAAGACGGTCGCGGGTTACGCCGGCGACCCCTCGGTCGTCGAGCGGGTCGACGCCTGGATCCGGGCCGCCGCCGGCTATCAGCATCTGCGGACGCTGCGGCTGGCCCGGTTCGGCGACAACATGCGGGACGTCGCGGTCACCGAGGGCGACAAGGTCGAGGCCGAGCTGCGCTTCGGGGTCTCGGTGAACACGTACGGGGTCAACGACCTCGTCGCGGTGGTGGACGCCGTGGCCGACGAGGCGGTCGACGCTCTCGTGGCCGAGTACGCCGACGCCTACGAGCTGGCGCCGGAGCTGGCCCGGGGCGGCGACCGGCACGAGTCGCTGCGGTATGCGGCGCGGATCGAGGCCGGCCTGCGGCAGTTCCTCACCGAGGGCGGGTTCGGCGCGTTCACCACGAACTTCGAGGACCTCGGCGGGCTGCGGCAACTGCCGGGCCTCGCGGTCCAGCGGCTGATGGCCGACGGGTACGGCTTCGGCGGTGAGGGCGACTGGAAGACCTCGGCGCTCCTGGCCGCGGTGAAGGCCATGGGTGGCGCCGCCTCCTTCATGGAGGACTACACCTATCACTTCGGGCCGGGCGAGCCGAAGATCCTCGGCGCGCACATGCTCGAGGTCTGCCCGTCGATCGCGGCCGACCGCCCGCGCGTCGAGATCCACCCGCTGGGCATCGGGGGCCGCGAGGACCCCGTACGCCTGGTCTTCGACGCCGCTCCCGGCCCCGGCACCGTCATCGGCCTGGTCGACATGGGCGACCGGTTCCGCCTGGTGGCCAACGCGGTCGAGGTCACCGCGCCCGACGAGCCACTGCCGGCGCTGCCGGTGGCGCGGGCCGTGTGGAAGCCCGCGCCGTCGCTCTCCACGTCGGCCGAGTGCTGGCTGACCGCGGGCGGCCCGCACCACACCGTTCTCACGCAGTCGGCCTCGGCCGAGACCCTGCGCGACTTCGCCACCATGCTCCAGACCGAGCTGCTGCTGATCGACGAGAACACCACCACGCACGACTTCACCGATCGCGTCCGGTGGAACTCGGCCTACTACCGCCTGTCCCGTCCCTTGTAGAACTAGAGCCCGTACGTCTTACCGATGATGTCGCGCTGAATCTCGCTCGTGCCGCCGTACACGGTCGAGATCAGCGCGGCCCGGACGTGCTTCTCCATGTCGTATTCGGTGGCGTAGCCGTATCCGCCCATCATCTGCATGCCGGCCAGCGCCGTCTCCCGCGCCACCTCGGTCGTCTTGAGCTTGACCATCGAGCTCTCCCGCGGCAGCACCCGATCGGGATCGCGGTCGACCTTCGCCGCGGTGTCGTAGACCAACAGCCGGCAGCACTCGATCTCGGTGGCCAGGTCGGCGACGCGGTGGCGCATCACCTGGAAGGTTCCGACCGGGCGGCCGAACTGCTTGCGTTCACGGATGTACGCCAAGGTGTCGTCGAACGCGCGGCGGGCGGTGCCGAGCATGAGCGCGGCCAGGATGAGCCGTTCGAGGTTGAGCCCGGCCATCAGCTGTTTCCAGCCGGCCCCCACCTGGCCCACGACGGCGTCGGCCGGCAGGTGGCAGTCGGTGAAGTAGAGGTCGTTGACCTCGCGGCCGCCCATCGTGTCGATGCCGCTGACCCGTAGCCCCTCGGCGCCGGCTGGCACCAGGAACATGGTGAGCCCGTCGTGGTCGCCGGCGCTGCCGCCGGTGCGGGCCACGAGCAGGATGGCGTCGGCGATGTGGGCGTTCGAGCACCACGTCTTCTGACCCTCGACGACATATCCGCCGTCGGGCGTGGCCGTGGCACGACAGGCCACGGCGGCGACGTCGGAGCCGGCGCCGGGCTCGGACATGGCGATCGAGAAGACGCGCCCGCCCGCCGTGCCGCCGAGGATCGTCTTCTTCTGGGCCTCGCTGCCGAACCGCTCGACCGCGCCGGCCACGATGGCCGAGGTGGCGAAGCCGCCGGCCGGGACCATGCCGTAGCCGAGCTGCTCGAGGAACAGGCACGTGTCGACCATGCCGCCGCCGGCGCCGCCGTACGTCTCCGGGACGGACACGCCGAGCCAGCCGAGGTCGGCCATCCGGTCGTAGAGGCCCTGGTTGTGCGGCGTGGGACCGCGCTGCTCACGGGTGCCGGCCTCACGGCGGGCGAACTCGGCCAGGGCCGCCGTGAAGGCTCGTTGTTCATCACTGAGATCAATGGCCATGTCCGACCTTTCGCAGGTGGTGGCGGGCATTGACAGCGAACGTAACATATCAAATATCAAATCTGAGGGGGCCCTCGTGACGGCAGCGCTCGGTGTACAGGAATCGGTGGAGACCGCGGTCCGGCGGGCCCGCGAGGCCGCCGCGTGGTGGTCCGGGCTCGGTTTCCGGGGCCGGCGCGAGCGCTTGCTGGCCTTCAAGCGCGCCATCGCCGACGGCGTCGACGACCTGGCCGGCGTCATCTCGGCCGAGACCGGCAAGCCCACGGCCGACGCGGTCCTCGAGGTGATGCTGGCGGTCGAGAACCTCGACTGGGCCGCCCGTCACGCCGGAAAGGTCCTGCGCCGCCACCGCGTCGGCAGCGGCATCCTGGCCGCCAACCAGGCCTCCACCGTCGAATATCACCCGCTGGGTGTGGTGGCCGCGATCGGCCCCTGGAACTATCCGGTCTACACGCCGCTCGGCGCCATCGCCTCGGCGCTGGCCGCGGGCAACACCGTCGTCTTCAAGCCGAGCGAGTTCACGCCACGCACCGGTGAGTGGCTCGCCACCGCGTGGCCGGGCGCGCAACCGGTCCTGCAGACCGTGACCGGGGACGGCTCGGTGGGCGCGGCGCTGTGCCGGGCCGGGGTCGACAAGGTGACGTTCACCGGGTCGGCCGCCACCGGCCGGCGGGTGATGGCCGCCTGCGCCGAGACGCTGACGCCGGTCGTCATCGAGGGCGGCGGCAAGGACGCGATGATCGTGGCCGCCGACGCCGACCTCGGCGCCGCCGTGCGGGCGGCCGCGTTCGGCGGTTTCGGCAACGCGGGCCAGACGTGCGCCGGCGTGGAGCGTGTCTATGTCGTGCGCGAGGTCTATCAGGACTTCCTGGCCCGGCTGGGCGCGCTGGCCGAGACCGTGCACCCGGGCGAGCCGGACGGGCCCTACGGGCGTATGACCACCGAGGCCCAGGTCGAGATCGTGCGCCGGCACATCGGCGCCGCCGTCGAGGCGGGCGCGCGGCCGGTCGTCGGCGGCCCGGAATCGGTCACACCGCCGTACGTCTCGCCGGTCGTGCTGGCCGAGGTGCCGGAGGACAACGTGGCGGTGACCGAGGAGACCTTCGGGCCCACCCTCGTGGTCAACCCGGTCGACGGCCTCGACGAGGCGATCGCGCGGGCCAACGCCACCCGTTACGGCCTGGCCGCCTCGGTGTTCTCCCGCGATCGGAAGACGGCGGTCGCCGTCGCCCGGCGGCTGCGCACCGGCGCGGTGTCCATCAACTCGGTGCTGGGCTTCGCGGCCGTGCCGGCGCTGCCGTTCGGCGGCGTCGGCGACTCCGGATTCGGCCGCGTGCACGGCGCCGACGGGCTACGCGAGTTCAGCCGGGCGCAATCGATGACGCGCCAGCGCTTCTCGCCGCCGATCGACCTCATGCGCCTCGACCGCAGCGCCACGGCCCTCAGCCGGGCGCGGGCCGCGTTTCAGCTGAGGCACGCGTCCAGACGCCGCGCTTCTCCAGATGCGTGACGAGGCGCTCGGCGCCGTCGGTGAAGTGCCGGGTCATCACGGTCCGCGCCTTGTCGGCGTCGTGCGACTCGAAGGCAGCCAGCAGTTCGTCGTGGTCGGTCCGCATGCCGGCCCGCCAACCGGGGTCGGCCGCGTAGAAGCGCGCCGGCGTGTATCGGGTGGCGGTGTGCAGGAACCAGCTGAGCTTGCGCGCCTCGGCCATGCGGTTGACGGTGCGATGGAACTCGTACTCCAGCCGCTCGATGTCCGCCGTGCGCCGCGAGCGCGCCAGCGTGCGGTTGGCCAGCGTCAGTTGTGCGAGGCCGGCCTCGGTGATGCGCAGGGCGACCCGGGCCGCGAGCTCGCCGGCGATGTCGCCCTGGAGCTGGAACAGGTCGACGATGTCCTGGCGATCGAGCGGCGCGACGACGTATCCCTTGCGGGGCTGGAGCTCGACCATGTCCTCGCCGCGCAGGGTGAGCAAAGCTTCACGGACCGGCGTTATGCTGACGCCGAGCTGCCCGGCGACCTCCTCGAGCCGGACGCGGTCGCCGGGCCTCAACTCGCCCGACATGATGCGCTCGCGCAGGGTGGCCGCAACCTCGTCGGCCAGCTGAGGTCTGTCCACCGGCCGACCATATCAAATATCAAATCGGAGGCAGGCGCGTGAGCCGTCGTTACCAGCGGGCGCACCGGATCGCCGCGCTCGACCCGCAGCGCGACCACCTCGAGATCTACCAGATCTCGGCCGGCCTGGAGTTTCCCTGGGACTATACGAGGGCGCTGGAGTTCGCGCTGTTCCGCACGTACTGCGTGCCCAGCATCTCGCGCCTGCTGGCCGCCACCGGCGAGTTCCGCGACCGGCCCCAGCGCCGCTACGACGACACCGCGCTGCTGATGGCCGAGATGGCCGCGCACGGCTACGACTCCCCGCGCGGCAAGGAGGCGCTGCGGGTCGTGAACCGGGTCCACGGCCGCTACGCCATCTCCAACGACGACATGCTCTACGTGCTGTCCACATTCGTCTACGACCCGATCGACTGGCTCGACCGCTACGGCTGGCGCCCCTTGCACGACAACGAGCGCCTGGCCGCGTTCTTCTATTACCGCGAGGTCGGCCGGCGCATGGGCATCCGCGACATCCCGTCCGCCTTCGGCGATTTCAGGAGCTTCAAGCGGTCGTACGAAAATGAGCACTTCCGCTTCACCGCCACCAACCGTGAGATCGGCGAATACACGGTGAACCTGTTCGCCTCCTGGTTCCCGCCGTTCCTGCGGCCCGCGGCCCGCCTCGGCGTGCGCGGCATGCTCGACGAGCCGATGCTGCGCGCGTTCGGCTTCGGCCCGGCCCCGCGCTGGGTCACCGGCGTGGCCGGCGCCGGCCTGCGCGCGCGGGCCGGCGCCCTGCGTTTCCTTCCGCCGCGCCGGGAGTCGGTGCTGGGCGTGTCACGGCACAACCGCACCTATCCCGGCTATCCGCGGGGCTACGAGATCTCGGGCCTGGGCCCCTCGTAGAGCTCCTCGATGGCGCCCGCGTGCCGTTCCGACACCACCCGGCGGCGCAGCTTCAGGGTCGGGGTGAGCTCGCCGCTCTCGGGCGTCCAGGCCAAGGGCACGATGTGGAACGTCTTCACCTGCTCGGGCCGGGACAGCTTGCTGTTGGCGGCTTCCACGGCCGCCGTGATCTGCGCCAGCACGCCCGGGTCGGTGGCCGCCGTCGGGAGCCGCTGCGGCGTGATGACGGGCAGGGTCTCCTCGTCGAGCACGATCAGCGCTGTCACGTAGGGGCGG
This sequence comes from Actinoplanes sp. CA-131856, assembly GCF_050956135.1. Classification (GTDB taxonomy): domain Bacteria; phylum Actinomycetota; class Actinomycetes; order Mycobacteriales; family Micromonosporaceae; genus Actinoplanes. Next base: position 4,120,828 of record NZ_CP191849.1, on the reverse strand, counting down.
CGGTCGCCGATGGCCACCGCCTGCGCGATCAGCGGGTGCGCCCGCAGCAGGCTCTCGATGCGGGCCGGGGAGATGTTCTTCCCGCTCGAGGTGATGATGAGCTCCTTCTTGCGGTCGGTGATCGTCAGGTAGCCCTCGTCGTCCAGCGTGCCGACGTCGCCGGTGGCCAGCCAGCCGCCGGCGTCGACGATGGGCTCGACCCCGCCGTCGGCGCCGAGATATCCGAGGCACACCAACGGTCCCCGTACGAGGATCTCGCCGTCGGCGGCCAGCCGGACCTCCATTCCCGGATTGGGGCGCCCGACCGTGCCCGTACGGAAATGGCCTGGGGTGTTGATCGTCGCCGTGCCGGTCGTCTCGGTCATCCCCCACACCTCGAGCACGTCGACGCCGATGCCGGCCAGGCTGTGCAGCACCGCGACCGGGATCGGCGCGGCCCCGCTGCCCGCCCAGATCATGTTGTCCAGGCCCAGGCGGGCCCGGATCGGCTTCAGCACGGCGGCGTCGACCGCCGCCAGCCGGGCCACGAGGTCGTCCGGCACCGGCTTCTCGGCCGCTCTGAGGTGGTACGCCTGCAAGGCCACCTCCCGCGCGGCGGCAACGGCGTCCTGGACCTCGGGCGGCGCCTGCGCCAGCTGGGCCTCGACCCCGGCCGCCATCTTCTCCCAAATGCGCGGCACCCCGAAGAAGGTGACCGGGCGCAGCGCCACCAGGCCGGCCAGCAGCTGCGCCGGGTCGGGGCAGATGGTCACGTGCCCGGCGCGGTAGATCGGGTTGTAGACGCCGAGCATCCGCTCGGCGATGTGGGCCAGCGGCAGATAGGCCAGCGACGGCGAGTGCGGCGGCGTCTCGACCGTCTGCTCCAGCACCACCGACTGATAGATGACGTTGTGGTGGCTGAGCAGCACACCTTTCGGGTCGCCGGTGGTGCCCGAGGTGTAGAGCAGGGTGACCGGCTGCTCCGGGCGGACCTCGCGCCAGGCCTTCTCGAAGACCTGCGGATCGTCGCGGTGCAGGGCGGCGCCGCGCTCGGCGACGCTGCGCAGCGACACGTGGGAGGTGCCCTCGACCACGACCACGTGCCTGACCGCCGGCAGCGAGGGCAGGATCGGCTCCCAGCGTTCGAGCTCCTGCGCCCCCTCCAGCACCACGATCGTGGCCTGGCTGTGCCGGGCCAGATATTCGAGCTGCGACGGGGGCAGAGTGGCGTACACAGTGGACGGCACCGCGCCGAGATGGACGGCGGCCAGGTCGACCAGCCAGTGCTCGGGCCGGCTCGACATCATGATGAGCATGCGGTCGCCCGGTCGCAGGCCGAGGTCGGCCAGGCCGCGGGACAGGGCCGCCACCTCGTCGCGCAGCTGCCGCCAGGTCAAGGTCTCCGGCTTGCCGAGCACGCTGAGCGCGGGCCGGTCGCCGTGCTCGGTCGCGTTGCGATGCAGCAGGGTGGGAACGGTCAACTCGGACGCATTCATGGGCCGCACTGTAAACGCCGGTTAACTTATTGCGGAAGGCCCACGGCCCTTCTATGCGAATCCTGACTAACTTTTTTACGCCTTGAGGATGGTCAGGACGGTGCCCGCGAGGTGTTCGTGCATGCGGGAGCGGCGATCGAAGCGCACCCAGCGGCTCAGGTCGGTGACCACGTTGAGGGCCGCGTGCACCATCGCCCGGGCCTCGGCCACGGGCAGGCTCGGCCGCACGGCCAGCAGCAGCCGGACCCACTCCTCGACGTGCAGGCGCTGCACCTTGCGCAGCTCGTGCCGGTCGGACTCGGGCAGGTTGCTGAACTCGGCCAGGTAGACCGACACCAGGTCGGCCCGCTCGAAGGCCAGGTCCACGTACGACTCGGCCATCCGGCGCAGGGCGTCCTCATCGCCGGTGGCGCCGTTGAGGGCGGTCATGGTGGCCTCGGCCACCCGGGCCGAGGCGCGGTAGAAGGCGGCGGCCAGGATCTCGGCCTTGCCCGGGAAGTAGCGGTAGACGCTGGAGGCGTTGATGCCGGACTGCTGCCCGATCTGCTCGATGCTCACCCCGTGATAGCCGAACTTACGGAAGAGCCGCACCGACTCGGCCAGGATGATCTCCCGGCGGTCACTGACCCTGATCTCCGGCTCGAAGGTGAACGTGACGTAGGCCGGCGTGGGCGGCAGGCCGTGCGCCACCGCCATGGCGAGGATCGGGAGCACCTGCTCGGCCCGGCCCTTGGCGATGGCCGAGCGGTGGGTGCCGATGCTGCCGATCACGCTGAGCGCGGCCCGGACCAAGGCGCCGACATCCGCCCCGGACAGGTCGGGGCGCTTCGCCGTCAGCCGCTCGCCGAGCCGCCGGAACAGGACGTCGAGGTCGGCCTGGAACAGACGCCGGTCGTCGCCAGACAGATATCGCCACTCCCACTGGTAGAGTCCGGCCACTCGACGGTTCTCCACGACCACCCGGGCCAGGGCCTTGAACAGGCCGAGCAGATCGTCGCCGGGCCGGTCGGTGGCCGACAGGGCGGCATCGACCAGCTGCCGTGTGGCGTGGACGAGGATCGCGTACTTGCTGTCGAAATGCCGGTAGATCGCCGGCCCGCTGATGCCGACCGCGGACGCGATGTCGTCGAGCCCCACGCCGTGATATCCGCGCTCGCAGAACAGCTCGGCCGCGGCGGTGGCGAGCTGGGCTTTGCGATCTTTCGGCCGCTTGCGGGCGGGCTGATCCATGGCTGCGGTGCGCATCGGCACAGCCTACCGGTGAGGCCATATTCGCATCGAGATGAGAAATTACGGCCTTGACACCATGCGGAAACGTGCCAGAAAGTTAACGGCGATTCGCAGAGAGGACGGGCGATGACCATCGACGCTTTCCTGTACGAGGCCCTGCGCACCCCGCGCGGGCGGGGCAAGAGATCCGGCGCCCTGCACGGCACGAAACCCCTCTCCCTGGTCACCGGGCTGATCGACGAGACGCTGCGCCGCCATCCCGGCGTCGACCCGGCCGACATCGAGGACGTGGTGCTCGGTGTCGTCTCGCCGCTGGGCGACCAGGGCTCGGTCATCGCCAAGACGGCGGCGATCGCGGCCGGCCTGCCCCACACCGTCTCCGGCGTGCAGCTCAACCGGTTCTGCGGCTCCGGCCTGGAAGCGGTCAACAACGCCGCCCAGAAGGTGCGCTCGGGCTGGGGCGACCTGGTCCTGGCCGGCGGCGTCGAGTCGATGTCACGGGTGCCGATGGGCTCCGACGGCGGCGCCTGGTCGATGGACCCGGAGACCAACCTCGTCGCGAACTTCGTGCCCCAGGGCATCGGCGCCGACCTGATCGCCACGCTCGACGGCCTCGACCGGGAACGGGTCGACGCGTTCGCGCTGCGCTCGCAGCAGCGGGCCGCGCGGGCCTGGGCCAACGGCTGGTTCGACCGCTCGGTGGTGCCGGTCCGCGACCGTAACGGCCTGATGGTCCTCGACCGTGACGAGCACGTGCGGCCCGGCTCCACCCTGGACGGGCTCGGCGCGCTCAAGCCGTCCTTCGGCGACATGGCCTTCTTCGACGCGGTGGCGCTGCAGAAATACCACTGGGTCGAGCGGATCGAGCACGTGCACACGGCCGGCAACTCGTCCGGCATCGTCGACGGGGCCGCGCTCACGCTGATCGGCTCGGCCGCCGCGGGCGAGCGGGCCGGGCTGACCCCGCGGGCCCGCATAGCGGGGGCCGCGCTCAGCGGCGACGATCCGACCATCATGCTGACCGGTCCCGCCCCGGCCAGCCGCAAGGCCCTGGAGCGGGCCGGCATCGGCGCCGGCGACCTCGACCTCGTCGAGATCAACGAGGCTTTCGCGGCCGTCGTGCTGCACTACATCGACGATCTCAAGCTCGACCCCGAGATCGTGAACGTCAACGGTGGCGCCATCGCGATGGGTCACCCGCTCGGCGCGACCGGCGCCATGATCCTGGGCACCCTGGTCGACGAGCTCGAGCGCCGCGGCGGCCGGTACGGCCTGGCCACGCTCTGCATCGGCGGCGGCATGGGTGTCGCGACAGTCGTCGAGCGACTCTGAGGAGCTGCGAATGGCCATCAACTACAAGCGTGACGAGGACGGCGTCGTCGTGCTCACGTTCGACGACCCGGGCCGGGCCGTGAACACGATGAACGAGGCGTACGTCCGGGCCATGGAGGCGGCGGTCTCCCGCCTGGAGCGCGAACGTGACGACATCACCGGCGTCATCCTCGCGTCGGCCAAGAAGTCGTGGTTCGCCGGCGGCGATCTGGACAGCCTGCGGGCGTACGACAGCGCACAGGCCGCCTTCGACCGGGCCAACCTGGTGAAGGCGCAGCTCCGGCGTCTGGAGCGGCTGGACCGGCCGGTGGTCGCGGCCATCAACGGGGCCGCGCTCGGCGGCGGCCTGGAGATCGCCCTGGCCTGTCACCGGCGCATCGCGCTGCCGGACGCCGAGCTCGGCTGCCCGGAGGTCACGCTCGGGCTGCTCCCGGCCGGTGGCGGGGTCGTACGGACCGTGCGGCTCCTCGGTCTCACGGAGGCGCTCACCCACGTACTTCTGAAAGGAACCCGCCACAAGGCGCGGGCCGCCCTGGAGATCGGTCTGCTCGACCAGATCGTGGCGACGCCCGAGGAGCTGATGGGCGCGGCCCGGGAGTGGATCCGGGCCAACCCGGACGCCACGCAGCCGTGGGACACCGTCGAGGTGGACCGCCGGACGCTGCCGGCCCTTCCGGCTGTCCTGCGCCAGCAGCTGAAGGGCGCGCCCTATCCGGCGCCGAAGCACATCCTCGCCGCCGCGGTCGAGAGCACACAGGTCGATGTGGACACCGCGTTCGTCATCGAGAGCCGCTACTTCGCCGGCCTCGTGACCGGGCCGGTCGCCAAGAACATGATCAAGGCGTTCTTCTTCGACCGGAACGCCGCGAACGCGCGCGACAGCGGCTCCTTCCCGAAGCCGCGCAAGGCGGCCGTGCTCGGCGCCGGCATGATGGGCGCCGGCATCGCCCAGGTGCTCGCGAAGGCCGGGGTGCCGGTCGTGCTCCGCGACGTCGACTACGAGCGGGCGGCCACGCACGCGTCGGATCTGATCACCCCGACCGCCGACGTCGCCGACCTGGCCGGGGCCGACCTCGTCATCGAGGCGGTCTTCGAGGACCCCGCCCTCAAGCACAAGGTCTTCGCCGAGATCGAGGGCGTCGTCGCCCCCGACGCGCTGCTCTGCTCCAACACGTCCACCCTGCCCATCACGGCGCTCGCCGAGGGCGTGCGCCGCGACACCGACTTCATCGGGCTGCACTTCTTCTCCCCGGTGCCGAAGATGCCGCTGGTCGAGGTGATCCGGGGCGAGAGGACGAGCGACGAGGCGCTGGGGCGGGCCCTGGCCGTGGTCCGTCTCCTGCGCAAGACGCCGATCGTGGTCAACGACAGCCGCGGCTTCTTCACCAGCCGGGTCATCGGCACGTTCACCAACGAGGGTGTGGCCATGCTGGCCGAGGGCGTGCCGCCGGCCAGCATCGAGCAGGCGTCGAGCCAGGCCGGCTATCCCGCGCCCGTGCTGGCCCTGATGGACGAGCTCACCCTCACGCTCCCCCGCAAGATCCGCGAGGAGGCGCTGGCCGCTGGGGCCGGGACACCGCATCCGGCCGACGCCGTCATCGACCGGATGATCGACGAGTTCGGCCGTCCGGGCCGGTCGTCGGGCGCCGGCTTCTACGAGTACGCGGACGGGCGCCGGGTCCGGCTCTGGCCGGGTCTGTCGGCGTTCGGCGGCACGGCCCGCCCGCCGTTCGCCGACCTGAAGGAGCGGATGCTCTTCATCGAGGCCATCGAGACCGTGAAGTGCCTCGACGAGGGTGTGCTCACCTCGGTGGCCGAGGCCAACATCGGCTCGATCCTCGGCATCGGCTATCCGGGCTGGACCGGCGGCGTACTCCAGTACATCAACCAGTACGAGGGCGGGTTGCCCGGTTTCGTCGCACGGGCGCGGCAACTGGCCGGCCGCTACGGCGACCGCTTCGACCCGCCGCCGCTGTTGCTGGTCAAGGCGGCCGAGGGCACGACGTTCGACTGACGTGTGTGCTTCCGCCACAGGACGACCTCGTCGTACCGCCAATAGGCGGGCACGTCGTCGCGGCCCCCGGCGAGCTCCAGCAGCTCGGCGAGGGCCGTGTCGTCGCCGGCGCGGGCCAGCCCGGCCAGGGACGGGATGCGGGCGTCCAGGTGCTCGTCGTGGCGGTGGGCGGCGAAGGCCGCGCCGATCTCGGGAGCGAAGTCGTAGAGGCGGAACAGCCAGGCCAGGGCGGTGGCGCGGACCTCGCCGTCGGTGTCGCCGGCCAGCGTCAGCAACGTCGCCGGCTCGCCGACGCCGTCGGCCACCGCCGCCCGCACGCGCGGGTCGCGATGATCCGCCAACTTCCTGAGCTCCGGCCGCGTGTGCGGATGATGATATTGGGTGTACGCGATGACGACGCTCGCGAGCGCACAGCCGTCGTCCTCGGCCGCGAGACGCTCGGTCAACGTCGCGATCGCCGCGGCCTTGGACGGCTTGGGGTCGAAGCTGAGCTCCTCCACGACGTCGGCCGCGAACCGCCGCACGCGCACGTCGGGATCGGCGACGCGGGCGATCGCCCAGTCGTAGGCCTCCCGCTCGGCCAGTTCCCGCACGGCCTCGTCCCAGTCGTCCTCGTCCGCGAGCGCCCGTTCGAGCCACATGTCCTCGGTCACAGCCGGATTGTCCCCGGCCGGCCGGCGCATGCCACGGCCGGTCCACCGATCCTGAGCTTGCTCAGTCAACCGACGGATGCCCGGGCTGCCCCGGCGCCCGCAGGATCGAGGGGTCAACGCGGAACATCACTTTCCACCTGGGGGAATCATGAGCAAGCCCACCATCGTGCTGGTGCACGGCGCGTTCGCCGAGTCGGCGAGCTGGAACGGTGTCGTCAAGGGTCTGCGTGAGGCCGGCTTCCCGGCCATCGCCCTGGCCAACCCGCTGCGCGGCGTCAGCAACGACGCCGGATATCTCAAGGCCACCCTCGCCTCCCTCTCCGGCGACGTGGTGCTGGTCGGCCACTCCTACGGCGGCATGGTCATCACCAACGCCGCCGAGGGCAACCCCAACATCAAGGCCCTGGTGTACGTCGGCGCGTTCGCCCCGGACGCCGGCGAGAGCGCCGGCGACCTGGCCGGCAAGTACCCGGGCAGCTCGCTGGGCGAGACCCTGAACCCGGTCGCCCTGCCCGGCGGCGGCACCGACCTCTACATCAAGCAGGACCTCTACCACCACCAGTTCGCCGCCGACTCCCCGGCCGAGGACGCCGCCGTCTGGGCCGTGACCCAGCGCCCCATCACCGACGCCGCCCTGGGCGAGAAGTCGGCCGAGGCCGCGTGGAAGACGATCCCGTCCTGGTTCCTGTTCGGCAGCGACGACCTCAACATCCCGGTCGCCGCGCACCGCTTCATGGCCGAGCGCGCCGGCTCCAAGCGGACCGTCGAGCTGGCCGGCGGCTCGCACACCGTGGCCATCCCCGAGGCGGCCCAGCTGGTCGAGCTCATCAAGGAGGCCGCGGCCGCGTAAGCACCGCTCACAACGGGGAGTGCGGCCGGGCGCCGCACTCCCTTTCTCTTTACAGCGCTCCCGCCGCCGCCACGGCGATCTCGTGGTCCTGCCGCGGCGAGCCGCCGCCCGCGCCGAGGGCGCCGATGACCAGGCCACCGGCGTCCTTGACGGGCACCCCGCCGGCGACGAAGGCGAGCGGGAGCGTGGCCGCCGTCGCGGCGGTGAACAGTGGGCCGCCCGGTTGCGCCATCGGCACGAGATCGGCCGTGGCCGCCCCGAAGTGAACGGCCGTTCGCGCCTTGGCCACCGAGAGGTCGATGGCGGCCAGCGCGGCGCCGTCCATCCGGGTCAGCTGCACGAGATGGCCGCCGCCGTCGAGGACCGCGAACGTGTACGGGATGCCGACCTCGCGCGCCTTCGCGACGGCCGCCTCGACGAGCGCCTGCGCGGTGGTGAGCGGCAACGTCGTCGGTGATGTCTGAACTACCGGTTCGGTCATGCGTCGATGCTGGCCGCGCGCCCGGCCCGCGGCATATGTAAGGCGACTGGCTGCAACTGGGTTGCGGTCCGGTGCGACCCTGCCGGGCGGCCGCGTCCCGGCCGATCAGGCCGGGCATGTCAGCAGAGCCGATCCTCCACCCCCGCGACACCCAGGCCGCCGGAACCCGGGACGCCTGGTGGCGCGACGCCGTCGTCTACCAGGTCTATCTGCGGTCGTTCGCCGACGGGAACGGCGACGGGATCGGCGATTTCGCGGGCCTGCGCTCGCGGCTCAACTATCTGAAGTCGCTCGGCGTCGACGCGGTGTGGGTGACCCCGCACTACCCGTCGGGCGGGGCCGACGGCGGCTACGACGTCATCGACTACAAGGCCGTCGACCCCGTCTACGGCGACGTCGAGGAGGTCCGCGGCCTCGTCGAGGACGCGCACGGCCTCGGCCTGAAGGTACTGCTCGACATCGTCCCCAACCACACCAGCGACCAGCACGCCTGGTTCCGCACGGCGCTGGCCGACCCGGACAGCCCGGAGGCGGCGCGCTACCACTTCCGGCCGCCGAGCGAGGAGCCGCCCAACAACTGGCAGAGCATGTTCGGCGGCCCGGCCTGGTCCCGTACGCCCGACGGCCGCTGGTACCTGCACCTGTTCACGCCCGAGCAGCCGGACCTGAACTGGGACAACCCCGAGGTCGCGGAGGACTTCGACGACACGTTGCGGTTCTGGTACGACCTGGGTGTCGACGGGTTCCGGGTCGACGTGGCGTACGGGCTCTTCAAGGACCCGGAGTACCGCGACAACCCGGGCGTCTATTCCCCCACCCTGTTCGGGCACGGGCCCGAGCAGGTCATGACCACCAACCAGCCCCGGATCCACGAGATCTGGCGCCGCTGGCGCGCGGTCGGCGACTCATACGAGAACGGCCGCATGCTGGTCGGCGAGGTCTCCCTGGCCGACCTGAAGCAGGTCGGGCTGTACGCGCGCCCCGACGAGCTCCAGCACGCCTTCCAGTTCCGGCTGCTCAAGAGCAAGTGGGACGCGTCCGCCTTCGCCGACACGATCGCCGAGGCGCTCGCGGTCTTCGCATCGGTCGGCGCGCCGGCCCCCTGGGTGCTGGGCAACCACGACAAGGCACGGCAGGTCACCCGGTACGGCTCGGAGCGCCGGGCGCGGGCGGCGGCGCTGCTGATGCTCGCGCTTCCCGGCTCGGCCTATCTCTACGCGGGCGAGGAGCTGGGCCTGCCCGAGGCCGAGGTCCCCGAGGCCGCCAAGCGGGACCCCATCTTCTTCCGCTCCGGCGGCAAGCGGGCCGGCCGCGACGGCTGCCGGGTGCCGATGCCGTGGGACGACCACGACGCCCGGGGCGGCTTCTCCGCCGCGGGCAGCGCCGAGCCGTGGCTGCCGATCCCGGACGGCTGGCGGGACTACGCCGTGAACCGCCAGGCGGCCGACCCGTCCTCGGCGCTGTCGCTCTACCGGCAGGCCATCTCGATGCGCTCGCTCTATCCGGCGCTGGGCTCCGGGCTGGCCGCGGTGTCGCGCGTCGGCGACGTCGTCCGGATCGACCTGGTGGCCCGCGACGGCGACCCCGACCCGGTCACCTGCTGGATCAACATGAGCTCGTCGACCGCCTTCGTGCCCGCGCGGCGGGTGCTTCTCGCCTCGGACGGCGCCGGTGTCGAGGAGCGGGACGGCATCGTGGCGCTGCCCGCCGATACGGCGATCTGGGTGACACCGAACCCCGTCGATCTGAGGTAGCGTCCTGACCCATGGCTCAGCGCAGCCTGAGGTTCGAGGTCGAAGCGGGCCCTCAGGCACCCGGAGACGCGCGTCACCGTGTCGTGACGTGCCTGCGGGAGTGGGGTTTCGGCGACGACGGCTGGCTCGACGCGGTCGCCGTCGTCGTCAGCGAGGTGGTCACGAACGCGGTGCAGCACGGTGGCGGCCACTTCGTCGCGGTCGCCGTCGACGCGTACGCCGCACGGGTGACCCTGTCGGTCGCCGACGCCTCGGCGGTCGTCCCCCGGCGCCGCGAGCCGGACGACCGTGGCGGTCGCGGGCTGCTGCTGCTCGACGCGCTGACCGACCGGTGGTATGTGGCGGACGAGGGCGACGGCAAGCGGGTCCACGTCGAGTTCCGCCCGGCCGAGGCCGCCCCGTGGCAGGAGAACGCGCCGTGAAGATCGTCAAACGGCCGGACGGTGACGCCGTCCGGGTCGCGCTCACCGGCGAGCTCGACCTGGCCAGCAGCGACGAGGTCCGCTCGTTCATCGAGGCGGCGCTGGCCGAGACCCGGCCGGCCCGGGTGCTGGTCGACATGGACGGCGTCGCGTTCTGCGACTCGACGGGCATCGAGGCGCTGATCCGGGCCCGCGCCGCCGCGGTCGCCCAGGGTTCGCGGCTCGAGCTGGTGAACGTCCACGGCATCGCCCGGACGACTCTGGAGATCACGGGCGTGCTCCGACTGTTCTCATGACGAGGCTCCGCCTGCTGCTGACCGTCGCCGTGGCGTACACGATCGGCGCTCAGCTGGCCTTCGTCGTCTTCGACGCCGACTCGATCGTGGTGCTCTTCCTCCCGGCCGGCGTCACCCTGTCGGCTTTGCTGCTCAGCCCGCGCCGCGACTGGCCGTGGATCCTCGGCCTCGTCGCGGCCCTCGAGCTGCTCATCGACGTCGGGCACGACCTCGATCCGGTGTACGCCCTGGGCTTCGCCGCCGCCAACACGATGGAACCCCTGGTCGGCGCGTTGCTGCTGCGCCGGGCCGTGCCCGGCCCGGTCGACCTGGCACAGCGCCGGCACCTGCTGGCCTTCCTGGCCTTCGGTGTGGTCGCCGGCCCGGCCGTGGGCGCCCTGATCGGCGGCACCACCATCGCCCTCGCCCAGGACCGGGGCTGGTTCTCCTCGTTCCTGCCGTTCTGGGCCGGTGACGCCACCGGCGCCCTGACCGTCGCCGGCACCGTCCTGGCCTGGCGGCGGTCGCTGCTGACCCGGTGCGTGCCGGCCGTCCTGGTCACCGTGGCCGTCACCGCGGTCGGCTTCTGGCCTCAGCATCTGCCGCTGTTCTACCTGCCGATCCCGCTGCTGTTCGGGCTCGGCTTCACTCAGCCGCTGGCCGTGACGATGACGTCGGGCCTGGCCATGACCGTCACCGCGAACACGCTGACCGGCGCCGGCCGGGGCCCGTGGGCGGCCCTCGACGGCCCGGTCGACCTCAAGACGGCCACTCTTCAGCTGTTCCTGGCGGTGGCCGTGCTGGGCGCCTGCTTCCTCACGGTCGGCGTGACCGAGCGGGACCGGGCGGTCGGCGCCGCCCACCAGTTGCAGCAGGCCCTGCTGCCGGCCGTCGGCCCGGCGCGGCCCGGCGTGACGGTGCGCGCCGGATATCGCCCGGCCGACCTGACCCACCACGTCGGCGGCGACTGGTACGACGTCTTCGACCTCCCGGGCGACCGCGTCGGCTTCGCCGTCGGCGACGTGGTCGGCCACGACCTGGCCGCGGCCGCGGCCATGGCCCGTCTCCAGTCGGCCCTGCGGCTGCTGGCACAGACCGCCGCCGGCCCGGCCGAGGTGCTGGCCGGCCTCGACCGGGCCAGCGCGGTCATCGACGGCGCGCACATGTGCACGGTCGCCTACGCCGACTACCACCCCGCCACGCGCCGTCTCCGCTACGCCTGCGCCGGGCACCCTCCGCCCCTGCTGACGACGGCCGACGGCGGCGAGTTCCTGTGGGAGGGCCGTTCCATGCCGCTGGCCGTCGAGCCCGGCCCCCGCCCGCAGGCCGAACGCGACGTTCCACCGGGCGCCCACCTGATCCTCTACACCGACGGGCTCGTGGAACGCCGTACCGAGCCTCTGCTCGCAGGCCTGGACCGCCTGGCCGTCACTGTCGCCCGCGAGACCGGCGCCGGCCTGGCCGAGACCCTGCTCGGCCGGATCCCCCACGACGGCCCGGCCATCGACGACGCCGTCGTCCTGCACATCACTTTCGGGCAGTCCGCCGTTTCAAACCGCCGCGCCTGAAACCGTGATGTAGGTCATAGGATGCCGATCGGCCGATGGTCAAGACTGGTGCGTCATCGCGTTCGGCCTGCTCAGCCCGGGGGGAGCTTGTGCGGCAAAGGCGGTACGGAGGTGCCGGGCCGCTTGCCGGGCGGCGGGCGGAGTGTGCCGCCCTCGACCGGCCGGTGAAGGCTGCCCGCGACGGGGAGAGCCGCGTCCTCGTGCTGCACGGCGCGCGGGGGCGCGGGCCGGTGCTGCTCGGGCCGCCCGACCTCGAGGTTCGGGGGCTGCGGGACGCCGTCCCCCGCACGGAAGCCGAGGTTCCCGCGTGATCGACCGGACCGGCGAACGGGCCGCTCTCGACGACATGATCGCCGCCGTCCGGCGGGGCGAGAGCCGCGTGCTCGTGCTGCGCGGTGCCGCCGGCATCGGAAAGACGAGGATTCTCCAGTACGCCGAGACGGCCGCGGCTGACTTGCACGTGCTCCGCGCCGTCGGCATCGAGTCCGAGATGGAGCTGCCCTTCGCCGCCCTGCACCAGCTGCTCCTGCCTCTGTTCGACCGGTTCCCGCGGCTGGCGGCGCCGCGGCGCGAGGCCTTGGAGACCGTCTTCCGCATGCGTGAGGGCGTCCCGCCCGACCCGTTCCTGGTCGGGCTGGCCGCGCTCGACCTGCTGTCCGGCGCCTCGGAGGAGCGGCCGCTGCTGTGCGTGGTGGACGACGCCCAATGGCTCGACCGCGCTTCGGCCCAGGTGCTGGGTTTCGTCGCCCGCCGGCTGGTGGCCGAGCCGGTCGCCGTCCTGTTCGCGGCCCGGCAGCCGGTGCCGGAGCTGCGGGGCCTGCCCGAGCGGGAGATCACCGGCCTGCGGGACACCGACGCGCACACCCTGCTCGCCTCCGTGGCCCGAGCGCCGGCCGACCTCGGCATCCGCGAGCGCATCGTGGCCGAGACCCACGGCAACCCGCTCGCCCTGATCGAGCTGTCGCGCGGGCTCACCGCCTCGCGGATGGCCGCCGGGCTCGGCCTGCTCAACGCCGACTCCCTGCCCAGCCAGATCGAGGAGAGCTTCCTGGCCCGGATCGCCGGGCTCACCGGCGCGGCCCGGACCCTGCTGCTCGTCGCGGCCGCCGAGCCGGTCGGCGATCCGGACGTCGTCCTGGCCGCGACCGCACGGCTCGGCTCGGCGGTCGACACCGAGGACACCGGCGGGCTGCTGAGCATCGACCATCGCGTCACCTTCCGGCACCCGCTGGTCCGCTCGGCCGTCTATCGCGACGCGACCGCGGAACAGCGCCGGGCCGCGCACCTGGCCCTGGCCGAGGTCACCGATCCGGCGACCGGCCCGGACCGGCGTGCCTGGCATCTCGCCTCGGCCGCCGCCGGGCCCGACGAGGCCGTCGCGGCCGAGCTGGAGCGGTCCGCCGGCCGGGCCCAGGCGCGGGGCGGGGTGGCCGCCGCGGCCGCCTTCCTCCAGCGCTCGGCGGCTCTCACGGCCGATCCGGTCCGCCGCGCCGACCGGATGCTCGCGGCCGCCGAGGCCAGTTTCCAGGCCGGCGACCTCGACGCCGTCGGCCGCCTGCTGAGCGCGGCCGGCGACCGGCCGCTCGACGGCCGGCAGCGCGGCCGGGCGGGAGTCCTGCGCGGCCAGGTGTCGTACGCCACGGGCGGGGGCGCGAGCCAGGCCGCCCGGCAGACGCTGGCGGCGGCGCGGCAGCTGGAGCCCGCCGATCCCGGGCTCGCCCGCGAGACCTGTCTGACCGCGTGGGGCATGGCCATCACCGCCGCCGACCGCGGCACCATCCTCGCCGTCAGCGAAGCGATCCGCGCCCTCGCGCCACGGCCCGGCCCGCAGCTGGTCGACCTGCTCCTCGACAGCTACGCCACGCTGGCCACGGAGGGGCACGCGGCCGCCGCCGGCAAGCTGCGGCGAGCGGCCGCCGCGGTGGCCGCCGAACCGGACGAGGATCTGCTGCGGCGGCTGGGCTGGCTGGCCACCATCCCCAGCGCGGCGCTCTGGGACACCGAGGGCATGCGCGCCGTCTACGCCCGCCAGGTACGCCTCGTGCGGGAGGCGGACGCGCTCCAGCTGTTGCCCATCTGCCTGTCCGCGATGGGCTACGCCCTGCTCTGGTCCGGGGAGTTCGACGCGGCGAGCTCGGCCATCGACGAGAGCGACGTCGTCGCGGCCGCGATCGGTGACGTCATGCCGCCCTTCGCCAAGCTGCGGTTCCTTTCCCTGCGCGGCCGTGAGGCCGAGACCACCGAGCTGGTCGCGGCGTGCGCCGCGATGGCCGGCGCGACCGGGCTCGGCACCGCCCAGCTGAGCGCCTCGTGGGCGGCCGCTGTCCTGTACAACGGGCTGGCCCGCTATCCGGAGGCGATGCGGGCCGCGCAGGCGGCCGAGCAGACGTGGGATCCGTACACCCTCGCCTGGGTCCTGCCCGAGCTGGTCGAGGCGGCCGCCCGCGCCGGCGACCTCGCCGTCGCCCGCGAGGCCGTCGACCGGCTCGCCGAGAGCACCGGGCCCTTCGGCGACGACTTCCCGGCGGGCATCCAGGCCCGCGCCCGGGCGCTGGTCGCGCACGGACCGGAGGCCGACGCCCTCTACCGCACGGCGCTCGATCGGCTGTCCCGCACCCGCATGCGCCCCGACCTGGCCCGCGCCCACCTCCTGTACGGCGAGTGGCTGCGCCGCGAACGCCGCCGGGTCGAGGCGCGCGAGCAGCTGCGCACCGCGTACGACATGTTGGTGGCCATCGGCATGGAGGCCTTCGCCGAACGTGCCCGGCGCGAGTTGCTCGCCACCGGCGACACCGTCCGCCGGACGGTGGCGCGGGCCGGGCCGGCCGAGAGCCTGACCGCCCAGGAACGCCAGATCGCCCTGCTCGTCCGGGCCGGCCTGTCCAACCCGGAGGTCGGTGAGCGGCTGTTCCTGAGTCCCCGCACCGTCGAATGGCATCTGCGGAAGGTCTTCGCCAAGCTCGGCATCGAGTCCCGGCGCCAGCTCCGCGATGTCCTGCCCCTCGCCGAGAACGAGGTACCCGCATGATCAACCGGACCGCCGAGCGCGGCGTCCTCGAAGACATGATCACCGCGGTGCGGGACGGCGAGAGCCGCGTGCTGGTGCTGCGCGGGACGGCCGGCATCGGCAAGACCGCGATCCTCCAGTACGCCGAGACGGCCGCCGCCGGATTCCACGTGCTCCGCGCGGTCGGCATCGAGTCGGAGATGGAGCTGCCCTTCGCCGCCCTGCACCAGCTGCTGCTGCCGCTGCTCGACCGGCGCCCGCGGCTGCCGGCGCCCCGGCGTGAGGCCCTGGAGACCGTCTTCGGCATGCGCGAGAGCCCGCCGCCCGACCCCTTCCTGGTCGGCCTGGCCACCCTCGACCTGCTCTCCGGCGCCTCCGAGGAGCAGCCCCTGCTCTGCCTGGTCGACGACGCCCACTGGCTCGACCGCGCCTCGGCCCAGGTGCTCGGCTTCGTCGCCCGCCGCCTGCTCGCCGAGTCCATCGCCGTCCTGTTCGCGGCCCGGCAGCCCGGGCCGGAGCTGCGCGGGCTGCCCGAACGGGAGGTGACCGGGCTGACCGACGCCGAAGCCTACGACCTGCTCGACTCGGTCACCCACGCGCCGCTCGACCAGGGCGTCCGCGAACGGATCGTGGCCGAGACCCACGGCAACCCGCTCGCCCTGATCGAGCTGCCACGCGGGCTGAGCACGACCCGGATGGCCGGCGGCTTCGGCCTGCTCGACGCCGGCACGCTGCCGGGGCAGATCGAGGAGAGCTTCCTGGAGCGGGTCCGCGCGCTCCCCGCCCCGGCCCGCACGCTGCTGCTGGTCGCCGCGGCCGAACCGGCCGGCGACCCGGACCTGGTGCGGGACGCGGCGGCCCGGCTCGGTGCCGGCCTCGACATCGACGCCACGGACGGTCTGCTCGCCGTCGGCCACCGCGTGACGTTCCGGCATCCGCTGGTGCGCTCCGCGGTCTACCGGGCCGCGACCACCGCCGAGCGCCGGGCCGTGCACCTCGCGCTGGCCGAGGTGACCGATCAGGCGGCCGACCCCGACCGGCGGGCCTGGCACCACGCGTCCGCCACGGCCGGGCCCGACGAGGCCGTCGCGGCCGAGCTGGAGCGGTCCGCCGGGCGGGCGCAGGCTCGCGGCGGTGTCGCCGCGGCGGCCGCCTTCCTCCAGCGTTCGGTGGCGCTGACCGCCGATCCGGCCCGGCGCACCGACCGGATGCTGGCCGCCGCCGAGGCGAGTTTGCAGGCCGGCGACCTCGACGACGTCGGCCGGATGCTGGGCGCCCTGCGCGGCCGGCCGCTCGACGGCCTCCAGAAGGGCCGGGCCGGCGTGCTGCACGGCCAGGTCGCCCTCGCCTCCGGCCACGGCGGTGACGCCACCGCCCGCACCATCGAGGCGGCCCGGCAGCTGGAGACGGTCGATCCACGGCTGGCCCGCGAGACGTACCTGACCGCGTACGGCATCGCCGTCAGCGTCACCGATCCGGCCGCCCTCCAGGCGGTTTCCCAGGCCGTGCGGCGCCTTCCGCCGCCCTCCGACCCGGGCCCGCTCGACCTCCTGCTCGACGGTTACACGCTGATCGTGACCGACGGCCGGGCGGCGGCGGCCGACGTGCTGCGGCGGGCCGCCGTCGCGCTCACCGGGCTTCCCCCGGCCGACGTGCTGCGCTGGGGCTGGGTGGCGACCGGGGTCAACGCGGCCGTCTGGGACGACGCGGCCATGCGGGAGACGTCCGAGCGCTGGACCCGGATCGTGCGTGACGCCTACGCGCTGCGGGAGCTGCCCTATCTGCTGACCGTCGTCGGCTACGCCAGCTCGTGGACGGGTGATTTCGCGGCCACGTCGGCCTTCATCGCCGAGGCGGCCGCCGTCGCCTCGGCCAGCGGCATCCCGCTGCCGCCGTACGCGGAGCTGCGCCTGCTGTCGCTACGTGGCCGCGAGCCGGAGACCACGGCGCTGGTCGCGGCCACGGTCGAGAGCTCGGCCGCGGCCGGCCTGGGCATGGGCGTCACGGCCGGGCAGTGGGCGGCCGCCGTCCTCTACAACGGCCTGGCCCGTTATCCGGACGCGATGCGGGCCGCGCAGTCCACCACCTGGCTGGCCGAGCCGGGCCTGTCGACGTGGCTGCTGCCCGAGCTCGTCGAGGCGGCGGCCCGGTCCGGGGAGCTCGAGGTCGCCCGGGAGGCGCTCGACCGGCTGGTCGAGGCGACCCAGCCGTTCTCCACCGACTTCGCGGGCGGTGTCGAGGCCCGCAGCCGCGCGCTGGTGTCCGACGGGCCGGAGGCCGGGTCGCTCTACCAGGAGGCGGTCGACCGGTTGAGCCGTACCGCGCTGCGGACCGAGCTGGCCCGCGCCCATCTGGTGTTCGGCGAGTGGCTGCGGCGGCGCCGGCAGCGGCTCGAGGCCCGTGAGCATCTGCGCACCGCGTACGAGATGTTCTTGGCCATCGGCATGGAGGCGTTCGCCGAGCGGGCCCGCCGGGAGCTGCTGGCCACCGGCGAGGCGGTCCGCCGTCCCACGGCCGAGACGGCGGGCGAGGAGCTGACCGCCCAGGAACGCCAGATCGCCCTGCTGGCCCGCGACGGCTACTCCAATCCGGAGATCGGCGAACGGCTGTTCCTGAGCCCCCGCACGGTCGAGTGGCACCTGCGGAAGGTCTTCGGCAAGCTGGGCATCGAGTCCCGCCGTCAGCTGCGCGACGTGCTGCCGGCCGGTGACGTCACCCCGTGAGCTGCTGGCCGCCGTCGACGTCGTAGGTGGCGCCGGTGAGGGCGTCGTTCGTCATCAGGTGCAGGATCAGCGCGGCCACGTCGGCCGGGCCCACGACCCGGCCGATCGGCAGGGTGGCCCGCAGCTCGGCCCGCCGGCTCTCCAGTTGGTCGCCGAGCAGCCGGGCCGAGAGCGGGGTGTCGACGAAGCCGGCCGCGACCGCGTTGACCCGCAGCGGCGCCAGTTCCAGGGCGGCGTTGGCCGTGATGGCCGACAGCGCCGCCGTCCCGATGGCCGCCAGGATCAGGCCCTTGCCGGGCCGCCGGGCCCCCGTACCCGTGATGAGCGTGAGGGAACCGCCCGGCCGGGCCCGGGCCGCGGTCTCACGCGCGACCCGCAGGGCGCCGACGAGGTGGTCGTCGATCTGCTCACGGGCCACCGCGAAGTCCATGTCGGCGATCGGCGCGTAGGCCGGGCCGGGGCCGCTGAGCAGCACGTGGTCGAGGGGCGACGGCAGCGATGCGAAGAATCCGCCGAGGTCGGCCAGGTCGAGCCGGACGGCTGTGGCGCCGAGCTCGTCGCCCACCTCCTTGAGGCGGCGCTCGTCGCGCCCGGTGACGATGACGTCGGCGCCGGCCGCGCGGGCCTGCCGGGCGGTCTCCAGACCGATCCCGGAGGTGCCGCCGATGACGACGACGGTGCTTGACGCGAGGGAAAGCATGGCTTGGTCCTTTCAGATGGAGACTGCGCAGGCCTGTACACGTGGGGCGGGCGCCATCGGCTTCGGCGTGATCCGGCGGCTCGGAACGAGGACGGCGGTGAGGACAGCCGCCACGGCGGTCACCCCGGCCAGTACGAGCATCGCGAACCGGTAGTTGTCGGCGAGCGGTTGCGTGAGATCGGCGGCACCGCGGGCGCCGAGCAGCAGCGGCACGAGCGCGACCAGCACGACGCCACCGACCCGGGACGCGGCGTCGTTGACGGCCGAGGCCTCACCCAGGTCGCTGTCGTCCACGGCGGCCAGCACCCCGGCCGTGAGCGGCGCGACGGCCAGCCCGAGGCCCAGGCCGAACAGCAGCGCACCGGGCAGGATCGCCTGCGCGTAGGGCTGTCCCGGGCTCGCGCCGGACAGCCAGGCGAAACCGGCCGCGACGACGAGGATGCCGCCGGCCATCGGCCAGCGGGTGCCGGCCCGGGCCACGAGACCACCCACGAAAGGCGACACGAGCAGGAAGACGGCCGACTCCGGAATGAGGGCCGCGCCGGCCTCGGTGGCGCTGTAGCCGAGCCGGAGCTGGCACTGGAGGATCACCAGATAGCTCACCGCGCTCAGGGCGCCGTAGAAGAGCACGGTGGCCGCGTTGATGGCGTCGAACGGCCGCGACCGGAACAGCTCGGGCCGCAGCATCGGCCGGCTCAGCCGCCGCTCGACCGGCACCAGCGCGGCCAGGCAGGCCACGCCGAGCACGGCCGCGGCCAGCACCGGCCCGTCGGCCCAGCCCTTGTCGGCGCCCGCGGTGAGGGCGTAGATGACGCCACCCAGGCCCACCACCGCGAGCAGCGCGCCGGCCACGTCCACGCTGAGCGGCCGCCGAGCGGTGTCCACATCGGGCACGAACCGCAACAGCGCGAGGGCGGCCAGGATGAGCGGCAGGTTGAGCAGAAAGACGTAGCGCCAGGAGGCGTGGTCGACGAGCCAGCCACCGCCGTACGGCCCGAGGGTCGTGCCGAGCGTGGAGATGCCGGCCCAGACGCCGATGCCGCGGGCCCGGTCGGGCCGGCGCAGGGTGCCGTTGAGCAGGGCCAGGCTGCTCGGCACGACCAGCGCCCCGCCCGCGCCCTGCACGACCCGGGCCGCGATGAGGGTCCCCACGTTCGGCGCGGCGGCGCAGGCGAGCGACGCGGCCAGCATGACGAGCAGCCCGGCCGCGAGCAGCCGCCGCCGGCCGAAGTGGTCGGCCAGCGCCCCGGACAGCAGCAGCAACGAGGCCACGGTGACGAGATAGCCGGTCAGCACCCACTGGAGCTCGCTCACGCTCGCGCCGAGGTCCTTGCCGATGGCCGGGATCGCCACATTGATCATGTACGCGTCGATGAAGCCGACCGCCGAGGCGAGCACCGTCGT
The DNA here is from genome assembly GCF_050956135.1 of Actinoplanes sp. CA-131856. GTDB lineage: Bacteria > Actinomycetota > Actinomycetes > Mycobacteriales > Micromonosporaceae > Actinoplanes. Next base: position 4,100,940 of record NZ_CP191849.1, on the reverse strand, counting down.
CGCGATCAGCGCGCGGCCGGCCGGACTGCGCAGCGCGATCACCGTGCCGCCGCCAGCGTGGCCGGGTCGCTGGGGTGCGGGGTGAGCGGCACCGTCTCGGTGGTCAGCCAGTCCGCCAGCGGCAGCGACCGCAGGATGTGCCGCATCTGATCGTCGCCGGTGGCCTGCCACAGCCCCACGCCGCGCCCGCCGGAGACGGTCCACAGCCGCGCGAGCCGCCCCTCAGCGGCCAGCCGCCGTGTCTGAGCCGCCTCCTGCTCGAATCGCTCCTCGGCCGCCTCACGAGGCGTACCCCCGGGAACCTCGATCGTGAAGTGGACCAGAAATTCGCGGGCCTCCGGCTTGAGCGGCACCCGCCCCGGCCCCGGATCATTGGGGAAGGCACCCAGCGGCGTCACCTCGTCGCGGCGCCACACCCGCAGCGGCATCGTGGCCAGCGCGGCCTCGAGCTCGTCCGGGTCGCCGGCCGCGAACAGGCCGATCGAGCGCCACTCCCCCGGGCCCAGCGGCGGCCGCCAGAGCCTCAGCACCTGCCCCTTGGCGGCCAGATCGGCGGTGTTCAGCGCCTCGCGGGCGCGCATGTCGGCCACCTCGTCCGGTGTCGTGCCCGGCGGCACCGTGGTGGTCATCGTGACCAGGAATTCCATGTGCTCCACCCTGCGGCAGGCGGCCGGCCGGTGGGACCCGTGGCACTCCCTGGCCCGGGGTGCCCAGGGAGTCTCACCGGTGTGTCCGGGTGGTGAGGGGCGGCAGGCTCGGTCCATGGATATGAAGCTGGAAGTCGTCGTGATTCCCGTGTCGGACGTCGACCGGGCCAAGGCGTTCTACACCGGCCTGGGCTGGCGCCTCGACGCCGACCTGGCCACGAGCGAGACGTTCCGGGTGGTGCAGGTGACCCCGCCGGGCTCGCCGGCGTCGGTCATCTTCGGCACCTCGGTGACCGCCCAGGAGCCGGGCACCACGCAGGGCCTGCACCTGGTCGTCGACGACATCGCGGCCGCGCACGACGAGCTCAAGCGGGCCGGCGCCGAGCCGAGCGAGGTCTTCCACGACGCCGGCGGCGTCTTCCACCACGGCGGGACCGGCGAACGGCTGGCCGGGCCGGCCGAGGGCAACGCCAGCTACGGTTCCTTCCTGTCGTTCAGCGACCCGGACGGCAACGGCTGGCTCCTCCAGGAGATCACCTCCCGGCTGCCGGGGCGGCTCGACCCCGTCACCGCCTTCTCGTCCACCACCGGCCTGGCCGCCGCGCTGCGCCGGGCGGCCGCCGCGCACGGCGAGCACGAGGCGCGCACCGGCGCCGCGGATCCGGACTGGCCGTCCTGGTACGCCGACTACATCGTCAAGGAGCAGGCCGGTCAGGAGCTCCCCCGGTGAGCGACAGCTACCGCGCGGTCGTCGCCACCGGCCACCGCCGCTTTGAGCTGGTGGAGCGTGAGCGCCGCGAACCGCCGCCGGGTCAGGTGCTCGTCGAGGTGGAGGCGTGCGGGGTCTGCCACACCGACGCGCTGGCCGTCGAGGGCGACCGGGCCGAGCCGATCGTGCCCGGCCACGAGATCATCGGCCGGATCGGCGCGGTCGGCGAGGGCGTGGACGCGTCGTGGAAGGTGGGCGACCGGGTCGGCGCCGGCTTCCTCGGCGGCGCGGACACGACCTGCGACGCGTGCCGCTGGGGCGACTTCCTCAACTGCGCCGACCAGCCGCTGACCGGCACGACGGTCGACGGCGGCTACGCCGAGGTGACGTACGCCCGGTCGACCGGCCTGGTCCGGATTCCGCCCGGAACCGAGGCGGTGACCGACGCACCGCTGCTCTGCGCCGGGCTCACCATGTACAGCGCGCTTCTGGCCGGCAAGGCCCGGCCCGGCTCGCTGGTCGCGGTGCAGGGCATCGGCGGGCTGGGCCATCTGGGCATCCAGTACGCCCGGGCGCTCGGTCACCGGGTCGTCGCCATCGGCCGCGGCACGGCGAAGCGGGAGCTGGCGGCCGAGCTCGGCGCCGACGACTACATCGACAGCCTGGCCGGGAATCCCGGCGAGGCGCTGCAACGGCTCGGGGGCGCCGCGGTCGTCATCGCCACCGCGGCCGCCGGGGCCGCGATGTCGGGGCTGATCTCCGGGCTCGGCCGCAACGGCGAGCTGGTCGTGGTCGGCGCCGACCCCGAGCCGATCCAGGTGCGGCCGGCCCAGCTGATCTTCGGTGGTCACCGCATCCGCGGCAGCCTGACCGGCACCGCGATCGAGAACGAGGACAATCTGCGGTTCACGCTGCGCCACGCGATCCGGTCCTACAACGAGGTGTTCCCGCTCGGCGAGGCCGCCAAGGCGTACGAACGGATGATCTCCGGCGACGTGCGGTTCCGCGCCGTCCTCGACGTGAGGGGATGACAGACCATGGTGGACGGACTCCTGAGCGGGACGGTCGCGCTGGTCACGGGGGCCAGCAGCGGCATCGGCGCCGCGACCGCGCGCCGTCTCGCCCGGGAGGGCACGGCGGTGGCCGTGGTGGCCCGCCGTCCCGGCCGCCTGACCGGCGTCGTCGAGGACGTCACGGCGCTGGGTGGGCACGCGGTCGCGGTCGAGGCCGACCTGACCGACCCGGCTCAGGCCGAGCGGGCCGTGCAGGACGCGCTCGACCGGTTCGGGCGCCTCGACATCCTGGTCAACAACGCCGGGGTGATGCTGCTCGGCACGGCGCTGCACGCCACGCTCGAGGAGTGGGACCGGATGGTCGCGCTCAACGTGTCGGCGCTGCTGCACGTGACGTACGCCGCCGTGCCGCACCTGATCGACGCGGCGGCCACCTCGCCGCGCGAGGTGGCCGACATCGTCAACGTCGGCTCCACGGCCGGGCGGGTGGCCCGGCCGGGGAGCAGCGTCTACAACCTGACCCGGTTCGGCCTCACCGGCTTCACCGAGTCGCTGCGGCAGGAGCTGGCCGAGGAGCGGGTGCGGGTCGGGATGGTCGAGCCGGGCGCCACCAGCATCGAGCCCTCGCTCGCCGAGGAGGTCGCCGACGCGATCCTCTACATGGCCGGCCGCGACTGCCGGGTGGCGGTCAGCGAGATGACGGTACGGGCGGCCGTTCCGGGCTGGTGAGCGCCGCCTACTCGAACTCGGTCACGACCTGGCGCAGGTTGGCCCCGGCCACCTCGAGCACGTCGTCGCCCGACCCGCTCAGGATCGACCGGGTCGCCCACAGCGCGAAACCGGTCGCCTGGGCCACCGTGACCTTGGGCGGGATGGCCAGCTCGTGCCGGATCGTGCGGACGTCGATCACGGCCGGGCCGTCGTGCGCGAACGCCTTCTCCAGCGCCCCGTCGAGCTCGCCGGCGGTCTCGACCCGTACGCCGAAGAGACCGACCGACCGGGCCACGTCGGCGAAGTTGGGGTTGTCGAGGTTCGTGCCGTACTCGACGATGCCGTCGGCCTTCATCTCGATCTCGACGAAGGCCAGCGCCTCGTTGTTGAGCACGATGACCTTGACCGGGAGCCGCTGCTGGCGCAGCGTGAGCAGCTCGCCGAGCAGCATGGCCAGGCCGCCGTCGCCGGAGAAGGTGACGACCTGCCGGCCCGGCTGCGCGGCCTGCACGCCGATGGCCTGCGGCAGCGCGTTGGCCATGGTGCCGTGGTTGAACGAGCCGATCAGCCGGCGGCGGCCGTTCATCCGCAGGTAGCGGGCCGACCAGAGGGTGGGCGTGCCGACGTCGGCCAGGAAGACGGCGTCGTCGGCGGCCATCCGGTCGACCGCGGCCACCAGCGCCTGCGGGTGCAGCGTGCGGCCCTGGCGCCCCTCGTGGGCGAGGGCGTCGAACTGCCGCCGGGTCCGCCGGTAGTGCTTGACCATCCGGTCGAGGTGCTCGCCGTCGCGGCCCTCCTTGATCCGCGGGAGCAGCGCGGCCGCGGTGTCCTTGACCGTGCCGACCAGTGGCACGTCGATCGGCACGCGCCGGCCGATGCGCTCGCCGCGCACGTCGACCTGGATGACCTTGGCGTGGGCTGAATAGAAGGGCCGGTACGGGAAGTCGGTGCCGAGCATCAGGAGCACGTCGCAGTGCTCCATCGCCCGGTAGCCGGACGGGAAGCCCAGCAGGCCCGTCATGCCGACGTCGTACGGGTTGTCGTACTCGACGAACTCCTTGCCCCGCAGGGCGTGCACGATCGGCGCCTGGAGCCGTCCGGCCAGCGCGGTCAGCTCCTCGTGGGCGCCCTCGCAGCCGGCGCCGGCCAGGATGGTGACCCGCCCGGCGCCGTTGAGCAGCTCGGCCGCCGCGGCCAGGTCGGGCTCGCGGGGCACGACGGCCGAGACCGCCGGGCGCACCGCCGTCACCTTCGTGCCGGCCGGCGCCGGGTCGCTGAAGATCTCGCCGGGCACGACGATCACGGCTACGCCGCGCTTCTCCACGGCCGCCCGCATGGCGATCTCGAGGATCCGCGGGAGCTGCTCGGCCGTGCTGACCAGCTCGGTGTAGACGCTGCACTCGCGGAACAGGTCCTGCGGGTGGGTCTCCTGGAAATAGCCGGTGCCGACCTCGGTGAGCGGGATGTGGGCGGCGATGGCGAGCACCGGCACGCCGCTGCGCTGGGCGTCGAACAGCCCGTTGATCAGGTGCAGGTTGCCGGGCCCGCAGCTGGCCGCGCAGACCGCGAGCTCACCGGTGACGGCCGCCTCACCGGCCGCCGCGAACGCCGCGGCCTCCTCGTGGCGGACATGTTGCCAGCTGATGCCGCCGTCGCGGCGCAGCGCGTCGGTCAGCCCGTTGAGCGAGTCGCCGGGCAGCCCGTAGATCCGGCTGACGCCGGACGCCTTCAGCGTGGCGACGATGTGGTCGGCGATGGTCATCGCGTCTCTCCTGTGCGGTCGGAAGCTCCTGGTCCACCGTCTCCCGCCGGGCACTGGTACGACGCCCGTGTAACACCCCGGGATAGCGGACACCAGGGTCTTCGACCGGTACCGGTGACGCGGGACCTCGGCCAGGGTGAAGGGGAGCACATCCACCTGGGGAGGCATCGGTTATGAGCGATTACGACGTCATCGTGGTCGGCGGCGGATCGCCCGGTGAGCACTGCGCCGGGGCGCTGGCCGAGGGCGGGCTGCGCGTGGCGCTGGTCGAGCGGGAGCTGGTCGGCGGCGAGTGCTCCTACTACGCCTGCATTCCGTCGAAGACGCTACTGCGGCCGGGTGAGGCCGTGCAGGCGGCGCGGGACGCCGAGTCGACGGCCGAGGTCGACGTGAAGCGGGCGCTGGCCTGGCGCGACTTCATGGTCTCGGACTATTCGGACGCGGGGCAGGAGCGCTGGCTGGCCGGGGCGGGCATCGCGCTGATCCGGGGCAGCGCGCGGCTGGCCGGGCCGGGGGCGGTCGAGGTGTCCGGGGTCCGCTACACGGCCGAGCACGTGGTGCTGGCCAACGGGGCGTCGCCGATCATCCCGCCGGTTCCGGGACTGCGCGAGCTCGAGGGCGTGTGGACCAACCGCGAGGTCACGGGCATGAAGGAGGTGCCGGGAAGGCTGGTGATTCTCGGCGCCGGGCCGGTGGGTGTGGAGATGGCCCAGGCCGTACGCCGTCTCGGCGGCTCCGTGGTGCTGTCAGCCGCCGGTTCCCGGGTCCTTCCGCGGGAACCGGAGCAGTTGGGTACCGCCCTGACCGCCGCCCTGCGCGCCGATGGCGTTGCGCTCGCCTTGGGCCCGCGCGCCGTACGCGCCCACCGGGACAATTCCGACTATGTGCTGACTTTGGATGATGGGCAGGAGCTACGGGGTGATCGACTTCTGGTGGCCACCGGACGGGCGCCACGAGTGGAGGGAATCGGGCTGGAGACCGTAGGGGTCGTTGCCGGCAAAAAGGGCATCCCGGTCGACGAATACCTGCGGGCGGCGCCCAACCTCTGGGTGGTCGGCGACGCCACCGGCCAGTTCATGCTGACGCATGTCGGGAAATATCAGGGTGAGGTGGTCGCCGACAACATCTACGGGCGCCCGCGCAAGGTCGACTACACCGCCGTACCCCGCGTGGTCTTCACCGATCCCCAGGCCGCCGCCGTCGGCGCCACCTCAGGCCCGATCAGCTCCACCGTGGCACTTAAGGACGTGGCCAAGACCGCCGCCTACACCCGCCGGTACGCCGAGTCCCACGGCTTCCTGACGCTGTTCAGCGACGGGTCGGTGCTCACCGGCGCCTGCGCGCTCGGGCCCGAGGCCGGCGAGTGGCTCCAGCAGGCGACGCTGGCCATCCGGGCCAGGGTGCCGCTGGAGATCCTGCGTGACACGATCCAGCCCTTCCCCACCTTCTCGGAGATCTATGTGCAGGCCCTGCACGGCCTCCGCAAATGACCGTCTTCTGTTCACCGGCACGTCACCGGGGGTTGGGCGCCGCGTCCGGTCACGACCGGCAGGCTGTGCCGATGTTCGGCTTCGTTCTCGGCGCCCTGGCGCTCTCGTGGGGCGTGCTGGCGGCCTATCTGGATCAGCCCGGCGCCGCCGACCATCAGCGCGCCAAACGGCTGTGCACGGCGCTGCTGACCGCCTGCACGGCCGCGACCGCTGTCGGCGGCGTCGCCGCGCTGTCCGGCGCGTGGTGAGCCGGTAGCGTTCCTGCCATGGCGATGACGTTGGAGCAGGCGTGGGAGCTCAGCCGGGCCGACAGCGGGCTGGCCGTCGTGTCCACGCTGCGCGCGGATCAGAGCATCCAGAGCTCGCTGGTCAACACCGGGATCATCCAGCGCGGTGAGCCGGTGCTGGCTTTCGTGACGTACGGCAAGGTGAAGCTGGCCAATCTCCGGGCGCGCCCGCAGCTGACCGTGACGTTCCGCGACGGCTGGCAGTGGGCCGCGGTCGAGGGCCGGGCCGAGCTGACCGGTCCCGACGACCCGCCGTCCGACCCCGAGGCGCTCCGCCTCCTGCTGCGCGAGATCTTCACGTCGGCCGGCGGCACCCACGACGACTGGGACGAGTACGACCGCGTCATGCGCGACCAGCGCCGCACCGCCGTCCTGATCAAGCCGTCCCGCGTCTACGCCAACTGACCGCCGCCGTCCGGCCGGGTGGGAACCCGCAGCTCCCCCGCGCGCAGCAGCCGAGCGGCCACAGGACAGCGCACACGACCGCGGCCCAGCGGATGCACGGGCGTCATCGCCACGACCGCCACCTACGCGCCGATCAGCCTGAGCAGCACCGCCCCCTGGTCCGGCCCGTACTTCGCGGCGTAGAGGGCGGCCACCCGCTCCCGGGTCGCCGGGCTCGCCTCGGCCAGCACCCACCGCCGCTCGCCGTCGCCGACCACCGCGTGATCGGGGTGGAACGCCTGCGCCAGCGCCGACGGGTTCACGTTCACCCAGTGCTCGCCCTCGTGCAGCACGTACCGCAGGTCGTGCTCGGCCGCATGTCCGTTCACCTCCAGGCGCAGCCGCATGCGGTCGTGCTCGGCCGCCGTCACCAGTCCCGGCCCCTTCCAGCGGTTCTCGAACGCCTCCAGCGCCAGCTCACCCAGGTCGCCGCGCACCCGCACCTCGCGCTGCGAGCTCTCACTGACCCGGCGGTCACCGAACACGCCGTACGACAGCCAGTCGTCGACCCGGTAGAGCGCGTGTGCCGGCCCGGTCCGGCTGATCCGCACGGTGAACAGGTCGTGGTGCGCCGCCGGGATCCGGTCGAGCAGCGCGGCCAGCCGCTCGATGTTCTGCCGCATCAGCCCGAGCGCGTCGGTCGGGGCCACCTGCCGGGCCCGTTCGGCCGCGGCCGGGCTCGACGGATCGGTGAGCACGATGCGGAACCGCACTCCCCGCTCCAGCGCCCGCACGACCGCGTTGGTGAAGTTCCGCTCGTGCCGGCCCTCCAGCAGCCCCGTCCAGTGTTTCCAGATGTCGACCTGGCCGTCGGCGTCCTCGATGCGCTTGATGACCGCCCGGTAGTCGAGACGGTGCCGCCGCTTCACCGCGTTGCGGCTCAGGAACAGGATCAGCGGTTGCAGCACGAGCGCCGCCAGCACCAGGTCGAGCAGGTTGGCCCCGATGTTGATCCGCAGATCGGTGGCGAACCCGTCCACGTGCCGCACCGGGTAGAGCAGCACGAACGCCCCCACGAGCAGCAGGACGCCGATACCCGCGTACACATAGGACAGCCAGTTGCCGCGCCACATGGACCCATGGTCGCAGATCGATGGCTTATCCTCCGCCCATGGGACACGAGGCGATCATCTTCCACGGCACCGGCGGCAACCCCGGCGTCGCCTGGTATCCCTGGCTGGCCGGGCGGCTGACCGCCCGCGGCTACGCCGTCGAAGTGCCGCACCACCCCACCCTCAACGTCGAGCCGATCGACACGTTCCTGCCGAAGGTCCTCGACGCGCACACCTTCGGCCCGGGGACGGTGCTGATCGGCCATTCCGGCGGCGCCGCCCTGCTGCTGGCGATCCTGGAGCGGGTGGCCGTCGACAGGGCGTTCCTGGTGGCCGGGTACTGCACGCCGCCCAACACCGGGGACGAGCCGGTCCTGCGCCCGTCCTACGACTGGGACGCCATCCGGGCCAACGTCCGGGAGACGTACTTCATCAATTCGCTCACCGACCCGTACGGCTGCGACGCCGCACAGGGCCGGGCCATGTTCGAGCGCCTCGGCGGCACCCAGATCGTCCGCGACGACGGCCACTTCGGCGACTACAACCAGGTGTACGACGAGTTTCCGCTGCTCGACCGCCTCATTTAGTGCGCGGAGCGCTCCCCCAGTTCATCCCCGAGAACACCTCCCACCGGCCCAGCGCGCCGTGGACGCCACGACCAGCACCGCCCTGATCGGCTTCCACCCTGAAGCTCGGCCTCTCCCGCTGACCCGCCCGGTGCGGCAAAATGCGAATCGCGATTAACTTGCCATCGAACCGGGCGGGCTGAATGCTTGTTGGCGGGACGCCAACAAGGAGGCCGGGATGGATGCGATCGAGGCTCGGGAGCGGCTCGAGGCCGTGCGGGCGGCGGGCGGCAAGGTGACGATCGACGAGCTCGACGCCATCTGGGCCGCGCTGGCTCCGGTGCGGGCCGAGGAGCTGATCGGGAGCTGGGCCGGAAGCGAGTTCGTCAGCGGGCACAGCTTCGAGGGCCAGTTGGGGCGGGCCCGGTGGTACGGCAAGACGTTCACCTCCGTGACCGACGTGGCCCCGCTGGTGTGCTGGAACGAGCGGGGGGAGCTCGAAGCCAACGAGGCCATGGCCAAGGGCGGAGCCAGCCTCTGGATGGTCGAGTTCCGGGGCGAGGTGACGGCGACGATGGTGTACGACGGGCGGCCGGTGCTCGATCACTTCAAGCGGGTGGACGACACGACACTCCTCGGCGTGATGAACGGCAAGGGTGTGCTGGACGGCGGGCGGCACTACTACTTCCTCCTGGACAAGGCGTGAGGATCCGGGCCGCCCTGGTCGAGGAGGCCGGCGGCCCCTTCGTGATCCGCGATGTCGAGCTGGCGGAGCCCCGGGCCGACGAGATTTTGGTGCGGATGACGGCGGCCGGCATCTGCCACACCGATCTGGCCATGCGGCGCGGCTGGAGCCGGCTGCCGATGGTCTTCGGGCACGAGGGCGCCGGCGTGGTCGAGGCGGTCGGTGACGACGTACGGACGCTCGCGCCCGGCGACACCGTCTGCCTCACCTTCCGCAGCTGCGGCGCCTGCGGGCAGTGCCGGGACGGGCATCCGGCGTACTGCCGGCACAGCGACCTGAACGCCCGCGGGACCCGGGCCGACGGCAGCACGCCGCTCTCCCGCGACGGACGGGACGTCTTTGGCAACTTCTTCGGCCAGTCGAGCTTCGCCACCCACGCCCTGGCCTACGAGTCGAACGCCGTCAAGGTGCCCGCCGATCTCCCGCCCTCGATCGCGGCGCCACTGGGGTGCAGCGTCCAGACCGGCGCCGGAACGGTCCTCAACGTTCTCCGGCCGCGGAAGGGCGAGACCGTCGCCGTGCTGGGCGCCGGCGCGGTCGGGCTGAGCGCGGTGATGGCGGCCGTCGCGGCGGGCTGCGAGGTGCTGGCCGTCGATCCGGTGCCCGAGCGGCGCGAGCTCGCCCTCGAACTGGGCGCGGTCGACCGGAAGCCGGCCGGCGTTCACCACGCGATCGACACGACCGGCCGGGCCGACGTGATCGACCAGGCCCTCCGCGCGCTGCGCCGCCGCGGGACCCTGGCCCTCGTGGGCCTGGTCGGCCGGGCCGAGCTCGACCTCGCCACGGTCCTCTACAACGGCCTCGAGCTGCGGGGCGTCATCGAGGGCGACGCCACGCCGGCCGGCTTCATCCCCCGCCTCGTCGACCTGCACCGCGAGGGCCGCCTCCCGGTCGAGCGGCTCGTGGGCGAGTTCGCGTTCGATGAGATCGAGTCCGCCGCCCGGTCGGGAACTATCAAGCCCGTTCTGACGTTCAGGTGAGTGATATGACAGTGCCCCGGCGGCGCCGACGGGTAATGCTGGGGGACAAACTACGAATGAGGTGTGCGCCATGGCCACGGAGAAGGCGATTCTTGCCGGAGGCTGTTTCTGGGGGATGCAGGATCTGATCCGCAAGCGCCCCGGAGTGATCTCGACCCGGGTCGGCTACACGGGCGGCGCGGTCCGGAACGCGACGTACTACAACCACGACGGCCACGCCGAGGCGATCGAGATCGAGTTCGACCCGTCCGTCACGTCGTACCGTGATCTGCTGGAGTTCTTCTTCCAGATCCACGACCCGACGACCCTGAACCGTCAGGGCAACGACGTCGGCACCAGCTACCGCTCGGCGATCTTCTACGAGACCGACGAGCAGAAGCGGGTCGCCGAGGACACCATCGCCGACGTCGAGGCGTCGGGGCTGTGGCCGGGCAAGGTGGTCACCGAGGTGACCGCGGCCGGCCCGTTCTGGGAGGCCGAGCCGGAGCACCAGGATTACCTGGAGCGCATCCCGAACGGCTACACCTGCCACTTCCCGCGCCCAGACTGGAAGCTGCCGCGCCGCGTCAGCTGAGCGGAGGCTAGGCGCGGGCGCCGATGCTGAGAGCCCGTAGCAGGAAGCGCGGGCTCGTCAGCGCGCTCGGATGGGCGAGCATGGTCGTCACCTGGCCGAGGCGGTGGCTCACCGCCTGGTCGCGCATCGACGCCTTGTAGATGAGGCCGCTCGCCCATCGGATCAGCGCATAGCCCTGGGGATAGGGTCCGTCGACGTGCGGCAGGGCCAGGTCGGCCATCGTGGAGACCTGCCAGGCGGCGTCGACGACCACCTTCACGTCGGCGAAGTAGGAGCGGGCGGCCCGGCTCAGGTCGGGGCCGCCGCGCAGATATTCGGACAGGCACGACGCGTGCAGCATGGCCGAGGTCATGCCCTGCCCGTAGACCGGGTTGAAGGAGGCCACCGCGTCGCCCGCCGCGACCAGCCGCGCCGGGAAGCGGCGCACCTGGTGGAAGTCGCGGCGCCGACTGTCCGCCTGGTGATAGGTGGCGACCTCGCTCACCCGCGGCGCGGTGGTGGCCACCTCGCCGAACTCCGCCGGGAAGTCGCGCACGCAGCGCTCGCGGAACTCGTCGGCGTCGCGCCCGGGCCGGTCCCCGTCGTATCCGGAGACCAGGAGCGTCCAGCGGTCCCCCTCGATGGGTGTGAAGCCGCCGATCCGCGCCGTCCGGCCCGGCCCGGGATTGGCGATGGAGATGCACGTCCACACCCGCGCGTCGGCCGGGCGCTGATAGAGAGCGGTCGCGTAGTTCAGCTTGATTCCCATGCGCCGCATCGGCGGCTTCGGGAAGTCGTACGCGTCGAGCCAGTCACCGAGGCGGCTCGACCGGCCGGTGGCGTCCACGACGAAGTCGGCCTTCTGCCCCGTCACCGCGCTCTCGCCGTCGGCCACGTACCGCACGCCGGTCACCGTGCCACCGTCCATCAGCAGCCCCTCGGCCCGCCCGGCCACCGTGCGCACGTTGGGGATCGCGAGCA